>NZ_JBITCL010000001.1:0-415862 GCF_044453165.1 Streptomyces sp. NPDC051740 | reverse complement strand
AGGTTGTGCGCGGGCCCGCGGGCGCGGGCGGGGGGGGGGGCGCGCCCGCCGCCCCCCCCCCCCCCCCCCCCCCCCCCCCCCCCCCCCCCCCCCCCAGGGCCGGGACCTACTGGAGCAGGCCCGACAACATGGACTGGTTGTTCAGGATTCTTCCGCCGTAGGAGCGCGCTCCCGGGTCGGTGGCCCAGTAGGACTCCCCGCCCTTGTACCAGGCACCCACGTTCTCGATGTCACCGGCCGTGAAGTCGGCGGCACCGGTACCGGGGGCGATCGTGTCCCGGCCCTGGGACAGATACCTGGCGGCCATGAAGATGTTCTGGACGTTGTCCTCGAGCGACCCCCGGATCTCGCTGCGCTGGTACCCGGTGAGGTCCTGCGGATCGTATCCGAGCAGTTCCGCCCCGAGATCGATCTGCATGCTGAGGTTGCCGAAGGACGCGTCGTCGCCGTTCAGCAGGCTGCCCCCGAGGTCGAAGACCGGCGGGTCGCCGGACACCTCCTCGTAGGCCACGCCCGCCAGCAGGGTGGCGGGAATGTCGTACTTGGCCGCGGCGGCGGTGAGGGTGTCACCGTACGCCTCGACGAAGGCGCCCTTGTGCTTGTTCTGGTCCTCCTTGACACCGCCGAAGATGAAGTCCGGGAGCTGGGCGATCGCGTCCCAGTTGCTCCAGACGTCGAGATCCTTCTCGGTCCCGTAGTCGTCGGACAGCCCCATCAGCAGCAGGTGTTCCACGGTCAGCTGCTTGGTGGACGTGCTGCACGCCGGCGGGCATCCGGCGCCGATGGTGACCAGCGTCGAGTCGGCCGCGGGGGTCGAGGGACCCTCGTAGCCGACGTCCCAGCCACCCGCGTCGTTCATCCGGCAGGTGTAGCCGGACTCGTTGCACTCGACCGGACGGTGACCGTCGTACTCGACGAACGAGGACGGGTTGCCGCCCGCGAACGCGTACCGGTTGCCGGTGAACGGATCCATGCCCAGGCCCATGTCGGCGAGGGCGCCGTTGTACATGTCCCGGCTGGTGAAGCGGTTCAGCCCCGGGCTGTAGTTGCGGAAGCCCATGTCGTAGGTGCCGGACTGGGCGTCCCAGCGCTTGGCGTTGAAGCGGTAGGGGTTGTACGCCTCCTTCGTCGGGTCGCCCGCGTCGGGCTTGTCGACGCCGGTGAACTCGGACTCGTCGTCCTTGCCGTAGGCGGTGTACCCGTAGGTCGCCTTGGTGTCACCGTTCTGGTCGGTCACCGTCTCGACGTCGGTGTGGCTGTTGTAGCCGTAGTAGCCGTCCTCGGCCGTACCGTCCGTGTTGTGCTTGACCTGGGACAGGCGCTCACCCCACGGGCTGTACTGGTACGACTTGGTCAGCGCACCGGAGACCTCCTCGTTCAGCACCTCGTCGGACATGCCGAGGTAGGTGAAGTCGGTGGTCTTGCCGTCCGCGGTCTTGGACGCGGTGCGGTCCAGCGGGTCGAAGGTGTACTTCGTCGTCTTCAGCGCGCCGCCGTCGTCCATCTTCTGGGACTCGATGACGTGGTCGAAGCCGTCGTACACGCTCCGCTCGACGACCTGGTTGCCCGAGGTCACCGACTCCTGCCGACCGAACGGGTCGTAGTTGTAGTTCGCCGTCGAGCCGCCGGCGGTGGCGCTCAGCAAGCGGTTGCGGTCGTAGTCGAAGGTGCTCGTGGTGCCGTCGACGGTCTGGGTGATGACATTGGCGTTCGCGTCGTGGACGTACGTCTCCGTCCCCGCGCCGTTGCCCGTCTTGACCGATTCCTTCAGCCGGTCGGCCGGGTCGTAGCCGAAGTTCGTGGTCGACTCGAGGTAGGCCGTGTGGCTGTCGGCGTTCATCTTCTTCGCCACGTCCTGCGCCTTGTTGCCGTTGGCGTCGTAGGCGTAGGTGTGGGAGGAGACGAGGGTGCCGTTGGACTTCTTCTCGGTCGTCGACTTCAGGGCCGCGTTCCGGTAATAGGTGTAGTCGACGGTGTTGCCGTTGGCCTTGGTCTCCTTCAGTTTCAGACCGCGGTCGGTGTACGCGTACGACGTGACCTTCGGCGAGGCGTCCGTGGCCGTCTTGCCGACCGACACCGTCTTGACCAGCTCGCGCAGGTCGTAGGTGTACCTGGAGAACTGGTCGGGATGGGTGACGGTCTCGGGTTGGCCGTTGGCGTCGTAGGTGTACGACGTGGTCTTCTTCTCGGTCCCGGCGAGCGCCTCGGTGACCTTCTGGACCTGGTTGAGGCCGGTGTAGGTGACCGTGTAGGCGTCGATCTCCGCCGTCGACGACGTGTCGTCGATCTTGGTCAGGTTGCCGTTGAGGTCGTAGGTGTAGGCGAAGTCGTTCTTCTCCGTGTCCGCCGGCTCACCGGCGGTGCTGCGGACGAGCTTCACACCGTCGGCCACCACGGTGCCGCCGCTGTTCTGGAAGAGCTGGAGCTTGGACGCGTTGCCCTGCTTGAAGGCATAGGAGCCCAGCGATACCCAGCTGCCCTGGTTGGCGGCGGCGTTCTGGTCGATGACCTTGTCCGCCGTGCCCGTGGAGTGGGTGACCGTGTACTTCGCGGTGGTCGCGGCCCCGGTGACCTTCGGGAGCTTCACGTACGCCGTGTAGGTGCCGTCCTTCGGGACGTTCAGCGTCCAGGTGAACGCGTCCGTGCCGGTGCCCGCCGCGTGGGTGCGGTGGTCGTAGCCGTGCTGGCCGGTGGCCGATCCCTTCGTCCAGTTGCCGGTCGCGGCGGTGTTCTGGGTGTCGGAGTTGTCGACGAGCGCCACCGACAGACCGACGGGCACACCGTCGTCCGAGCGGGACTTCACCGAGCCGTCCGGGTAGTACGACCACGTCATCGTGCGGTTGGAGGAACCGCCCGCCGACGTCAGCGTGCGCTTGGTCTGCTGGCCGACGTCGTTGTAGCCGTAGGCGGTTGAGATGTCCCACGGATCGGTGGAGGACTCCACCCAGCCGTTGTCGAAGTACGAGTAGGTCGTGTCGTTGCGGACCGTCTCACCCTCCGACGGCGGCAGCGAGGTCTTCGCCACCATGCCGACCTTGTCGTACACGGTCTCTGTGTAGACGTTCGGGTCGTTGTAGCGGGAGTCCGCCGGGTCGTACGGCTGGTACTGCTTCACCGGACGGTTCATCGCGTCGTACTCGGTGCGCGAGGTGAACGCCGTGGTCGTACCGGCCGCGACAGCCCGCGGGCTGATCACCTTGGTGACATTGCCGATCTGGTCGTACTCGTACTTCGTCGACCGTGTCGTGGTGCCCTCGTACGGGACCGTGACCTCGGTCTGCTTGCCGCGCTCGTCGTAGGTGACGGTCACGGTGTTGTTCTCCGCGTCCGTGGTGGAGACGACCAGCGAGTCCTTGTCGTAGGACGTCTTCGTCGTCTTGCCGGCCGCGTCCGTGACGGCGGTGACCCGGTGGTTCAGGTCGTAGGCCGTCTTGGTGGTGTAGTCGGTCGTGTCCGCGGTCGCGTTCTTCTTGGGGTCGATGACCGTGACCACGTTGCCGACGTCGTCGTACTCGTAACCGACCTTCTGGCCCGCCGAGTTCACCACGGAGGCGAGCTGGTAGACCTCGTTGTAGTGGTTGGTGGTGACGTAGTCGGTCGTGTCCGTCGTCGTCGCCGTGCCCTTGGGCTCCGTCGTCGTCTTCAGGTGGCCGACCCGGTCGTAGGTGTACGTCGTGGTGCGCGGGTCCGTGAGGTTGTTCGCCGGAGCGGTCGCCGAGACGACCTGGTCCGCGTCGTCGTACACCGCCGTGGACACGGCACCGTTGGGCGACGTCGACTTGGTGACGTTGTCGTTGGCGTCGTACTCCGGTGCCGGAGTGGTGATCAGCTCGCCGACGGCCTGCTTCTTCGGCACCGTGCTGACCAGCGGGCGTCCGTAGACGTCGTAGGTCTGCGTGGTCACCTTCTCGTTGGCGTCGGTGACCTTGGTGACCTGGCCGCGGTCGTCGTAGACGAAGTCCGTCGGGTTGTTCAGCGCGTCGGTGATGCGACTGGGGTAACCGTTGGCGCCGAAGCCGGAGTAGGTCGTCGGGTTGCCGTTGGCGTCGGTCGCCTTGGTGAGCCGGCCGTAGGAGTCGTACTCGTACGTCGTGGTGTAGTCGTCCGCCGTCGCCGTCGAGACGCCCTTGGGGTCGGTGACCGTCTTCAGGTTGCCGAAGGCGTCATAGCCGAACCGCCACTCACGGCCCTCCGGGGAGGTCTTGGTGGACAGGTCGGCGGCGTAGCCGTCGGCGCGGGTCTGGTAGCCGTACCGCTGCGCGTCGGCCGGGTAGGTGCCCGGAGCGCAGTCCGAGGCGTCCGGGACACCGGACTTGTTGTTCTCGGCGTCGCGCGACCAGAGCGGGTAGCCGGTCTTCTGGTCGTAGCAGTACGCCGTCCTGGCGCCGTTGGCTTCTTCCAGGTAGGTGACGTTGTTGTCCGCGTCCCAGCTCATCTTCGTGGTCTGGGACTTGGCGTTGGTCGTCTGGACCGGGCGGCCGAAGTCGTCCGCCACGTAGGAGGTGGTGTGCGACTCGGCGTCCGTCACCTGGGCGTCGGTGAACTTCGTGTTCGCCGTGTTCGCCGCGTACGTGAACCCGGTCGGCCCGTCCAGCCGGTCGGTGATGGTCTTGGTCCACCAGTGGTACTTCGGGTCGTCACCGGCGGACGGCTCGTTGTACGCCAGCTTCGTGGCGTTGCCGCGCGGGTCGTCGACCTGGACCAGTTTGACGTTCTTGTTGCCCTGTGTGGCGTCGTACGTGAAGGCGAAGACCTTCGGCCGGTCCGAGCCCGCGCCGTCGGTCATCTTCGTCATCAGGCCCTTGTCCGAGTACTCGAACGTGAGCTTGCGGCCCGAGATGTCGGTGACCGACTGGATGTGGTCCTCGATCTTCGGGCCGGCCGCCTCGGCCTTGTCGTAGTAGTCGACGGTGAGCGACTGCCGGCCGGCCGGGTCGGTGATGTACCGGAGGAACTTGGTCGGCTTGTTGTTGGACTTGCGTTCCTCGTACGTGAACGTCTGCGTGTTGCCGTTCTTGTCGACCGCGGACGTCAGGTAGCCGTCGCAGCCGAAGAGGAAGCGGGTGCCGTCGGGGCGGGTGAGCGTCCAGGCGTCCGGGACGGGGTCCTTGGCCGGGGTGCAGTCCAGGCCCGGCTTCATCGACACCTGGTAGTGGACGCCCGCGGGGGCCTTCCACGTGCCGTCGTCCTGCTTGCGGAAGACGTGCGTGGTGCCGTCGCCGTCCGGGAGGCGGATCTCGGTGGGGTGCGGGTTGGGGTGGAGGTCCAGCGGCGCGCCCAGCCGGACCGGGCCCGACGACTGGAACGACCAGCCGTGCCCGGAGACCGTGTCCGAGGTGTCCAGCGAGTTGTACGCCACCCGGAAGAACGTGTTCAGACCCCGGCCGGGGTTGGTGAACGCGTTGTACTGCCACACGCTGTTGCCGGCCGCCAGGTTGTTCATCACCGTGGAGCCGGCGCCGGTGTTCTTGCCGGTGTAGGAGTAGAACTTCTCCAGGCCGAGCTGGTTGGAGGTCGGGTCCTCCACGGCCACGTTCTGGGTGAGGCCGGTGACCTCCGCCGCCGTACCGGCCGCGTCCTGGACCTCCCAGGTCAGCGCGTACTCGGTGCGCTTGTTGCCGGAGTCGGAGTTGATCGGCGTCCTGACCTGCGCGGGGAGGGTGACGGAGGCGCCGGGGGCGAGGTCGTTCGGCAGCGCCGTGCGGACCTGGTTGCCGCCGGTGGTGGCGTCCGTGCCGTCCGGCAGGGACCACCGGTAGGTCAGCTCGTGACCGGCCGGCGTCCACGGCTGGTCGGTGGTGTTGGTGAGGGTGACGTCGACGGTGTAGGCGGAGTTGGGCGTCATCCGGGCCGGTGTGCCCGGCGCGTAGTACGTCGACTCCGGGGTCTCGTCCACGTAGGTGACGACGAGCTTGGGCCGCAGCCGCTGCTCGGGCGCCTCCGAGGACAGGAAGACCGAGCGTTCCTGCGCGGCCGTCTCGTCGGCCGTCCTGATGGCGACCCCGTGCGCGGCGGCCGGGTCGGTCACCCAGCCCTGGGCGAGGGAGGTGACGTCCCAGTCGTGGCGGGCCGGGTCGTTGCTCATCGCGCCGACGTCGGAGACCACCGCGCCGAGGTCACCGCCGGGCGTGGTCCAGGCGGTGGCGGAGGTGGCCTTGTTCCAGGTCGCGCTCTCGTCGAAGTCCCGGGTGAGGGGGCGCAGTTCGTAGACCGCTCCCTCGGCGCTCCGCGTCGACTGGGTGCCCCAGAGGCGGACGGTGGCCTGGAGGACGCGCGAGGACGCGGGGACCCCGAGGTCGCCGAAGTCCAGCAGGGCGCGGGTGTCGCCGTAGGTGGTGGAGTTGTTGCCGACCGTCAGCCACGGCTGCGGCCCGTACTCGTCGAACGTGTCGTGGGCGGCCGTCGGCTGCGCCGAGGAGAGGCTGGTGTCCTGGCCGGCCGTGATCACCTTCGTGGTGCGGCCCGCCTTCGGCAGCCGTACGAGCTGGGTGGGCGAGCCGATGACCTGCCCGTCCTTCGTCTTCACCGCGACCATGTAGTAGTAGGCGCGGCCGAACGGGTCGGCGCTGTCCGCCGGGGTGGGCACCGCCGTGGTGTCGGTGAAGGCGTTCGCCGACCCGTCCACGGGGGCCACCAGCGTCGCCGCCGACGGCGTGAACGACTGGTAGACGGAGCGGTGGACCTGGTACTCGGCCAGGTCGTCACCGGTGGAGCCGGTGTCCGGGTCCTGGTAGTCGGGCCAGTGCAGCTCCGCGCCCGTCGCGTGGATCACGGACGGGGAGTCGAGGGCCACGCCCTGCCGCCCGAAGGTCAGCACCAGGCGCGGGTAGTTGGCGCTCTCGCCGCCGTAGCCGAACTCGCTGCCCTCGTAGCGGGGCCCGCCCTTGGGGGCGCCGGCGCTCTCGTCGCCTGCCTTGACCACGAAGCCGTGGTTGTCGTAGGTGCCGTCGATCCACTGCTGGACGGTCTTCGTCACCGGGAACGAGTGCCAGGTGCTCACCTCGCCCGGCTTCTTGGTGACGGTCCCGCCCTTGGTGAAGCGCACGGCGTCCGCGACGACCGCGGTGGACGTCGAGGCCGGCGCGTCACCCAGGACGACCTTGCCGACCGTGCCCGCCTTGAACGGGTGCGAGCCCAGCGGCTTCCACACCCCGCCGGTGCCGGCGCTCTGGTCGACGGTGTACTGCTTCGCCCCGCCGGAGTACGTCACCGTGTACGGCGCGTTGGTCGCCCGGTCGACGGCGGGCACGCTGTGCACGTCGACCTGGTAGGTGCCGTCCTCCGGCAGGCTCGGCTGCCAGGTGTACGTGTCACCCGCCACCGCGTCCTTGTTGTACAGGTAGTCCCGGTTGACCGCGTGCTGCGTGTACGTGGTGTTCCCCGACGCCGGCCACGAGCCCACCGCCGCGGTGCGGCCCGTGTCCCCGTCGTCGACGACGACGGACGTGCCGGACAGCTCACCGGTGATGCCCTGGGCGTTGTCCCAGGTGGCCGTCGCCTCGCTCCACTCCTGGGTGGCCCGGTGCGCCTCCAGGCGCACCTCGTCACCGGAGGTGGTGTGCGTCTGGTCGTAGTACAGCTTCAGGTCCGCCGAGTCCACGCGCGTCCCGGCCGGTATCTGGGACAGCGGGAACCGCAGCAGGGCGCGCGAGGAGCCGGTGCTGGTGTTGCCGACCGACAGCCGCCAGTTGTCGTCGTAGTTCGACGCCGGGCCGTCCGAGGAGATCATCACGTCCTGCGCCGTCGTCGGCGTCGGCGCGATCTCGATCGTCGGGTCGACCGTGACGGGGTACTGGCGTTCCTTCGCGGCCAGCCACTTCGCGTCCGGTGTGACGGTCAGCGTCCAGCCGTCCCCGGCCTTGGCGAGCCGCTGCTCCACCTCGGTGCTGTACTTGGTGCCGTACGGCGACGAGGCGTCCTTCTTCGAGTCCGTCATGAACCCGGCCGGGATCACCAGCACGGGGTCGGCGGACTCGCCGAAGAAGCGGACCGAACCGTCCTCGCCCTGCTTCGGCGTGAGCCCGTCCACGTCCAGGGTGAACGTGAACTTCACCGGCCCGGAAGGCCGTTCGTCCAGGACGATGTTCTCCTTGACGCGCCCGGCGCCCACCTCGTAGGCGAGGTCCGCGCCGTCGATCGCGTCCTTGTACGTGACCGTGCTGCCCTCGGCCGTCGGCTTCAGCGCGTCCGCGCCGGTCAGGCCCATCGTCACCGACCGGCCCTCGCCGGCCTCCACCCGCAGCAGCTTCCCGGCGTCCGAACCGAACCGGCTGTGCAGCGTGTTCGTCGTGTTCGCGAAGTCGAAGCCCTTCGCCTCCGACGCCTCGACCGACGTGTCGATCGGCTTCCACGCGGCCTTCCTGCCCGTACCGTCCCGGTAGGACGTCGGCACCGCCGACAGCTCCACCTCGGTACGGCCGTCGGACATCCGCCAGTACCGGGCGTTCGCCGTCCGCCGGCCGGTCAGTTCCTCGACCCGCTTCGCCTTCGGCGCGTTCTTTCCCTTGGGCAGTTTCTGCCGGTCCGCGATTCCACGCTCACCGTACGACGGGGGGTCGGGGTTCTTCTCGTCGTCGTCCCCGAACCAGTCGGTGACGCTGTCGAAGAACCCCTTTTCATCGCCCTTTCCGGGCTCCGACGGCGGGGCCGCGTACGCGACCTGCGGCAAGAGCGTTCCCGCTGTCGCCGCCACCACCAGACAGGAGAGATATCTCCTGTACGGCACCTTCACGTCATGACCTTTCGACATCGGCGGCCTGTCCCGCCGAACGCGAAATGGGCACGCCGAACGAGCCGTTGCGGAGAATTCCGAACGGCGGCCGGATTATTGATCAATTGACTGACGGCATGTCAAGCGATGGGACATTTGGGGCCGTTGAAGCCCCTGAACGCAGTCGCTTCGCCCCCGTTTGTCTTCTCGGTGGCGCCGCGTATTCCGCATGGTGTATAACCGCCCGGTTCCGTACCGGAAGCACGCGCGGAAATTGCGCCCGACGAAAGCCGGACCCATGTCAACGACCGAAAGCACGGCGGAAACAACGGAAAAGGACGCCCCGGCCGGCGCATCGGCCGACAAGCGCCGGGGCGGCGACCGGGCGGGCCTCCTCACCGCCGGCGCGATCCTCGTCGCCTGCCTCGGCTTCGTCCTGTACGGCGTCCTCGGCACCGAGGGCGACCCCGCCCCGGAGCGGCCCAAGACGCCGACGGCCGCCGTGACGTACCGGATCACCGGCGAGGGCAACGTCGACGTCAGCTACCTCGCCCGCAGCGAGGAGGGCAGGGCGACCGTGGAGAAGGACGTCGAGCTGCCCTGGGAGAAGACCGTCCAGGTGCCGCTGGGCCAGCCGCCCACCATCGGCATCGTCCTCGACGGCGAGGGCGGACGGGCGCGCTGCGCCCTCGCCGTCCGCGGCGCCCACGTCCAGAGCGCCACCGCGTCGGGCACCTACGGCCGCGCCACCTGCGCGGCCGAACGGCTCGCGCCGGCCCCTTCGTCGTGACGGCGGTCGTGGGCGCCGGCACCGTCACGGACAGCGAGTGTTGGGTTACGGTGGGGGCGTCGTTGCGAACGTTCGGGGGGCTGCGATGGATCCCGCTCTGCTCACACCGGCCGGTACGGCGGGTACGTCCCTGGTCGCGCTGCTCGTCGCCGATGGGTGGCAGCAGACGCGGGACGGGGTGGTGACCGTCTGGCGCCGGTTCCGGCCGCTCGCCGTCGACGAGGTCGGGCGCGAACTGGAGGCGTCCCGGAGTGCCGCGCTCGCCGCCGCCGAGGGCGACGGGCCCGATGCCACCGGGCCGCTGCGGGGCCGGTGGACCGCGCGCTTCGTCGAGCTGCTGGGCGAACACCCGGAGGCCGCCGACGAGCTGCGGGACCTGGTGGAAGCCGGTCGTCGAGATTCACCGGCCGGTCGTTGACGACACCCCGACCATCTGAGGCGGCGTCGCGGTGTGTGGTCGGACGCGGCGGCGGAACAAGGCACGGCGGGGCCTGCCCGGTTCCTGGCCGCGTCCGCCTCTGCGGCCTTCCGGCCGGGGCGGGTGGTCAGATCCCGCTCCGCTCGTACCCGCCGAGGAGGCCGACCCGGACGGAGCGCGGGTGCGTGAGCGCTGCCCGGACGATCCGTTCGAGCGTCTCGCGGTCCACGTCCACCGGAAGCAGCGCCCGGCGGCGGACGCCTTCGGTGGACGACCAGTGGTGCACCATCACCAGCCGTCCGCTGCGGACGGCGGCCGCGAGGCCCACCGCGTGCAGGACCGGGTCGACCGCCACCCGCAGAACGCGCTGCCCAGGGCCGCTCTCCCTGTCGGACTCGTTTCCGGTCGGCGGGGTTCTCTCCGTGACGGTGATTCCGACGTAGCCGTTGCCGGAGCTGTGGACGAACAGCGACAGTGCTTTGTTCAGGACCGTTTCCGCCCGGCGCAGTCCCCGGACGACGGTCTCGGCACCGGGCCGGCCCGTCAGGTCCAGGTGCAGGAACGGCAGGCGCGCCTGCCCGCCGCCACCCGGCATGGTCTCCAGGGTGACGGCGAGCAGCGGTGCCGAGTCGTCGAACGGCGGGTCGGGCACGTGTGCCCGCGGGCCGTCCGCCGCGGTGACCGTGACGGTGAAGCTCTCGTGGGGCTGTCGGCGCGCGTCCCCCTCGCCCGCTTCCACCGGCGTCAGGAGACGGGATCGACGGCGGGAGCGGTGACGGCTTTGACGCGTCCGTTGTGGTCCAGGACGTCACCGGCGCGCAGCCGGTTCTCGATGTGCTCCAGCACGGCCCGGTCGACGTCGCAGACGCCGATCCCGTCGACCACCGTGTGCACGTTGTCCCGGTTGTTCGCGATCGCCGCGCCCGAACAGGCTCCGAAGTACTTGCAGTTCAGACAGTTCGCGGCTATCCGGACCTCGGCCGCGCGGGCGGACGCGTCGAAGCGCGGGCCGGAGAGCAGTTCCCCGAGCGGGGTGGTGAAGATGTTGCCCAGTGAGGCCTGGGGGTCCTCGTACGGATCACCGTAGGCGTAGATGTCCCCGGGGGTGTTCACGACGATCACCGGCAGCCATTCACGCTGGTTGAAGTAGGAGCGCGGCGCCTCGGGGTCGAGGTGGCGCAGCACGATCTGCAGCTGGTAGTCCAGCGGGGACACCTGTACGGGGTTGTCGCTGGTCAGCCAGAGGTCGGCGATCTGGTTCAGGGCGGAGACGATCTCCGGCACGGTGATGTCGTACGCCTCGTGCTGGTCGGCGTAGGCCCCTTCGAAGAGCGGTAGTACCCGGAATCCTATCCCCGCCCTCTCGTAGAAGGAGAAGGTGTCCTTCACGCGGGCCAGGTTCTTCCTGGTCAGCACGGTGATGCAACCGAACGGGATGCCTTCGGAGCGCAGGCGCTCCATATGGGTCACGACCTTTTTCTGCTGGTCCCGGCCGGCGATGTTGACACGCAGTCCGCTGAAAAGGTCCAGAGAGACGCCGACGTTGTCGAATCCGTCCCGGAGCAGCCGGATCCGTTCGTCGTCGAGGACGGTGAGATTGGTCTGCACGGTGTTGCTTGTCCGCAGGGAGTCCCCGAAGATCGTGCGCTGGTCGTCCAGGGTGCGCCAGTAGTAATCCGGCTCGATCATCAGTGGCTCGCCGCCGTGCCAGACGATGTGGAGATGTGTCCGGATCCCGTCTTCCTGATCCTTCTGGACGTAGTAGTCGCGCATGTGCGTGTACATCTGGCGCAGTTGTTCCAGTGTCATCCGCTCACGCTGCCCGAGCTCGGCGAATTCGTAGCAGTAGGCGCATCTGAGATTGCAGAACTTGGATATCTTGGTGACGAACTGGACCTGTCTGGAAGGTTCCTGTGTCATACCGGTTCTCCTGGGTCCTGCGGAACTCGGGAACTGCGGGGACGCCGGATGCGGGCCCATGGGTGCGGTCCACATCCGGCTGGAGCCGACGAGGGTGCGCCGGGAGGGGTCGTCAGGCCAGTTCGTCGAGGATCCGACTCAGTGGTGCGGCAGCGGACGTCCGGTCGGGCGGGCCGGGGGTGATGCTCTGGAGATACGGCTGGACCCGTTGCAGGTACGGGGGATTGATCACTTCGTTGTAGACCTCGTTGTAAGTCTGGTTGTGCTCCAGGAACAGACCGTCGGCGGACAGTGCCTCCCGATCCGACTCGGCCGCCTGGGCGGCGAGCGCGGTGCGCGCCGAGTCGGAGACGGTGACCGTGTGCGCGGAATCGGTGGCGGCCTGGGCCGCTCCGCTCACGAACACAGGTGTGCTCAGCCCGGCGGCGATGGTCGCCAGATAGGCGAGATAGCGTCTGGAATCCTCTGCTCTCATAACTCCTCCATTTCGAGGACGCGCACCCCGGACATGAAGAGACGAGGTCGGCACACGACGTCACGGGGACGGGTGCGAGCACAACTCTGCATCACGGCGGTGCACGTACCTTGTGGCCGAATAACCGGAACACCGGCGTCCGGGAAATAATCGACCGGAAGGGCAGCAATGCGGGCGAGTATTTCCTGGGGGCGCGGGGGCGAACAAGCGCGCATGACGCTTCGGGTATTGAAACGTCCCGCTCCTGTCCGGTCAACAGGGAGGGAGTCCGCCTGTTCGACCTCCGGTCGCGGACCGGTGGATCACTGTCGCGACCGTGAACGAATCGACCGGGGTTTCCGACACCGGTCGGCCCCTCCCGTCCGGCGGGAAACCACAGGTGAACCGATTCCGTACGACAGGGGAGCCGTCCGGCCGCCGAGTCCCCGGAGGCCGGACGGCTCCACCTCCCGTCACTTCTGTTGCGTACAGGACCCGCGAGCGATCTCCCACCGGAGCGCATATGGCGCGAACACGCTGCCGCAGCGCCGGATTCGACCTGGTCGAGTTCCGGCCACACCTCGGAGAAGACCCCGGTCAGGACAGGGAACGATGCCACCCCGCCCCGAACCGCACACCGCAGCCCGCCCGCGAGACCCCCGTAACGGGGTACCGCGGCACGGGGGCGTCGGCGCTCTCGTCGCCGGCCTCGCCCACGAAGCCGTGGTCGTCGTGGGTGCCGTCGATCCACTGCTGGGCGGTCTTCGTCATCTGGTCGTACACCTACGGCCGCGCCGTCCGCGCGGCCGAACGGCTCGCGCCGCCCGACGCCGGCTGACGTGCTCCACGCCGAGATGTCGGTGCCGGTTCTGCCCGACGGGGAGAGCGGGGCGGACGGCCGATCACTCGGCGTCGATCATCATCGGGCCGTGTGCAACGCGTTAGTAGGGCGGTTGCAGCAGGTGGCCCAGCCGGCGGCCCAGGGGCCGGGGGCTTCCCGGGGGCTCGTCGGGATACAGCAGTGGCGGGTCCGGGTGGTGGAGAGCGGCGTGGTCGGGCTCGTCGACGACCGCGGTGAGCAGGGGGCCGCGGAGTACGTCCGTGGTGAGTTCGTGGCCGGTGTGTTGGGCCATGACCTCCAGGCCCACTGCCCTCCGGGTCGTTCCGGCGGAGACGAGCGTCTCCGTCCTGCGGGCGAACCCGTGCGCGCTCCGGCCGCGGGCGCTGGGCGGGTAGCCGGGCTCGAACTGCTCGACGACGCGCCCGTCGACCACGTAACGGAACACCTCCAGTGCCTTCGCCGTCCGGAACAGGACCAGTGTCTCCGTCCCCGCCGACAGGTCGCGCACGACCGTGGCCGTGCAGCCGATGAGGTAGTCGAACTCGACGCAGAAGGACCATTCCCCCAGCGATCCCGCGCGCAGTGTCGTGCTCCGAGGAGGAGCGTCGGGCACGCTCTTCGCGGGCATCCGGCGGGCGCTGCTCGCGTCGGCTCCGTAGCGGGCGAGCACCTCTTCCGGGCTCCTGTTCCGGGAAAGGGTCAGGCAGAAGTGCTGGGAGTCCGACAGGCGCCAGGAACCGGGCATGGTTCCTCCCTTCGTCGTGAGGGCGATCGTGGGCGTCAACCACGTTACCGACAGCGAGTGTTGGGTTACGGTGGGGGCGTCGTTGCGAACGTTCGGGGGGCTGCGATGGATCCCGCTCTGCTCACACTGGCCGGTACGGCGGGTACGTCCCTGGTCGCGCTGCTCGTCGCCGAGGGGTGGCAGCAGACGCGGGACGGGGTGGTGACCGTCTGGCGCCGGTTCCGGCCGGGGGCCGTCGACGAGGTCGGGCGCGAACTGGAGGCGTCCCGGAGTGCCGCGCTCGCCGCCGCCGAGGGCGACGGGCCCGATGCCACCGGGCCGCTGCGGGGCCGGTGGACCGCGCGCTTCGTCGAGCTGCTGGGCGAACACCCGGAGGCCGCCGACGAGCTGCGGGACCTGGTGGAGGGGTGGCAGCGGCGGACGGGCGAGGGACAGCGGATCAGTGGCGGGGCGCGGTTGGAGGCCCACGCGAGGGACGACAGCCGCATCTACCAGGCGATCAGGGACATCAACATCACCGAGCGATGAGCGGACGGAACGACGGCGAGGAGCACGGACGCGGGGAGGCGTGGGGGCGCGCCTCGGGCAACGGGCAGGTGTACCAGTCCCGCGCGAACCAGTACGTGACCCACATCCACATCGCCGAGGCGCACACCCGGACCGCCCACGAGGCGCGTCAGCGGGCCGATGTCGTGGTCCAGGTCCTGGTCCGCGCGGTCGGCGAGTGGGCGGCGCGCTGCCAGGAGCTGGAGGAACAGGTCCGCAGGGCCAGGGCCGAGGGGCGCGCCGAGGCGCAGGCCGAGTTCGCCGAGAAGCTGAAGGACGCCGAGCTGCGCGTCATGCGCGCCCAGTCGACGATGCGGCAGGCCGAGGAGGAACGGGCCAGGGCGGAGACGCTGCTGGCCCAGGCGCAGGAGGAACTGGCGCGTCGTCGCCGGGAGGCGGAGCGGGACGCCGAACGCGAGGTGGAACGGGACGCCGTCCTCCTTCCCGAGTCACCTGGTCCGGCGAGGGACCAGGAGGACACGGAACAGTTCTCCGGACTGCTGGAGCGGGCGGAGGCCGAACTCGGTGCTGTCCGTGAGGAGCTGCGGCTGCTCGGGGAGGAGGTCGGCCGCGGCGACGGTCACGCGGTCGGGGCACAGGTCATCCAGGGCGAGCCGGTGCAGTGGCTCAGAACCGACGAGGAGCTGGGCCTCGGCGGAGCCGCCGCCTCGGACCGACGCTTCGGATACCCGGCCGGTTCCCCGTACGACTTGGTACCTCCGCAGGCGCTTGATCCGCCCCGGTGGTTCCTGATCGTTCCGGCGTGGGTGCTCTGTGCGCTCCCGCCGTGCGTCGTCATGGTCGCCGTCACGGCAGTCCGGGCCGCCTTCGCATCGGACGCGAGCATTCTGGGAGTGGTGCCGTTCACCCTCGTCATGGTGTTGCTGAGCGGGGCGGGGTTCTTTCTCGCCGTGTGGGCGGTGAGATTCGTGAACCTCGACTATCTGGACCGGGTCTCGGAACACGACGTGACCTACTACCCGTACCTCGCCAGTCTGGTGGGGTCCGCGGTTCTCTTCGTGGTCGCGTTCTTCACGCCTCTCAGCTGGCCGGGTCCCTCAGGAGGGTGGGGGCGGGGTATCGCGTCCTGGGTGGGTGTGGCGTAGGCACGGGTGTTCCGGAGGCGGGGCGCACTGCGCCCACACGGTCTTGCCGGGGCCCGTGGGGTGGGGCAGTACACCCCAGTCGTCGGCGAGGGCGTCCACCAGGAGCAGGCCCCGGCCCGACTCGCCGTCCGGGGACGGGGTTCCGGGGGGCGGGTGTCGCTCCGCGCGGGTGTCCGACACGTCGATGCGCAGGGTGCCGTCCTCGGTCTCGGCGAGGCTCAGGTGGAAGTCGCGGCCCGGAACGTGTCCGTGCCGGACCGCGTTCGCGGTGAGTTCGGCGGCGATCAGGGTGAGCGTCTCGTTCACCGGTGAGGTGTAGGGGTGGCCCCAGGCGTGCAGGCGGTGCGAGACCGGCCGGCGGGCCAGGCGGGCGCCTCGCGGGGTCGAGGTGAACTGCATGGCGAACGTGCGGGTCGGGCGGGGCGTACGCCTTTGCGGGGGAGTCGCCGACTTCATGGGGTAACGGTGGCGAACTGTGCGTAACGTTGAACAGGCGTGACGCGCTGACCGGCGGTTGCTGTACGCCGATGTCGTAGGCCTTGTACACGGGGTGGACCGTGACGGGGGCTCCGCGGGGCGGGTTGGCCGCGTGCGCGATCAGAGTGCGGGGTGTTCGGCGGTGAGTACGTACGGGAGGTGCCGGGCGTGGAGGAACAGCGGCAGCAGGTGGACGGGCAGGAGCAGGAGGCCGGCGCGGGCATCCTGCACGTCTTCGGACGGCAGTTGAAGCTGTGCAGGGAGCGGGCGGGGCTGGACAGGGCGACCCTGGGGAGCAGGGTGGGGTACTCCGCGTCGACCATCGCCAGCTTCGAGCAGGGGAGGCGGATCCCGCCGCCGAAGTTCATCGACGGTGCGGATGAACTGCTGGACGCGGGTGGGTTGTTGAGGGCGGGGAAGGAGGAGGTGGCGAGGGCTCGGTATCCGGCGTTCTTTCGGGATGCGGCCAGGTTGGAGGGTGAGGCGGTTGAGATCCACCTGTACGACACCCACCTGGTCAACGGCCTACTTCAGACGGAGGAGTACGCCCGAGCGGTGTTCGCCATGTGGCAGCCGCTCTTGGACGAGGCGATCATCGAGGAGCGTGTTGCCGCGCGACTGGCACGGCAGGAGATCTTCACCAAGCGTCCCACGCCGCACCTCGGCTTCGTGATCGAGGAGAGCGTCCTGCTCCGCCCGATCGGCGGCAAGGCGACCTGGCGGGGACAGCTGGAGCACCTCATGCTGATCGCGGAGAAGCGCAACGTGGTGATTCAGGTGATGCCACTCTCTCGCCAGGAACACGCGGGACTGGCTGGCCCGTTCACCTTGATGGAGACCAGGGATGAGCGGAGGATCGCCTACACGGAGGTCCAAGGCGACAGCCGTGTCCACACAGAGCGTCAGAAGGTACGAGGTCTTGAGCGCACGTACGGGATCCTTCGCGCGCAGGCCCTCACTCCGACAGACTCGCTGGCGTTGATCGAAAAGTTGCTGGGAGAGAGATGAGCGGGGACAAGGCCAGGCCCCACGTCGATGACTTGGCGTGGTTCAAGAGCAGTTACAGCGCTGGCGATGGCGGCCAGTGCGTCGAGGTGGCTATGGGGAGCGGCGCCCTGTATGTGCGCGACTCGAAGCAGGAGGCTGGCCCCATGGTCGGCCTTACGCCGGAGACGTGGGCGGAGTTCGTAGGGTTCGCCTCCCGGCACACCGCGTAGGGCGAAGAGCAGGCAGTGCCCCGTGACCGCTGACTGGGGTCACGGGGCACTGGCGTGCTTACGACCAGCGACCGGCTGCGATCTCGGCGTCCAGGCGGGCCCGGAAGTGAGCGTGAGCGGCCCGCATTCCGGCTTCTCGATCGGCCTTGTGGAAGGGGCCTTGGTAGCCCTCCGGAGGGGGGTGCTCTCAGGGGCTTCCAGGTGGGCAAGCAGATCTAGGTAGTCCTGCTTTGACAGCCCCTGGCCGCTCGGCTCACGCCGGGCCACGACCGCGTCGTACGGTGAACGCGACGCCGTCCGGGCGCCTACGGCCGCCACACGTACCGCACGTCCGGCTCCCGCTCCTCGTTCCCGGAGCCGTCCGTCCACCGCACGGCCGCGAAGCCGTGCCGCTCGTAGAAGCGGTGCGCGGGCGCGTTGACCTGGAAGGTCCACAGCGCGAGCCCTTCGGGACTGCGTTCCTTCGCCAGCGCGACGAACCGGTCACCGATCCCGTGCCCGCGCCACTCGGGGGCGAGGTAGAGCTGGTCCAGCTCCCCGCCGTCCAGCACCATCACACCGACCACGTCCCCGCCCGCCGCCTCCGCCACCCACGTCTCGCGCAGGGGCACGAGGACATGACGGAAGTAGCCGTGCACCTCGTCGTCGGAGCGGGGCCGGACCACGCCCGGCAGCGCGGCGGCGAAGGACCGCAGCCGGACACCGGCCGCGGCCTCGGCGTCGGGGAGCAGGGCCCGGCGCAGGCGCACCGTCCGGTCACCGGTCGTCACGATCCGGCACCGTCCGGCACGACCGCCGTCGCCGTGATCTCCACGAGCTGCCCGGCATACCCGAGACAGGCCACACCGACCAGGGTCGACGAGTGGGGCCCCGCACTCAGCCCGGACGCCTCGACCACGTCCCACACGGCGGACAGCACCGCGGGCTCACCGCTCACGACGTACACGTCCGTCGCGACGACGTGGCCCAGGCCGGAGCCCACCGCCCGCAACTGCTCCTCGAGATTGGCGATTACCTGCCGGGCCTGCCGCACCGGATCGCCCCCACCGACCAGCTCCCCCTCGGCGTCCAGCGGAACCGCCCCGGCGAGGAACGCCAGCCTGGTCCCCGCCTCGACGACGGAGGCGTGGGAGTAGGCGGGCGGCGGAAAGAGAGTGGGGACGGTGACGCGCCGGATCACGCGGACTCCGATCTGAGGGAAGGGCGGACGACCCTCGATCCTGCGCGACACGGCGAGCCACCGCATCCGTATTTCGCTCGCCCCCGACCGCCGCCCCCGGCCGGACGCGGTCAGTGCCGCGCGAACTGGACGCCGGTCGGCTGCACGGCGTCCGGCCGTACGGGGACGCCGTCGACGGTCAGCCGCTGCCCGTAGATGTCGGTGAGCCTCAGCTCGCCGCCGCAGCCGGTGCCGTCGGGGGAGAGGAAGTAGTTGTACTCGGTCCGGGTCAGCCGCTGCCATCCGGATCCGGTGGCGACCTCCAGCCGGGCCAGCGGGTTGCGGTGGCCGATCGCCTGGA
The DNA here is from genome assembly GCF_044453165.1 of Streptomyces sp. NPDC051740. NCBI lineage: Bacteria > Bacillati > Actinomycetota > Actinomycetes > Kitasatosporales > Streptomycetaceae > Streptomyces > Streptomyces sp. NPDC051740. The sequence continues at coordinate 397,118 of NZ_JBITCL010000001.1, read as the reverse complement.
TGCCGCACCAGTGGCTGCTGGAGCCGGTCTTGTAGCGGACCGAGACGGTGCCGGAGGTGCCGGGGCTGAGCAGGCTCCACGTGACCGGGATCTTCCCGGCGGACAGCCCGGCCAGCTTCGCGAAGGCCTCCCTGCTCAGGTCGAGCTGTCCGGGGGCGCAGGGCGCGGGGCACTCGTTGGTGATCCGGACCGTCACGGAGGCACCGTCGGCCGCACGGACCAGGACGTACGCCCCGCACGCCTTGGACGTCTCGTAGTCGGTGGTGTTCATCGCCGCGGTCATGCGGTCGGCGCTCGGACCGTACAGACAGGCGCCGTCGCCGTCCCCGGCGTCGTAGTGCGTGGCGACCCCGCTGTAGGAGGTCCCGGGCGCGATCCGCCCCGCCAGGGGCGCCCCACCGGAGGCCGGGCGCGGGGCGGCCGTGGCCGTGGGGGCGGCGCCGCGCGAGGGCCGGGCCGACGGGGTCGTCGGGGAGGGCTTCGGGGTCGGGGACACGGTGGACGGCTTCGCCTCCGGTGTCCGCCCGGTCGCCGTGGGCGAGGCGCTCGGCCGGGCGTCGGCGTCGACACCGGTGGCGGACGCGGCCGTGGCCCGCACGGTGTCGGACCCGTCGTCGGGAGTGAGGGCGACGACCAGCGATATGAGGAGCCCGACGGCGGCCACGGCGACGGCCGGGACCAGGACGCCGCGCCGCTTGCCGCGCGGACGGCGGTGGGAGGGGGATGCCACGGATGAGTCCTTACGTGGTGCGGGAGAACACACACTTCCGACTCGATGGTCGTCACGGCCGCCGGAAAGGTTGCCGGGTTCCTCGGACGCGACCGGTCACGGCGTGCCCGGCGCCCGCTTGTGCCCGGGCGGCAGGATGCCCAGGGGACGGCCCAGGGGCCGGGGGCTTCCCGGGGGCTCGTCCGGATACGGCAGCGGCGGGTCCGGGTGGTGGAGAGCGGTGTGGTCGGGCTCGTCGACGACCGCGGTGAGCAGGGGGCCGTGGAGTGTGTCCGTGGTGAGCTCGTGGCCGGTGTGTTGGGCCATGACCTCCAGGCCCACTGCCCTCCGGGTCGTTCCGGCGGAGACGAGCGTCTCCGCCCTGCGGGCGAACCCGTGCGCGCTCCGGCCGCGGGCGCTGGGCGGGTAGCCGGGCTCGAACTGCTCGACGACGCGCCCGTCGACCCGTGCCGCGTGGCTGTCGACTCGGGTCACGTGTCCGTTGACCCGTGCCGTGTGGCTGTCGACCTGTGCCCCGTGGCCGTCGACCCGGGTCACGTGGCCGTCGACCCGGGTCACGTGGCCGTCGACCCGGGTCACGTGGCCGTCGACCTGGATCGCGGGGCCGTCGACCTGGGTCACGGGGCGCCGGACCGTTCCCGCCCGCATCGTCACCGCACGGAAACACGGCCGTTCGCTCCCCTTCCACCACACCGATTACCGTGGAGGGCGCATTTCCTCCTGCCCGGTCACCGTCGCCCGCGAGCACGCCCCGCCCCCGACGCGACGACTGGAGCCCCGTGACCCGTGCCGTACCCCCGTGGCTGGCCCACGCCCTGCGCGCCCAGCGCGGACCGGTCCCGTGGAGCGCGGTCACGCGCGGCGCGCTGGGCGGCGGGCCGCTGCTGCTCGCCGCCGTCCTCGCCGGACGGCCCACGCTCGGCGTCGTCGCCGCCATCGGCGCCATGTTCGCCGGGATCAACGACCGGCCGGGCAGCCGCCGGGCCTCCGTCGGGCGTATCGGCGGGCCCGCGCTCGCGGGGGCGGCCGGGCTGGCCGTCGGGACGTACGCGGGGGATCACGTCCCCGCCGTCCTGCTCACCCTGCTGCTGACCGGCCTCGGTCTCGTCGCCGGCGGGGTCAGCGCCCTCGGGCCCGTCGGCTCCTCCGTCGGTACGCAGCTCCTGGTCGGCGCCGCCGTCGGCGCCGGGATGCCGCTGCCCGAACCGGGCTGGCAGCGGGCCCTCGCCTTCCTCGCCGGCGCGGCCTGGCTGCTCCTGCTGCGGCTCGCGCTGCCCACACCGGGATCGCTCGCCGGGGGCTTCCGGTTCGACGGGGAGCGGAACGCCGTCGCCGGGGTGTACGCCGCCGTCGCCGACCTGCTCGACGCCACCGGGACGGACACCGCCACCGCGCGGCGCGCCGCGCTCACCGCCGCCCTCGACCACGCGCAGGACGCACTCGCCGGCCCCCGGCTGCGGCGCTACGCCTCCTCCGGCGCCGAACGCCGGCTGCACGCCCAGTACGCCGCCGCCCTCCCGCTCGCCGAGGCCGCCACCGCACTCGCCTGGGCCGGGGAGCCCGTACCGGCCCGCGCCTCCGAAGGACCCCGGCGCCTCGCCACCGCCGTACGGGGCAGCACTCCCACCGGCCCGTTGCCCGCCCCCTCCCGGACCGTCCCCGCCCTGCGCGCCCTCGACGACGCCCTCCTGCGCGCCGCCGAGGCCTTCGACCGGGGAGACGGCGGTGACCTGCACGGCCGCAACCGCTCCCGGAGCGCCGCACTGCGGACCGTCCTCGGCGTCCGGGGCCGGGAGTACGGGCTGCGGGTCGCCCTCTGCTTCGGGATGAGCGCAGCCCTCGCCCAGGCCCTGCACCACACCCGCTGGTACGGGCAGCACGAACACTGGTACTGGCTGCCCGCCACCGCCGTCTTCCTCGTCAAACCCGACCTCGGACCGCTCGCCTCCCGCGTCCTGTCCCGGGCCGCCGGAACCGTCCTCGGGGCGCTCCTGTTCGCCGGGTTCGCCGCCGCGCTGCCACGCCCGGAAGGACTCGTCGCCCTGGTCACGGTCAGCGGCGCGCTGATCCCCGTCGCCACCCGGCACTTCGCCGCGCAGACCGCCGTCGTCACCGTGCTCGTCCTCGCCCTGGTGATGGCCGGCGGCGAACCCCAGGCCTCCGTCGGCCGCATCGGCGAGACCCTGCTGGCCTGCGCCGTCGTGCTCGTCGCGGGCCACCTCCCGCTGCCGGGACAGCGCGGCGGCGCCGCCATCCGCGCCCGGCTCGCGGAGGCGGCCGGCGCCGCCCAGGCCTACCTCGACCACGTACTCGGCGACTCCGACGACCGCGCCACCCGCTGGGCCCTGCGCCGCGAGGCCTACCGCACCCTCGCCGAAGCCCGTACGGCCATCGCCCTCGCCTCCGCCGAACTCCCCCCGCTCGCCCGGCACGCCGACGGCACCGACGAGACCGCCGCCACCCTCGAACTCCTCGTCGACACCATCACCGCCTGCGCCGTCCACCTCGACGACACCGGCCGCCCCGACCCCCGGCACGTCCGGCGGCTGACCGAACTCGCGGACCGCGTACGGGCACGAGGGGACGTCACGGTCCGACTCACCCCGGACCACGCCCGCGCCGCACGCTGACGGCACGATCGGTGCGGCGGCCGGTACGGAGGGTGACCCTTTGGTGCGATCAGCCGAGAGTCCGATCACACTTGGCGGTGAACGGGTGTCAACTACGTCTCAGTACCGTCACTGAGCGAGGCGTTCACCCCATGGTTGGCGTTTAACTCTACGAGTACAACGCAGCATGGAGGTGGCAGGGTGAACGGGCGAACGGTGCTCGAACGCTTTCCCGCAGGTGGACCGCGTGGCTCATGGCCGGCGGAGGAGTTCGCCCACGCGCGCCGCCTGGAGGGTCTGCCCGCCGAGGTTGTCATGGACCTCGCGACCGACATGTTCCTGGTGATCGTCCGGGGGGACGGCGGGGGCGGCGACGTCGCGGCGTAGCGGGGCCGGGGCGCCCGGTCACGCGGTGACGGGGCGTGACCAGGTGGGGGTCGTTCCCGTCAGGCGGCACAGGGCGAGATAGAGCGGAATCGGCGGCGTATAGGGGAGCGTGCCGTCGGGGCGGTGGATCAGGCCGGGGAGCTCCGGGGCGCCGGGAGCGTCCGAGGGGCCGGGGAGGACCGCGCCGGTGGCGTAGTGGGCGGGGGCCGGCCACTCCATGGCGTAGTCGGAATCGGACGGGACCAGCCACCACCAGTGCGCGTCATCGGCGTACACGCAGCCCACGCGGGGCAGCCGGGGCATCACCAGCGGGCCGAAGCGGGCGGGCACCGCCACCGCGTCGCAGCCCATGGGCGCGGTCATGCCGTCGGGGACGGGGAGCCGCCGGGGGGCGCGGGCGCCGGGGGCGTGCCGTTCGCGCCGGATCCGCACCAGTGAGTCCAGGCTCAGCACGCGGGTGCCGGGTACGCCGCCTGTCACGCCCGGCCCCGGGGGTGGGGGGTGCGCTGGTGCGGCGGGGTGCGGACCTGGTTCTCCGCTGCCGGGCTGTGGCTTCCTGTCACTGGGCTGTGGCTTCCGGCTGTCGGGCCGTGGTTTCCCGCCGTCGGGCTGTGGCTTCCGGCTCTCGGGTTGTGGCTTCCTGTCACTGGGCTGTGGCTTCCGGCTGTCGGGCCGTGGTTTCCCGCCGTCGGGCTGTGGCTTCCGGCTCTCGGGCCGTGGTTTCCCTCCACGGGGCCGTGGGGGCGGTCCGGTTCGTCGTCCGGGGTGCCGGGCGGGCCCGGCTTCGGGCGGGCGCCCCAGCCCAGGTCGTCGGTGGGCTCCACGGGACCGTGCCCGGTGGCACCGCTGTCCGCCGTGCGGGGGAGGTCGGCCCAGACCAGCAGTCCGGGGCCGTTCTCGTGCGCGCCCCACGAATGACACAGGGCGTCGACGAGGAGCAGTCCCCTGCCGTGCTCGTCCTCCGGCTGCTGCCGGGTGTTCGCCCGCGGCTGGTCCGGCGCGCACCCCTCGTCGCGCACGGCTATGCGCACCAGCTCGCCACCGTCGTGCAGCTCGCAGACCACATGGCTGCTCGCCGTGTGCACGATGGCGTTGGTGACCAGTTCGGAGACGATGAGAGCCGCTGTGTCGCAGGTGTCCTCGCACACCGACCAGCCGGTCAGCCGCGCCCTCGTCAGGCGTCTGGCCTGGGCCGGGGAACCCGGATGAGCGGCCAGTTCGAAACGGAACCGGCGCTCGGCGGCGGCCCCCGAGGGGGCGGACACCGAGGCGGCGCCGAGGCCGATGGACCCTGCGGCGGCGTCTGTTCCTAAGGGCGCGGACGGAATCACGCTTGCCACTATCGCCCCGCCATGAACACTTGGCAAGTGTCACTCTGAAAAATGCAGAGTGCGGTGTGACGTTCTGGACGGGCGTGGCACACTGCTCGCAACAGCACCTCGCGCGGCGCCAGTTGGGATCGTCGAAGATCCGTTCGAATTCGATTTCGGACGGGATGGATCTTCGGACGGATCTCCGAGTGGCGCCGCCGAGCTGTCGGCTTTTGTTCGAAGGAGGTGGAGTGTGAGCGAACCCCGGTCCGCGCCGACGGTGGGACAGGTCGTCCTCGGCCGGCGCCTGCTGGACCTGCGGGAACGCGCGGGACTCAGACGCGAGGAAGCGGCCCGCATCCTCCGTGTCGCGCCCGCCACCGTCCGCCGCATGGAGATGGCCGAGGTCGCGCTCAAGATCCCGTACCTCCAGATGCTGCTGAAGGAGTACGGCGTCTCCGACGAGGAGGCCGACGCCTTCGTGCAACTGGCGGAGGACGCCAACCGGCCCGGCTGGTGGCAGCGCTTCCACGACATCCTGCCCGGCTGGTTCTCGATGTACGTCAGCCTGGAGGGCGCGGCCTCCCTCATCCGCAGCTACGAACCCCACTTCGTCCCCGGGCTGCTCCAGACCGAGGACTACGCACGCGGCGTGCTGCGCTCCGGGGCCATCGGGCAGACCCAGCCCGAGGAGATGGAGCGCCACGTCGACCTGCGCATGCGACGGCAGGAACTGCTCACCCGCAAGGACGCGCCCCGGATGTGGGTCGTGATGGACGAGACCGCGCTCCGCCGCCCGGTCGGCGGCCCGGAGGTGATGCGTGCGCAGATCGACAAGTTGCTCGAGGCCACGAAGCTGCCCAATGTGACGCTGCAGATCGCCACGTTCGCCGGTGGGCCCCATCCCGGCACGTACGGGCCGTTCGTGCTGTTCCGATTTGCCATGCCCGAACTGCCGGACATGGTCTACAGCGAGTACCTGACCGGCGCCGTCTACCTGGACGCGCGCGAAGAGGTGGCGACCCACCTCGAGGTCATGGACCGCATGGCGGCGCAGGCCGCTACGGCACATCGCACGAAGGAGATCCTCCGGGATCTCCGCAAGGAGCTGTGAATGGAACTCATGGAGCCCCTGAACCCCCTGAAGTCCCCGCCCCGCCCGCGGGCGCGCACCGGAAGGATCTACAACGGCATGCCCGCGCGGGAGCTGGGCAGCGAGGGCTGGCACAAGCCGTGGAGCGGCGGCAACGGAGGGAACTGCCTGGAGGCGATGAAGCTCGAGGACGGCCGGATCGCCGTACGCCAGTCCACCGACCCGGACGGGCCGGCGCTCATCTACACCTCCGCCGAGATGACGGCCTTCATCGAGGGAGCGAAGGCGGGAGAGGCGGATTTCCTCCTGTCCTGAGACCTGTTGCCCGCTCTACCTTTGTTTTCCCCTTCCGGCTTGGCACTGACTTGATCACTAACAGTTGCGATTGCAGTTGCAGAGACTTATGGAGTCCTTCATGACCGGGCAGCACCCCGTGGAGATCGACACGAGCAGGCCGCACCCCGCGCGGATGTACGACTGGTACCTCGGAGGCAAGGACAACTACCCGGTCGACGAGGCCATGGGGAAGCAGATGCTCTCCCTCGACCCGCGGGTGCCGGTGATGGCGCGGGTGAACCGCGCGTTCATGCAGCGCGCCACGCGCTGGCTGGCCGGGCAGGGCGTACGGCAGTTCCTCGACGTCGGCACCGGCATCCCCACCGAGCCCAACCTGCACCAGGTGGCGCAGGGGATCGCGCCCGACGCCCGCGTCGTGTACTGCGACAACGACCCCATCGTGCTGGCCCACGCGGCGGCCCTGCTGCGCGGTACGGACGAGGGGGTGACCGAGTACCTCCAGGCCGATGTGCGCGATCCGGACGTCATCCTGGAGGGCGCGCGGAAGATCCTCGACTTCGACGAGCCGATCGCGCTGTCGCTCATCGCGCTGCTGCACTTCGTCTCCGACGAGGACGGGGCGCACGAGCTGGTCGGGCGGCTGCTGGAGGCGCTGCCCCCGGGCAGCTACCTGGTCGTCACCCACGCGACGTCCGACTTCACCCCGGAGGAGTCGAAGGCGGCCACGGAGAAGCTCAAGGCGGCGGGCGTCACCCTGGCGCTCCGCTCCCGCGAGGAGTTCACCCGCTTCTTCGACGGCCTGACCCTCGTGGAACCGGGCGTCCAGGTCCCCCATCACTGGCGCCCCGAACTGGGCGACCCGATCCCGGGCCAGGACGACGACATCATCCCCGGCTACGGCGCGGTGGCCCACAAGCCGTAACCCCTGGAGACGGCGGCCCGCTCCCCACAACCCAGCGGGCCGTCGCTTCCGCCCTCCCCGCCGTTCCCGCGGGTCGCCGCCCCCGCTCTCCGCGGGCAGTCGTGCCTCCCCCAGTGCCCTAAGGGCCTGGGAGGTGCCCCCAGGGCGGCACGGGTGGGTGCGACGGCACCCTGCAAACGCCGGGCTGCGCAACCCCCCGGCCCACACCCACGCCGGGGCACCCCGCAAAGCGCGCCGGGCCGCGCGGCCCACCCCGGCCGGCGCCAACCCCGGGCGCCCCGCATGACGCCAGGCCGCCCCCGGAGCCACAACCCGCAGGGGCCGGTTCACACCGTCATCGGACGGTCATAGGGACCGATCGGCGCCGGCAGCCGACTCACCGCACCCGTCAGACAGCGATCGACCGCCGCGGCCACCGCCCGCCCCTCGGCGATCGCCCACACGATCAGCGACTGCCCCCGCGCCGCATCCCCCGCCGCGAAAACCCCCGGCACATTCGTACCGAAGCCCGCATCCCGCGCGACCGTGCCACGAGGCGACAACTCCACCCCGAGCTGGGCGAGGAGCCCATCCCCCCGCTCCGGCCCGGAGAACCCCAGCGCGAGCAGCACAAGATCCGCCGGCAGCACCCGCTCGCTCCCCGGCACAGGCCGACGCCCGGCGTCCACCCCCACCAGGTGCAGCGCACACACCCGCCCATCCCCGTCCCCGGCAAAGCGCAGCGTGGACGCCGCGAACAACCGCGCGTCCGCGTCCACCACCGGCGCCGTCCGCAACACCCCGGCCTCCTCATGCGCCGCAGACAACCGGTACAACCTCGGATACGTCGGCCACGGCTCGGCGTCCTCATCGCGCTCGTCCCCCGGACGGCCGTAGATGTCGAGCTGGGTGACCGACGCGGCGCCCTCCCGCACCGCCGTCCCCAGACAGTCCGCCCCCGTGTCACCGCCACCGACGATGACGACACGCCGTCCCGCGGCCGACAGCGGCGACGACTCCAGATCCCCCTCACACACCCGGTTCGCGAGCGGCAGGTACTCCATCGCCTGGTGAATCCCCGCCAGTTCACGCCCCGGCACGGCAAGCTCCCGCCACGCCGTCGCCCCCGTCGCGATCACCACCGCGTCATACCGCGCCCGCAACTCCGCCGCGTCCACATCCCGCCCGACCGTCGTGGACGTACGGAACTTCGTCCCCTCGGCCCGCATCTGCTCCACCCGCCGCTCCAGATGCCGCTTCTCCATCTTGAACTCGGGGATGCCGTACCGCATCAGCCCACCGACCCGGTCGTCCCGCTCGTACACGGCGACCGTGTGCCCCGCCCGGGTGAGCTGCTGGGCCGCGGCCAGCCCGGTCGGGCCCGAACCGATGACAGCGACCGTCCGGCCGGAGAGCCGCTCCGGCGGCGCCGGCGGGGCGAAACCCTCCTCCCAGGCCCGGTCGGCGACGGCGCACTCGACGTTCTTGATGGTGACCGCCGGCTGGTTGATGGCGAGCACGCACCCCGCCTCGCAGGGCGCCGGACACAACCGGCCGGTGAACTCCGGGAAGTTGTTGGTGGCGTGCAACCGCTCCGCCGCCGCCCGCCAGTCCTCCCGCGAGACCAGCTCATTCCACTCGGGGATGAGATTGCCGAGCGGGCAGGCCTGGTGGCAGAACGGCACACCGCAGTCCATGCAGCGGTCGGCCTGCGCACTGACGATGGGCAGCAGCGCCCCCGGCACGTACACCTCGTTCCAGTCGCGGACCCGTTCCTCGACGGGCCGGCGCGGCCACTCCTCGCGGGGCGTGGTCAGGAAACCCTTGGGATCGGCCATGGCCGTGTTCCTTGCGTGCGCGGGTGACAGGCCGTGCGTCGTCGGGCGGCGCTCCTCCGGCCACGATACGTCCGCTCACCCGCCCCCGCAGAGCGCCGGGACAGCGCTTTCCCGGAAACCCGCCGGCCGCCCGCCGGCCGCCCGCCGGCCGCCCGCCGGCCGCCCGCCGGCCGCCCGCCGGCCGCCCGTCGACCGTCTGCCGACCGGGTCCCTCAGACGAGGGCCAGGAGGTACGCCACCGCCGCCCCGGCCGAGGCGAACGCGCGGACGTGGTTCCACATCGTCCACTCGCGCACATAGACCGGCCAGTACGCGACCGCCTCCGGACCGCCCGGTTCGAGCCGGGCCAGCGCCTCGTTGCGCGGTATGTTCGCGACCACGGTCAGCCCGAACGAGCCGACCAGGTACAGGACACCACCCACCAGCAGCTCGACCGTCCCCTCGTCCGGCCACAGCACGAACGTCACCACCGTGACCACCGCGCACAGCATCGCCGTACCGAGGAACAGCAGCATGAAGGCCGGCCGCACCGCCGCCACGTTGACCGCTTGCATCGCGGCCACCCCCTGCGCCGGCGGCAGCGCCGCGAGCCCTCTCATCACGAACGTCGAGAAGGCGCAGAAGACCCCGGCCACCAGCCCTGTCCCGAGCACACCCAGCACCGTCAGCACGAAGTACGGCCCGTTGATCATGTCGTCACCCCTGTTTCCGGCCGGGACCCTTCCCGGCCACCACCGTCATCACCAGTGAAAGCGCCCCTTGGCACCCCCGGCCATGGCCCAGGAGCGCGGGCGCGTGCGCGAACGTCCAGAACCGTCGAACGCCCCGGGCGTCACCCCTCCCTCCAGGCGGCCGGGCACCGGGCGCCGAACCCGTACCGCCGGGAGACCCACACGGCCGGACGGGCCGCAGGCGCATCATGGCCGTGTGCGACTTGAAGCGATCACCTGGGACCGGCTCGGCGACCTCCTCGCCGAGCGCCTGCTGGAGCTGAAGACGGCCGACGGCGGACCCTGGCCGAGGGTCGCCCTCGACGGCGCCCCCGCCGCACGCCCGGGAGACCTCGCCGAGCGGGTGGCCGAGGCGCTGCGGATACGTGGCCGGCCCTCCCTGGTCGTCGGCACCGAGGGCTTCCTGCGACCCGCCTCCGTCCGGCTCGAATACGGCCACCGGGACCTGGAGTCCTACTACGGCGGCTGGTACGACACCGGCGCCCTCTGGCGCGAGGTGTTCGGCCCCCTCGAACCCGGCGGGAGCGGACGCGTCCTGCCCGACCTGTGGGACCCCGTCACCGACCGCGCCACCCGCAGTCCCTACGTCCAACTCCCTCCGGGCGGCGTGCTGTTGCTGCACGGCCCCCTCCTCCTGCGCCACTGGTTCCCCTTCGACCTGAGCGTCCACGTCCTCCTCTCCCCGGGCGCCCTGCGCCGCCGTACCGCCGAGGACGGGCACTGGACCCTCCCCGCCTTCGAGCGCTACGAGCAGGAGACCGACCCCGCCGGCACGGCCGACGTACTGGTACGGGCCGACGACCCCCGCCATCCGGCCTGGCGCGGCTGACCCCGTCTCCCCGCCGGGCGGTGGGGAGCAGCGGGTCTCAGAGCCAGCGGCTGCGCCGGAACGCCCGGTACAGCAGCAGACACGCCACGGATATCACCCCGATGACCATGCCGTAGCCGTACCGCCAGTGCAGCTCCGGCATGTGGTCGAAGTTCATGCCGTACATCCCGCAGACCATCGTCGGCACCGCCACGATCGCCGCCCAAGCGGTGATCTTGCGCATGTCCTCGTTCTGCGCGACCGTGACCTGCGCCAGATGCGCCTGGAGAATGGAGTTCAGCAACTCGTCGAAGGCCGCTATCTGCTCCTTCGCCCGCAGCAGATGGTCGGAGACGTCACGGAAGTACGCCTGTGTCTCCGGGGCGACCACCCGGATCGGCCGGGTGGCGAGCTCCTCCAGCGGCCGGCCCAGCGGCACCACCGCCCGCTTCAGTTCGAGGAGTTCACGCTTGAGCTGGTAGATGCGGCCCGGATCGACCCGCGCGCCGTACTCCGCGAACACATCCGTCTCGACCTGGTCGATGTCATCCTGGACCGAGTCGATGACGGTCAGGTAGTCGTCGACCACATGGTCCGCGATCGCGTGCAGCACCGTGGACGGGCCCAGGGCGAGCTGCTCGGTACCGGACTCCAGCCCCTCGCGCAGCGGACCCAGCGAGCCGTGCCGGCCGTGCCGCACCGTGACCACGAAGTCCTTGCCGAGGAACACCATGATCTCGCCGGTGTCCACCACCTCGCTGTTCGCGGTGAGTTCCTCGTGCTCGACGTAACAGACCGTCTTGAACACGGCGAACAGCGTCTCCCCGTACCGCTCCAGCTTGGGCCGCTGGTGGGCCTCGACCGCGTCCTCCACCGCCAGCGGATGCAGGTCGAACAGCTCCGCGATGCCGGCGAACTCCCGGGTGGTCGGCTCGTGCAGCCCCAGCCAGACGAAACCCTCCCCGCTCTTGCGCACCTGCCTCACCGCGTCCACCAGGTCCCCGCGCGCGCCGGTGCGGTGACCGTCCCTGTACGTCACGCAGTTGACCACCGAGGAGCCCAGCGGGGAGCGGGCCGGATGACTCAGGTCCACACGGGGCCGTCGCCGCGCCAGCCGCGCCACCCGGCGCAGCCCGCCGACCCTGCCGAGGCTCGTGACCTTCCGCAGATTCCCTGCCATGGACATCCGGTTCTCCTTGCGTGGTTCCCCCGCGCCGTCCTGCTTCCCGCGCTCCGGATCGCCAGTCTGCCAGTCCCGGACGAGTCGTGTGCGAGCCTGTGGGAAGAGGAAATTCCGCTTTGTTCCCGCCTGTGGACAAGGGAGTTCGCCCATCGCGACGCCCGTTCGTCAGGCGGGTGCCGGCGGACGGCCCCCTGTGTGTTCCACCGCCTGCGCGCCCACCCGGCAGCCCTCCCGCGCCGCCTGCTCCGGGTCGGCTCCCGCGAGCAGGGCCGCGAGGAACGCGCCCGTGAACGCGTCACCGGCACCCGTGGTGTCCCGTGGCACCGCCGGTACGGCCGGGACGCGGGCGTACACCTCCCCGGACCGCGCGAGCAGCGCGCCCTCGGCACCCTGCTTGGCCACCACCAGCGGAACGTGCCGGCTCAGCCGCGCCGCTGCGTCCGCGACCTCGGACGCCCCCGTGAGCAGGCACGCCTCGTCACGGCTGGGCAGCAGGACGTCCACGCCCTCGACCAGCGACAGGAACCGGTCGACGCCCAGCCGCACGAGGAACCCCGCCGACGCCGGATCCAGACTCACCGGCACCCCACGGGCCCGCGCCGCCTTCGACGCCACCGCGGCCAGGGCCCTGCTCGGCTCGGTGAACAGCAGATAGCCCGACAGATGCAGCCGCGCCACCCCGTCCAGCAACGCGTCCGACCAGTCGCCGGGGTCCAGCCGCAGCGACGCGCCACTGTCGGTGAGGAACGTCCGCTCGGCCGCCGCGCCCTCGTCGACCAGGCAGATCACCGTCCCCGTCGGCGCCTGTCCGTCCACGACCAGCAGCGGGCGGACCCCGCAGGCGGCCAGCTCCCGCTCGTGCCAGTCCGCCGCGTCCTCGCCCACCCGCCCGAGGAGCCGCACCTCCGTACCCTCCCGACACGCCGCCCAGCAGGCCACGTTGGCGCCCGCGCCGCCCGGCACCGTCCGGATCACCGCCGCCGTGTCCGTCCCCGGCGCGAGCGGCGCCCGGTGCCGGGCGACCACATCCGTGATCACATCGCCGACGACCAGCAGCGCCCCGCCCCGCACCGCGTCCGTCACTCCCCGGCGGCCCAGGCCGCCGCGACCCGCGCGGCCAGACGTACGTTGCCCCGGACCGCCGCCAGGTTCGCGGCGAGGGAGGCGCCGTCGGTGTGCCGGACCAGGTGGTCGAGCAGGAACGGCGTGACGGCCTGACCGGTGACACCCTCCGCCTCGCACGCGCGCAGTGCCTCGTCGAGCACCCGCGCGTGCAGTCCGGGATCCAACTGCTCCCCCTCGGGGACCGGGTTGGCCACGATCAGCGCCGACTCGGGTCCGTCCAGCGCGTCCTGCGCCCGCATGACCTCCGCGACCCGTGCCGGAGAGTCCAGCCGCCAGTCCACGGGGTGCCCGGAGTCGGACAGGTAGAAGCCGGGGAAGCGGTCCGTGCCGTATCCGGCGACCGCCACCCCCAGCGTCTCCAGCCGCTGCAGGGTCGCGGGCACGTCCAGGATCGACTTCACGCCCGCGCACACCACGGTGATCCGGGTCCGCGCCAGCAGGCCGAGGTCGGCCGACTCGTCCTGGGTCACCGTCCACTGCCGGTGCACGCCACCGAGCCCTCCGGTGGCGAACACCCGTATGCCCGCGAGCGCCGCCAGCAGGGCCGTGGCCGACACCGTGGTCGCCCCGCTCGCCCCGGCGGCCACCGCGAGCGGGAGGTCACGATGGCCCAGCTTGCGGATGCCGTCCTCGCCCGCGACCCGCTCCAACTGGTCCTCGTCCAGGCCGACCCGGGGCCGTCCGTCCAGCACGGCGATCGTCGCCGGTACCGCGCCCTCCCGCCGTACGGCCGCCTCCAGCTCCAGCGCCACCTGGAGGTTGCGCGGCCGGGGCAGTCCGTGGGCGATGATCGTGGACTCCAGGGCCACCACGGGGCGGGCCGCGGCGATCGCCTCCCGTACCTCTTCGGACACCATGAGCACCACGGGTCTGCCTCCTGTCTGCCGGTTCTCCCTCATCTCTGGCGGGCCGGGCACCGGGCCAAACCCCCTTGCGCGCGGTCATGGGCGTCGCGGAGGCTGGGAGTCATGACGGACAACACGACTCGCCTCGACCACATCGTCCTGTGGGTGAGCGATCCCATCGCCGCCGCCGGTTTCTACGAGAAGGCCGTGGGCCTGGAGCCCGTCCGGCTCACCGAGTACTCCGTCGGTGAGGCGCCGTTTCCCTCGGTGCGGGTCAATGAGGAGACGATCCTCGATCTCATGCCGCGGGCCAAGGCGGAGCGCATGCGGATGCTGCCCGGTGCGGCGGAGAGTTCGGGGCATCCGGTGAACCATGTCTGTCTGTCGCTGACGGCCTCGGACTTCGACGCTCTGCGCAGTCGGCTGGAGGAGGGGTCCGTGCCGGTGTCGGATGTCTCGCGTGACTCCTTCGGGGCGCGGGGGGCGGCGCGGCGCAGCTTCTACTTCCGTGACCCGGATGGCAACGTGTTCGAGGCGCGGCACTACGACTGAGCGGGGGCGGCTGCGCGGCCCGGCGTTTGCGAGGTGCCTCGCGCTGGTGTGAGCCGGGGTGGCTTCGCAGCCCGGCGCCTTGTGAGGTGCCTCGCGTTTGTGTGGGGCGGGGGTGGGGTTACGCAGCCCGGCGCTTGCGGGGTGCCGTCGCGCCCAACCGTGCCGCCCTGCGGCACGATCGCCCGCGGAGAGCGGGGCGGCGGCACGACTGCCCGTGGGGACGCGGGAGTGGTGGGGTGGGTCAGAACAGGGGCTCGGGGAGGATGCCCTCCAGGGTCAGGAGGTGGCGTTTTGTTTTCAGGCCGCCGCCGAAGCCGCCTATGCCGCCGTCGCTCTCCACGACCCGGTGGCACGGTACGACCACCGGCAGTGGGTTCGCGCCCATCGCCATGCCCACGGCCTGGGCCGCGCCGGGCCGGCCGACCCGGCGGGCCAGATCGCCGTACCCGACGACCGAGCCGAACGGCACCCCGGCGGCCAGCTCCCGCAGCACCTCGCGGTTGAAGCCCGAGATCAGCGACCAGTCCAGCGGCAGCTCGAAGTCCCGCCGCTCACCCGCGAAGTACGCCTCGACCTGCCGTATCGCCTCGGCCAGCAGCGGGGAGTCGGGCTCCTCGACGGGATCGGTGCCGAGCCGCGACGCCAGCCGCTCCAGCGCGCTGCCGCGCACCTCGTCGGTGGCGTGGAACACGACGTTGACCAGGCCCTCACGGGTCGCGGCCAGCAGCAGCGGGCCGATGCCGGTGCCGACGACGGCCCACACCACCCGCTGCTCGTACCGCCCATGGCTGTCCATGCGCACCACCGTACGGCCCGCCACTGACAACGCCCCGGGCGGACGCCTCAGCCCCGCACCGCGTCCCGCACCACGTCGGGCGTGTTGGTGATGATCCCGTCGACCCCGAACCCGGCGACCCGCCGGGCGGCGGCCGCGTCGTTCACGGTCCAGGTGCACACCTCCAGCGGCTTGCCGCGCGCCCCCTTGAAGGCGTGCACGGCGGCGACGTAACCGGCGGAGAGGGAACCGTGCGAGGGATTGATCTGGTCGGTGAAGGCCGCGTACGCGGGCAGGTCCGACACGGGCGGCGTCCCGAGGAAGCCCGTCTTCACCGCGGGCCGCAGATCGTGGACCGTCCGTACGCTGTCCGCGCTGAAGCTCTGCACGACCAGCCGGTTCCGCACATGCCGGCGGTCCAGCCAGCCCTCGTTGCCCAGCACCTTGACGATCTGCCGCTCCACACCGGGATACAGCTGAGGGTTCTTGATCTCCAGCAGCAGCTTCTGGCGGTGCCGCTCGACGCGGTGCACGAACTGCTCCAGCGTCGGCACGCGCGCGCCCGCGTACGCGGAGCCGAACCAGCTGCCCGCGTCCAGCCGGGCGATCTCCGCGGCGGTGAAGTCCTTCACCTTCCAGGGGGCCCGGTCGGGGAAGACCTCCTCGACGTCGGTGGTGCGCCGCAGGCTGTCGTCGTGCAGGACGACGAGTTCACCGTCCCTGGTGCGCTGGACGTCGTTCTCCACCCAGTCGACGCCGAGCGCGGCGGCCTTGTCGACGGCCTCCAGGGTGTTCTCGGGCGCGTACGCGGACGCGCCCCGGTGGGCTATCACCAGGGGCCGCGCGGAGTTCTCCGCGGCCCGCGCGGGGGAGAGCGGGAGCAGGAGGGCGGCGGTGCCCAGGAGCGCGGTGGCCGAGGCGGTGACAGTGCGTGCGTGCATGTGTACTCCTCGCGTCGAGCGGTCACGGTCGGTTCAACTGTGACAGCAGAGGGTCGACGTGAGATGAGTGCGGGATGGCCGTGGACCGAACGGTGTCGTCCGGACTCCGCACACCGATGCCACACACCTGGGGCAAGGGCGTGTTTCTTTGCCGGATAGTCGTTCGACCATTCCGGTGGGGGTCATACTCTCTGCGTCATTCCTGGCCGCCGTCACGGCGCCAGGAGGGGGGTATATCAGGACGTTGCGGGACATACGTGTCGGGAAAGGCAGCCGCGCATGCAAGGCACGGTCGACGGATTCAGCTACGGTCTGGTCACACCGGTGGTGGCCTTCCTCATGGCCTGTCTCGGCGGCGCCCTGGGCCTGCGCTGCACCACCAGGGCCATCAGGATGTCCCGCTCCTGGCGCCCCGGCTGGCTCGCCCTGGGGGCCGCGACCATCGGCTCCGGCATATGGACGATGCACTTCGTCGCGATGACGGGCTTCACCATCGAGGGCACACCGATCCACTACGACCGGCTGATCACGTTCGCGAGTCTGGCCGTCGCCATCGTCATGGTGGGCATCGGGGTCTTCATCGTCGGTTACAAGGGCGCCTCCGGAACGGCCCTGTTCACCGGGGGCACCATCACCGGCCTCGGCATCGCCTCGATGCACTATCTCGGCATGGCCGGGATGAGCCTCGACGGATATCTGAAGTACGACGGCCTCACGGTCGCCGCGTCCGTGGCCATCGCCATGGCCGCCGCCAGCGCCGCCCTGTGGGCGGCCGGACAGGTACGGGGCTTCCTGTGGAGCGTGGGCGCCAGCGCCGTCATGGGGCTCGCGGTCACCGGGATGCACTACACCGGCATGGCCGCGCTGGAGGTGCACGTCCACGGCACGGCCGAGCCCGCCACGGGGGAACCGGCGGCCGCCCTGCTCGGACCGATGATGATCGGCCCGCTCGCCTTCCTCGTCCTCGCGGGCGTCGTGGTGGTCTTCGACCCGCTGATGGTCGCCGGCGGGCCCGCCGCACCCCCCGTCGAGCACAAGCCCGGCGTCCCCGCCCACTCCCCGGCCCACCACTCCCCGGCACGCCCGCGGCTGCGGGCCCGCGGCCCCGTGGAACACCGCTCCCGGACCCCGCAGCGCCGCTGATCCGGACCCGTTGTCAGTGGGGGGCCGTACGGTGGATGGCATGCGGCCCGTTTCCCAGATCGAACGCACGGTGGCGCCCTTCGAGGTCGTCAGTCCCTACCAGCCGAGCGGCGACCAGCCGACGGCCATCGCCGACCTCGCCCGGCGCATCGAAGCAGGTGAGAAGGACGTCGTCCTGCTCGGCGCGACCGGCACCGGCAAGTCCGCCACCACCGCGTGGATGATCGAGAAGCTCCAGCGCCCCACCCTGGTGATGGCGCCGAACAAGACCCTGGCCGCCCAGCTGGCCAACGAGTTCCGCGAGCTGCTGCCGAACAACGCGGTCGAATACTTCGTCTCGTACTACGACTACTACCAGCCCGAGGCGTACGTCCCGCAGTCGGACACCTACATCGAGAAGGACTCCTCGATCAACGAGGAGGTCGAGCGGCTGCGCCACTCCGCGACCAACTCGCTGCTCACCCGCCGTGACGTCGTCGTGGTCGCCTCCGTCTCCTGCATCTACGGCCTGGGCACCCCGCAGGAGTACGTGGACCGCATGGTCCCCCTCCGCGTGGGCGACGAGCTCGACCGGGACGAGCTGCTGCGCCGCTTCGTGGACATCCAGTACACGCGCAACGACATGGCCTTCACCCGCGGCACCTTCCGCGTCCGCGGCGACACCATCGAGATCTTCCCGGTCTACGAGGAGCTCGCCGTCCGCATCGAGATGTTCGGCGACGAGATCGAGGCGCTCTCCACGCTCCACCCGCTCACCGGCGAGATCATCAGCGACGACCGGCAGCTGTACGTCTTCCCGGCCTCCCACTACGTCGCGGGCCCCGAGCGGCTGGAGCGCGCGGTGGGCGACATCGAGAAGGAGCTCGGCGAGCGCCTGACCGAGCTGGAGAAGCAGGGCAAGCTCCTGGAGGCCCAGCGGCTGCGCATGCGCACCACGTACGACATCGAGATGCTCCGCCAGATCGGCTCCTGCTCCGGCGTGGAGAACTACTCGATGCACTTCGACGGCCGCTCGCCCGGCTCCCCGCCGAACACCCTGCTGGACTACTTCCCGGACGACTTCCTCCTCGTCATCGACGAGTCGCACGTCACCGTCCCGCAGATCGGCGCCATGTACGAGGGCGACGCCTCCCGCAAGCGCACCCTCGTCGACCACGGCTTCCGGCTCCCCTCCGCCCTGGACAACCGGCCACTGAAGTGGGAGGAGTTCCAGGAGCGCATCGGGCAGGCCGTCTACCTGTCGGCCACCCCCGGCCAGTACGAGCTCTCCCGCGCGGACGGCACCGTCGAACAGATCATCCGCCCCACCGGCCTCGTCGACCCCGAGGTCGTGGTCAAGCCCACCGAGGGCCAGATCGACGACCTGGTGCACGAGATCCGCACCCGCGTGGAGAAGGACGAACGCGTCCTGGTCACCACGCTCACCAAGAAGATGGCCGAGGACCTCACCGACTACTTCCTGGAACTCGGCATCCAGGTGCGCTATCTCCACAGCGACGTCGACACCCTGCGCCGGGTCGAGCTGCTGCGTGAGCTGCGCGCCGGCGAGTACGACGTCCTCGTCGGCATCAACCTGCTGCGCGAGGGCCTCGACCTGCCCGAGGTGTCCCTGGTCGCCATCCTCGACGCCGACAAGGAGGGCTTCCTGCGCTCGGGCACCTCCCTGATCCAGACCATCGGCCGCGCGGCGCGCAACGTCTCCGGCCAGGTCCACATGTACGCCGACAAGATCACCCCGGCGATGGAGAAGGCCATCGACGAGACCAACCGCCGCCGGGAGAAGCAGGTCGCGTACAACAAGGCGAACGGCATCGATCCCCAGCCGCTCCGCAAGAAGATCAACGACATCGTCGCGCAGATCGCCCGCGAGGACATCGACACCGAGGAACTGCTCGGCTCGGGCTACCGCCAGGCCAGGAAGGACGGCGGTGCCAAGGCGCCCGTGCCCTCCCTGGGCACCAAGGCGGCCAAGGGTGCGAAGAGCGCCAAGGGCGCCAGGGGCAAGGCCGCCGAGACCGCGCCGACCGACCGCCCCGCCGCCGAACTCGCCGAGCAGATCGAGGAGCTCACCACGCGGATGCGGGCCGCCGCGGCCGACCTGCAGTTCGAGATCGCGGCCCGGCTGCGCGACGAGGTCTCCGAGATGAAGAAGGAGTTGCGGCAGATGCAGGAGGCCGGCCTGTCCTGACGGCCGCGTACGCGATGTGTTGCAAGAACGACACAAAGTGCGGTCCCGGGTACGTCGCTGTCAGTGCCCCTGCGTAGGGTTCTGGTCAACCGCGATTGCGCGGTAACAGGGGAAGTTCGAGAGGGGAATCAGCGCGTGACCGTCAACATGACCAAGGGTCAGGCCATCAGTCTGCAGAAGAACGACGGTGGCAGCCTGACCGCGGTGCGCATGGGTCTCGGCTGGCAGGCGGCTCCCCGTCGCGGCCTGTTCGGCTCGCGCACCCGGGAGATCGACCTGGACGCCTCGGCCGTCCTGTTCGCGGACAAGCAGCCGGTCGACGTCGTCTTCTTCCGCCACCTGGTGAGCGACGACGGCTCCGTGCGCCACACCGGTGACAACCTCGTCGGCGGTGTCGGCCAGGGCGGCGACGACGAGGCCATCCTCGTCGACCTCTCGCGCGTCCCGGTCCACATCGACCAGATCGTCTTCACCGTGAACTCCTTCACGGGCCAGACCTTCCAGGAGGTGCAGAACGCGTTCTGCCGCCTCGTCGACGAGACCAACGGCCAGGAGCTCGCCCGCTACACGCTGGCCGGCGGTGGCGCCTACACGGCCCAGCTCATGGCGAAGGTGCACCGCACGGGCACGGGCTGGACGATGACGGCCCTCGGCAACCCGGCCAACGGCCGCACCTTCCAGGACCTGATGCCAGCGATCCTGCCGGTCCTCTAGGTACCACGGGCGATACGAGCAGCCACCACCGCGAGACAGGGGGACGAAGGCGATGACGGCCGAGCTGGTGCGGGGACAGAACCACCCGCTCTCCCAGTCCCGTCTGGAGATCAGGGTCTCGGCCGGCACGCCGGTCGTGGCCGTGGCCGCGCTCGGCGACGAGAACGGCCGGATCCACGGAGTGGAGTGGGTGGCCCACCCGGGCGCGCCCACCCAGCCCGGTCTCGAGGTGTCGCGGCAGGCGGCCGCCGACCACCGTCTCGCGGTGGACCTGGACGCCATGACGGACGCGGTGCACCGCGTCAGTGTGCTGCTCGCCCTGCCCGCCCCGGGCGGCCCGGGACCCGCCCGGTTCGGCGCCGTGGCCGCCCCCTTCGTCGCCGTCACCGGCCTGGACGGCGGCGAGATCGCCAGCTACACCATCACCGGCCTGGAGGCCGAGTCGGCCGTCGTCGCGCTGGAGCTCTACCGGCGGCAGGGCGCCTGGAAGGTGCGCGCCGTCGGCCAGGGCTACGCGGGCGGCCTGACCGACCTCCTCACCGACCAGGGCCTGCCCGAGGCCGTACCGCTCGCGGGCACCATCGACGAGGCGGTCGCGCGGGGCCTCGCCCGCTCCGTGCAGGCGCCCCCGCCCCGCCCGGCCGACGGCGACCGCTCCCGTCAGCCGGCCGCCCCCGCCCTCGGCCCCGACCAGGGCGGCACCGCACCGCAGGGCGCCCCCGGCCCCGTACCGCCGTCGTACGGCGGGCAGCCGGCCGGTGGGCCGGGACAGACCGGACCGCAGCCGGCGTACGGCGGAGCCGGCGCCGCGGACCCGTCCGCCACCACCGGCGGCCCGATCGACTACAGCCACCCCGGCCGGCGGAACTCCGCCCCACCGCCGCCCCCGCCCACCGCGCCGCCGGCGCAGCCCGGACAGCCCGCGCAGCCCGTCGCGGGGGACGCCACCGGCTGGTCCATGGAGGAGCGGCTCTACAACCAGGTCTGGGGCATGTTCGAGGACCTGGCCCGCACCACCGCCGCCTACCGCAGCGCCGTCGACTTCGCCGAGTCCCGCATGGACAAGGAGCTGGAGCAGACCCTCTCCGACCCGCGCAGCCGGATCGGCGGTCAGGGCGACGCCGCCCGCGAGGCCGCCCGGGCCCGGTACACCCACCTCGTCGACCAGGCGCGAGAGGTCCTCGACCGGGACCTCGTCCAGCTCGTCGCCGAGGCCGACGTCGTCGAACCCGCGCTGCCCCCCGCCTTCGCCCGCTGGGACAACCCCGCCTGGCACGCCTACCGGGTGCCGATGGAGATACCCATGGCACTGCGCCTGGGCGACCTGTGGCTGCCAGAGGCCGACCGGATCCGCATCCCGATGCTGCTCCGGCTGCCGCTGGAGCGCGGTCTGTGGATCGACAGCGGACGGGCCGACTCGGTCGACGGGTCGTTCACCGACTCCCACGACATGCGGCGCCTCGCCATGGAGACGGCGGTGGCGCACGCGGCCCGGCTGCTCGCCGTCTACCCGGCGGGCGAGTTCACCGTGCACGTCATCGACCCGGCCGGATCCGGGGCGCAGCCGCTGGCGCCGCTGACGCAGACCGGTGTGCTGGCGGCCCCGCCCGCCCAGGGCGCCGCGGGTGTGACGGACGTGCTGGGCCGGCTCACGCAGCGGGTCGACCTGGTGCAGATGGCGTTGCGCGGAGGTGCCCCGGACGCGCTGCCGCCCGGCTTCGACACCTCCCAGCAGCTGCTGATCGTCAACGACTTCCCGCACGGCTTCGACGACCGGGCCGTGAACCAGTTGCGCTACCTCGCGGACGAGGGCCCGGCCGTCGGGGTCCATCTGATGATGGTCGCCGACCGCGAGGAGTCCGCGGGCTACGGTCCGCTCCTCGACCCGCTGTGGCGTTCGCTGCTGCGACTGACCTCCGTGCCCGATGACCATCTGGCCGACCCGTGGGTCGGCCACGCCTGGACGTACGAGCCGCCGCTCGTGCCGCCGGGCAGCCAGGTCCTCCACCAGGTGCTCACCCAGGTCGCGGCGGCCCGCCGCTCATGGGACAGGTGACGTCCCGGCACCTTTGGCCAAGCTCGAGTAAAGCTCCTTCACCTGGGGCTTTGTATCTTTCTTTACCCATCCCTTTGCCAATCCTTGGTGATTGGGTACTGTTGACCGCACGGAGGGGAGTACTCCCTGTCTGTGCGGCGACCCCGTCAATACGGATCAGGCCAGATCCCGGGGCGTCGGCCCGAAGGACCGTCCGGACGCAGCCAAGCGCCGGAGGCCCGGGTGGAAGAGACCTCCGGCAGCGACGACGCTGACATTTGCCGTGTGATGTATCTGCCGGAGGCGCAGTGGATGTTTCCCTGACCCTATGGGTCCTGACGATCGTGGGCCTGTGTGCCCTCATCGCGGTCGACTTCTTCATCGGCCGCAAACCGCATGACGTATCCATCAAGGAAGCCGGAATCTGGACCATCGTCTGGATCGTCCTGGCCGCGCTCTTCGGACTCGGCCTGCTGATCTGGGGCGGAGGCCAGGCCGGAGGCGAGTTCTTCGCCGGCTACATCACCGAGAAGTCGCTGAGCGTCGACAACCTCTTCGTCTTCGTCCTGATCATGGCGAAGTTCGCGGTGCCGTCGCAGTACCAGCAGCGGGTACTCCTCATCGGCGTCCTCATAGCCCTGGTGCTGCGCGCGATCTTCATCGCCGCGGGCGCCGCGATCCTCGCCAGCTTCTCGTGGGTGTTCTACATCTTCGGCGCCTTCCTGATCTGGACCGCCTGGAAGCTCATCCAGGAGGCCCGGGCCGACGAGGAGGACGAGGAGTACGAGGAGAACAAGCTGCTCAAGGCCGCCGAGCGCCGCTTCGGCGTGGCCGACCGGTACCACGGCACCAAGCTGTGGATCGAGCAGAACGGCAAGCGGGTCATGACCCCGATGCTCGTAGTCATGCTCGCCATCGGCACCACGGACATCCTGTTCGCGCTCGACTCCATCCCCGCGATCTTCGGCCTGACCCAGGACCCGTACATCGTGTTCACGGCGAACGCGTTCGCGCTGATGGGCCTGAGGCAGCTGTACTTCCTCATCGGCGGCCTGCTGAAGAAGCTGGTCCACCTGTCCTACGGCCTGTCGATCATCCTCGGCTTCATCGGCGTGAAGCTGGTGCTGCACGCACTGCACGAGTCCGGGGTGCACGTCCCCGAGATCAGCATCCCGGTCTCGCTGGGCGTCATCTGCGCGGTCCTGATCGTCACCACGATCACCAGCCTGCTGGCCTCCCGCAAGCAGGCCGAGGCCGAGGCGGCGGCAGGCGGGGGCCAGGACCCCGTGAAGAACGACATCGACGTCTGACCCTGTCGGACACCGGAACGCCGGGACCGGGAGCGGAGGTCAGCACATCGCCGACCACCGCTCCCGGTCCCGTTCGTTCCCACTCCGCGCCGCCCGCCGGCGCCGACCGAACACGACTCGTACGAGGAGGCCATGCGTGACCATGATGACCCCGGGACGATCAGGATCGCGGAGCGGAGGGGCACGCCGTGCGGCGGTGACACCCCCCGCGCCCCCCACGGTCGGCCGGTGGTCGGAGAGCTGCGGTGAGGTGCGCCGCCCGTTCACGTCTGCGACGATCGCCCCATGACCGCTCGGCTCAGGTCACTCGCGGCACAGTGGACGACCCTGGTGCCGGCGTTCGCCGTAGTTCTGCTGATCCTGACCTGGGGACGCGAACTGCCCGGCTGGGTCGTCGTACTGGTGACCGCGGTTCTCGCGGGATCCGTGCTGGCGGCCGTGCACCACGCCGAGGTGGTCGCGCACCGGGTCGGTGAACCCTTCGGCTCCCTGGTCCTCGCGGTCGCCGTCACCGTCATCGAGGTGGCGCTCATCGTCACGCTGATGCTCGACGGCGGGGACAAGAGCGCGACGCTCGCCAGGGACACCGTGTTCGCGGCCGTGATGATCACCGTCAACGGCATTCTCGGACTGAGCCTGCTGGTGGGCTCACTGCGCCACGGCACGGCGGTGTTCAATTCGGAAGGCACCGGCGCGGCCCTCGCCACGGTCGCGACCCTGGCGACCCTCAGCCTCGTGCTGCCGACGTTCACCACGAGCAAGCCGGGCCCGGAGTTCTCCACCGTGCAGCTCACGTTCGCGGCGGTCTCCTCACTGACCCTCTACGCCTTGTTCGTGGCGACCCAGACCGTCAGACACCGCGACTACTTCCTGCCGATCGTCAAGCAGAGCGAAGCGGCGGCCTCCGAGCAGGAGCACGCCGAGGCACCCTCCACGCGCACCGCCCTGATCAGCCTCGGACTGCTGGGCCTGGCCCTGGTCGGAGTGGTCGGGCTGGCCAAAGGGGTCTCGCCCACGATCGAGTCCGGAGTGGACGCCGCCGGGCTGCCCCACTCCGTCGTCGGTGTGATCATCGCCCTGCTGGTCCTGCTCCCGGAGACCATCGCCGCGGTGCGCGCCTCGCGCCGCAACCAGGTGCAGACCAGCATGAACCTCGCGCTCGGTTCGGCGATGGCCAGCATCGGCCTGACCATCCCCGCCGTCGCGCTGGCCTCCCTCTGGCTCCCCGGCCCGCTTGTCCTCGGCCTCGGCAACACCCATATGGTGCTGCTCGCCCTGACCATGGTGGTGGGCGCCCTGACCGTGGTCCCCGGGCGGGCCACACCACTCCAGGGCGGCGTGCACCTGGTGCTGCTCGCGGCCTATCTGGAACTGGCGCTCAACCCCTAGCGGGGAGTACGTCGCCCGGCGGCGCAGGACGCGTTCCCCGGCGCTCGTGGACCGCCCGGAGGCCTGGTTCTCCGGGCGGCCCGCGAGCAGTGCCGGGAAGCGTCCGGAGCACGGCCACGCGGTCGCCCGGTGCGGGCCGGGGCAGGGCTCGACGGCCGTGCGGCGCAGCGTGATAAACCGGTTCGAGCAGCGGTTCCGGCGAGGACCGCCCCACCCCGAAGGACCGGAGGAACCGTGCCCCGCAACCTGGCCAACGCCCCCATCATGATCCTCAACGGCCCCAACCTGAACCTGCTGGGACAGCGCCAGCCGGAGATCTACGGCTCCGACACGCTCGCCGACGTGGAGGCGATGTGCGCCAAGGCGGCGGCGGCGCGGGGCGGCACGGTGGATCTGCGCCAGTCCAACCACGAGGGCCAGTTGGTGGACTGGATCCACGAGGCACGGTCGAACCACTGCGGGATCGTCGTCAACCCCGGCGCCTACTCGCACACCTCCGTCGCCATCCTGGACGCCCTCAACGCCTGTGACGGCCTGCCCGTGATGGAGGTCCACATCTCCAACATCCACCGGCGCGAGTCCTTCCGGCACCACTCCTACGTCTCCCTGCGCGCCGACGGGGTCATCGCGGGATGCGGGGTGCAGGGGTACGTGTTCGCGGTGGAGCGGATCGCCGCGCTGGCCGGCCCCGGAGCGGCGGAGGCGTAAGCCCCGTCTCACCAGCCCCGCGCGCGCCACTCCGGCAGATGCGGGCGTTCCGCGCCCAGGGTGGTGTCGTCGCCGTGCCCGGGATAGACCCAGGTCTCGTCCGCCAGAACCTCGAAGATCTTGGTCTCGACGTCATGGATCAGACTGGCGAACGCCTTCGGGTCCTTGTGGGTGTTGCCCACACCGCCCGGGAACAGGCAGTCCCCGGTGAACACATGCGGATGTCCGTGGGGGTCGTCGTAGACCAGGGCGATCGAGCCGGGTGTGTGCCCGACCAGGTGGCGGGCGGTGAGTTCCACCCGGCCCACGCGGATGGTGTCGCCGTCGTCGACCGGCACGTCGGTCGGCACGGGGATGCCCTCGGCGTCCTCCCGGCCCGCGTGGGTGCGGGCGCCGGTGGCGGCGACGACCTCGGCGAGTGCCTGCCAGTGGTCGCCGTGCCGGTGGGTGGTGACGACGGACGCGATGCCGTCGTCACCGATCGTCCCCAGCAGGGTCCCCGCGTCGTTGGCCGCGTCGATCAGCAACTGCTCGTCGGTGGCCCGGCAACGCAGCAGATAGGCGTTGTTGTCCATGGGGCCGACCGCGATCTTGGTGATCATCAGGTCCTTGAGTTCGTGCACGTCGGCTGGGCCGCCGACCGTCACCCGACCGCTGTACGTCATGGCCGCCAGCCTATAGCGGGAACCCGCGCGGGACAGGTGCTACAGCGGGGGAAGTGACGGGAGACCGCCACCCCTGACCGTCAGGGCGGCGCCGTCCCGGCGGCCGGCCAGCCAGCCGAGCAGGTCGGCGGCCGTCCCCTCGACCGCGACCGGGCCGCCGTCCGCCCCGCCGCCGGTCGTCCAGGTCCGGCCGTCCATGGTGGCCAGGGCGGTCGACGGCACGCCCTGGTGGCCGGCGAACCGTGCCGCGAGGAAGTCGATCTCCCGCTCCGTGAAGTCCGCCGGCAGGTCCTCCAGCTCGTAGCCGATCCCGAGGTCCACGTGGTGCAGCTCCACCTCGACCCACCGCCGGAACGGCAACCGCTCCGCCCGGTCCGTGACCCCGTTGCGCAGTTCCACCGTGCGCGACGGGTCCGCAGGGGCCGCGCCCACCGCGCGGAAGCGCTCCCCGCTCTCCCGCAGGTCGGCGAGGTGCGCGTCGAGGGGGCGCGGCGCGTCCCGCTCGATGTCGGCGTCGCGGGCCTCGCCGGAGACGTACATGGGCCGGCCCTCGAGGACGTTCACCAGGGCGTCCGCGTTGCGGGCCAGATGGGCCAGCACATGACCGCGGGTCCAGCCGGGCAGCCGTGACGACTGGGTCACAGCCGCGTCGTCCAGTGCGGCGACCGCGGTGAGCAGCCGCTCGGTCGCTGCTTGTACAGACGCCAGGTCATCAGCGTGATCAATCATGGTGCTGACCCTAGTCCCGTCACACCATCGGGTGAAGGTGGTGAAGCCGCGCCCTAAATCGAATGCACGTGCTATATGGTCGTGTTCGGCGTCGGGCATGCTGGAGAGCCGGGGTTTGTTGACAACCCGTGAATCCGAACCGGCGTTGTCAGTGGCTCCCCCTAGTCTGGGAAAGACGGGGGCCCCGCCCCTGTCACTTCTCTCAAGAAAGGTGCGGACCGGCGTGGCCGACCGTCTCATCGTCCGTGGAGCGCGCGAGCACAACCTCAAGAACGTCTCGCTCGACCTCCCGCGCGACTCGCTCATCGTCTTCACGGGCCTGTCGGGGTCGGGCAAGTCCTCGCTGGCCTTCGACACGATCTTCGCCGAGGGGCAGCGGCGCTACGTGGAGTCCCTCTCCTCGTACGCCCGGCAGTTCCTCGGCCAGATGGACAAGCCGGACGTCGACTTCATCGAAGGCCTCTCCCCGGCGGTCTCCATCGACCAGAAGTCGACCTCCCGCAACCCGCGCTCCACGGTCGGCACCATCACCGAGGTCTACGACTACCTGCGCCTGCTCTTCGCGCGCATCGGCAAGCCGCACTGCCCCGAGTGCGGCCGCCCGATCGCGCGCCAGTCGCCGCAGGCCATCGTCGACAGGGTCCTGGAACTGCCGGAGGGCAGCCGCTTCCAGGTGCTCTCCCCGCTGGTGCGCGAGCGCAAGGGCGAGTTCGTCGACCTGTTCGCCGACCTCCAGACCAAGGGCTACTCCCGCGCGCGGGTGGACGGCGAGACCGTCCAGCTCTCCAACCCGCCCACGCTGAAGAAGCAGGAGAAGCACACCATCGAGGTGGTCGTCGACCGCCTCACCGTCAAGGACAGCGCCAAGCGCCGCCTCACCGACTCCGTCGAGACCGCCCTCGGCCTGTCCGGCGGCATGGTCGTGCTCGACTTCGTCGACCTCCCCGAGGACGACCCCGAGCGCGAGCGCATGTACTCCGAGCACCTGTACTGCGCGTACGACGACCTGTCCTTCGAGGAGCTGGAGCCCCGCTCCTTCTCCTTCAACTCGCCCTTCGGCGCCTGCCCCGAGTGCACCGGCATCGGCACGCGCATGGAGGTCGACCCCGAGCTGATCGTCCCCGACCCGGACAAGAGCCTCGACGAGGGCGCCATCCACCCGTGGTCGCACGGCCACACCAAGGACTACTTCGGCCGCCTGATCGGCGCCCTCGCGGAGGCGCTGGGCTTCCGCACCGACATCCCGTTCGCCGGACTGCCGCAGCGCGCCAAGAAGGCCCTGCTGCACGGCCACAAGACCCAGGTCGAGGTCCGCTACCGCAACCGCTACGGCCGCGAGCGCCGGTACACCACGGCCTTCGAGGGCGCCGTCCCCTTCGTCAAGCGCCGGCACAGCGAGGCCGAGAGCGACGCCAGCCGCGAGCGCTTCGAGGGCTACATGCGCGAGGTGCCCTGCCCCGCCTGTGAGGGCACCCGGCTCAAGCCGGTCGTCCTCGCCGTCACGGTCATGGGCAAGTCCATCGCCGAGGTCTCCGGGATGTCCATCAGCGACTGCGCGGACTTCCTGGGCGAGCTGAAGCTCACCGCCCGCGACAAGAAGATCGCCGAGCGCGTGCTCAAGGAGGTCAACGAGCGGCTGCGGTTCCTGGTCGACGTCGGCCTGGACTACCTCTCGCTCAACCGCGCGGCGGGCACCCTCTCCGGCGGCGAGGCCCAGCGCATCCGCCTGGCCACCCAGATCGGCTCCGGACTCGTCGGCGTGCTCTACGTCCTCGACGAGCCCTCCATCGGCCTGCACCAGCGGGACAACCACCGGCTGATCGAGACCCTGGTCCGGCTGCGCGACATGGGCAACACGCTCATCGTCGTGGAGCACGACGAGGACACCATCAAGGTCGCCGACTGGATCGTCGACATCGGTCCCGGCGCCGGCGAGCACGGCGGCAAGGTCGTGCACAGCGGCTCCCTCAAGGAGCTGCTCGCCAACGCCGAGTCGCAGACCGGCCAGTACCTGTCCGGCAAGAAGGCCATCCCGCTGCCCGACATCCGCCGCCCGCACGACCCGTCGCGCCGGCTCACGGTGCACGGCGCCCGCGAGAACAACCTCCAGGACATCGACGTGTCCTTCCCGCTGGGCGTCTTCACCGCGGTCACCGGTGTGTCCGGCTCCGGCAAGTCCACGCTGGTCAACGACATCCTGTACACCCACCTCGCCCGCGAGCTGAACGGCGCGCGCAGCGTCCCCGGCCGGCACACGCGCGTGGACGGCGACGACCTCGTCGACAAGGTCGTCCACGTCGACCAGTCGCCCATCGGCCGCACCCCGCGCTCCAACCCGGCGACGTACACGGGTGTCTTCGACCACGTCCGCAAGCTGTTCGCCGAGACCACCGAGGCGAAGGTCCGCGGCTACATGCCGGGCCGCTTCTCCTTCAACGTCAAGGGCGGCCGCTGCGAGAACTGCGCGGGCGACGGCACCATCAAGATCGAGATGAACTTCCTCCCGGACGTGTACGTCCCGTGCGAGGTCTGCCACGGTGCCCGCTACAACCGGGAGACCCTGGAGGTCCACTACAAGGGCAAGTCCATCGCCGACGTCCTGAACATGCCGATCGAAGAGGCCATGAACTTCTTCGAGGCCGTCCCGGCCATCGCCCGCCACCTGCGGACGCTCAACGACGTCGGTCTCGGCTACGTCCGGCTCGGCCAGTCCGCGACCACCCTGTCCGGCGGTGAGGCACAGCGCGTGAAGCTCGCCAGCGAGCTGCAGAAGCGCTCCACCGGCCGCACGGTCTACGTCCTGGACGAGCCGACCACCGGTCTGCACTTCGAGGACATCAGTAAGCTGCTGAAGGTCCTGTCCGGCCTGGTCGAGAAGGGCAACACGGTCATCGTCATCGAGCACAACCTCGATGTGATCAAGACCGCCGACTGGGTCGTCGACATGGGCCCCGAGGGCGGTTCCGGCGGCGGCCTGGTCGTCGCGGAGGGCACCCCGGAGCAGGTCGCCGGCGTCCCGGCCAGCCACACGGGCAAGTTCCTGAGGGACATCCTGGGGGCGGAGCGGATCAGCGACGCCGCGCAGGCGCCGGCCCCGCGCAGGACGGCGGCGAAGAAGACGGTCGCCGCCAGGGCCACCGCCAGGAAGACGGCCACCAAGGCGATCGACGGGACGGCCGAGAAGAAGACGGCCGCCAGGAAGCCGGCCACCAAGGCCGCCGCGAAGAAGACGACGCGGGCGACCAAGGCCTGACCGGCCCGCACTCCCACGCGCCGGGCCGCACGGAAACCCGTGCGGCCCGGCGCGTGCGTGCGTCAGACGTCCTCCGGCTCCAGCTCATGGGCGTACGGCGGTTCCGCGCCCGCGCGTGAGCAGGTGACCGCCGCCGCGCGCGCCGCGAAGCGGAGCAGGTCCGCCCAGCCCTCACCGCCCAGCGCGGCCACCCCCGCGTCACTGAGCGCGTCCCGCACCGCGAGTCCGTGCAGCAGCGCCGCGTTCACCGTGTCACCGGCGCCGATCGTGTCCACCACCTCGACCCGCTCACCCGGCACGGCGTACTCGCCGCCGTCGCGGGTGAACACGGTCAGCCCGTCCCCGCCCCGGGTGACCACGACCGCCGCCGGACCGGCCGCCAGCCACTCCTTCGGCGACCCGCCGAGCCACTCGGCGTCCTCCGCGGACAGCTTCAGCAGCGACACCGACGGCAGCCAGCTCTGGAACCGGGCCCGGTAGGCGTCGGCGTCGGGGATGAGACCCGCCCGGACGTTGGGGTCCAGCGCGGTGAAGACGCCCTGCGCGGAGGCGGTGCGCATCAGCTCCTCGTACGCGCTCGCGCCCGGCTCCAGCACGAGGGAGCAGGTCCCGAAGGACACCGCGCGGGTGCCGGCCGGCAAGGTGCCGGGGGCCGTGAACAGGCGGTCCGCGGTCCCCTCCACATAGAAGGAGTACGCCGCCGAGCCGTCCGTGCCGACCGTGGCGACGGCCAGCGTCGTGGGCTCGTCGCCGTACTGCACCGACGACACGTCCACGCCGGTCTCCCGCAGCCGGTCCAGCAGCGCCGTACCGAAGGCGTCGCGCGACACGCGGGAGCAGAACGCGGTGGGGGAGCCGAGGCGGCCCAGCGCCACCGCCGTGTTGAACGGGCCGCCGCCGAGCGCCGGCGTCAGCGCCGCGAGCGCACCCGCGCCGCGCGGTACCAGGTCGATCAGTGCCTCACCGGCCACGACGATCACGAAGGGTTCCCTTCTCCGAAGGTCTCCGAAAGTCTCCGAAGGACCGGGCTCCACGACCTGCCGACTCCGCACCGCCGTGCACCACGTGCCGCTTCTCGGGTGGGGACCGTATCCCATCCGCCGGACGTGCGTAAACGCCTGCGGGCGCCTGCCCGGCCCCCCACGACAGCCCCCGCCCACAGCCGGAACGATCGCTCCCGGTATCGTCCCCGATGTCCGCCCGCGCACCGCCGTCCCACCCGTGGAGCCCTCATGCCCACCCGCCGACCCGCCGCGACCCGCCGTACCGTCCTGCGAGGCGCGGCCCTGACCCCCGTGGCCGGACTGGGCCTCACCGCGTGCGGAGGCACCGAGGAGGGCGCCGCCCCGCTGACCGGCCCCGTCGAACTGGGCCCCGAGAGCGAGGTCGCCGAGGACGGCGCGAAGCTGTACCGGGACCACAACGTCGTGGTCAGCCGGAGCGGGGACGGCACCCTCAAGGCGTACGACACCGTCTGCACCCACGCGGGATGCCCCATCAACAAGCTCGAGGGCACGAAGCTGATCTGCCCCTGCCACGGCAGCGAGTTCGACGCCACGACCGGCAAGGTGCTGCGCGAGCCGGCCGTGGCGCCCCTGAAGACGCTGGCCGTCGAGGTGAAGAACGGCACACTGGTCGTCAGGCCGCAGACCTGACCGGACTCACTCCCAGTCCCAGGCGATCCCCACGTAACCCGGCCGCACGCGCGGTTCCACCAGGTGCACCGAGCGGTGCCGCCCGCTGAGCACCAGCTCCTGGTGGCCGCCGCGCGGTGCCGCCGCCGAGTGCTGGGTGAACCGGTGGCAGCGCACCGGGAGCGTCCCGGAGCCGAAGCACACCTGCAGCGCGTACTGGCCGCCGGGGGACTCCGTCCCGCGCGCGTACTCGCGGGAGACGCCCGCCGTGCCGTCCTCGACGGCGTAGCGGAAGAGGAAGGTCTCACCGGTCCGCAGCCGGGTGTCGAAGAGCAGCTCGGCCGCGAGCACCCCGGTCTCGCGGTGCCGGAGCACACGCCCGGTACGGCAGTTCTCCAGCGCCCGCACGGTCATCCGCTCCGGTACGGCACCGGGGTCGCCGTGGTGGACGGCCACATAGCGGTCGACGCCGTCCCGGTGGGCACGCACGATGTGGTGCGACTCGCGCTCCGCCAGTTCGCGGCGCGCCCCGATCCGTATCCGCTCGTGGTGCCCCAGGGTGTGCAGCCCGCCGTCGCGCGGGGCGCCGAATTCGGCCAGCAGCCGTTCCCGTACGCCCGAGGCCTCGACCAGGGAGCGGTAGGACCGCCCAGGGGAGTGGCGGTCCGCCGTGTGCTCGTCCGGCTCGGCGAGCAGCCGGATCAGCGACTCCTCCGGCAGCCGCAGGATCTCCTCCAGCGCCCGTACGGCGCGCAGCGACTCCGGGCGCTGCGGGCGGCGGGCCCCCTGCTGCCAGTAGCTCAGACTGGTGACGCCGACCGTCACGCCGTGGCGCGACAGATGGTGCTGCACCCGCTGCAACGGCAGCCCCCGCGCGGCGATCGCCGCGCGCAGGGCGACGTGGAAGGGGCCGCCTTGCAGGGCCGAGTCCAGTTCCGCGGTGACGAGGTCCGCGTGCGGTGTGGCGTGCGGCATGCAGGGGCCTTTCTGCGAAGTCCGCGACGGCTGGTCGGGCCGTCGCGCGGGCACCCCGGAGCCGCCCCCCGCCGACGCGGCGGAGTCTTCACATCCGTACGCCGCCGTTCAGGGCCCGGAGTTCCCCCGCATTGAAGCGTGTTGACCAAGTCCCGACAACACCTGACGCCCAACAGCGGCCCACGACGGCGGCACACGCCCTCCCTACGACGTACCGGCCCCGTCCCCGCCCGCCGGCCGCGCCCGCAGGCGCTTCGCGCGCACGATGTCGGGATCGCGCGGGTCGAGGGAGCCGGCGATGCCGGACGTCTCGTCCGCGTACCGGCGGGTGCGGGCCGGCCGTCGTGGTTTCTCGATCCGCGTCTGTCGCATCCGACCAGCCCTCCGACTCCTGACCGCCCTCGTGGCCGTCCGCCGATCACCCGAGGTACGGAACCCCCACCTTCCCGTTTCCCGCACGCCGTAACCCATCCGGACCCGGCCGGGCCCCGCCGTCCACAGGCCCGCCGCGGTGTCGGTCCCCGCCAGTAGGGTGTGAGACATGGCCGACCCCTCCAGCTACCGCCCCAAACCGGGTGAGATCCCCGACTCGCCGGGGGTCTACCGGTTCCGCGACGAGCACCGCCGGGTGATCTACGTCGGAAAGGCGAAGAGCCTGCGCCAGCGCCTGGCGAACTACTTCCAGGACCTGGCCGGGCTGCACCCGCGCACCCGTTCCATGGTCACCACGGCCGCCTCCGTGGAGTGGACGGTGGTGTCCACGGAGGTCGAGGCGCTCCAGCTGGAGTACTCCTGGATCAAGGAGTACGACCCCCGGTTCAACGTCAAGTACCGCGACGACAAGAGCTACCCGTACCTCGCGGTGACGATGAACGAGGAGTTCCCGCGCGTCCAGGTGATGCGCGGTCACAAGAAGAAGGGCGTACGGTACTTCGGTCCGTACACGCACGCGTGGGCGATCCGGGACACCGTGGACCTGCTGCTGCGCGTCTTCCCGGTGCGCACCTGCTCGGCCGGGGTCTTCAAGAACGCCGCCCGCACCGGCCGCCCCTGTCTGCTCGGCTACATCGACAAGTGCTCGGCGCCGTGCGTGGACCGCATCTCCGCCGAGGACCACCGCGCGCTGGCCGAGGAGTTCTCCGACTTCATGGCCGGCCGCACGGGCGCCTACCTGCGCCGTCTGGAGCGGCGGATGGCGGAGGCGGCCGAGGAGATGGAGTACGAGCGGGCCGCGCGCCTGCGCGACGACATCGGGGCGCTGAAGAAGGCCATGGAGAAGAGCGCGGTCGTGCTCGCCGACGCGACCGACGCCGACCTGATCGCGGTCGCCGAGGACGAGCTGGAGGCGGCCGTCCAGATCTTCCACGTGCGCGGCGGACGCGTGCGCGGCCAGCGCGGCTGGGTCACCGACAAGGTCGAGGAGATCACCACCGGCGCCCTCGTCGAGCACGCGCTGCAGCAGCTCTACGGCGAGGAGACCGGCGACGCGGTCCCCCGGGAGGTCCTGGTCCCCGCCCTGCCCGACCCGGTGGAGCCGGTCCAGCAGTGGCTGACGGAGCGGCGCGGCTCCGGCGTCTCCCTGCGCATCCCGCAGCGCGGCGACAAGAGGGCCCTGATGGAGACCGTGGAGCGCAACGCCCAGCAGGCGCTCGTGCTGCACAAGACCAAGCGCGCCTCCGACCTGACCACGCGCTCGCGCGCGCTGGAGGAGATCGCCGACGCCCTGGAGCTGGACAGTGCCCCGCTCAGGATCGAGTGCTACGACATCTCGCACCTCCAGGGCGACGACGTGGTGGCCTCCATGGTCGTCTTCGAGGACGGACTGGCCCGCAAGAGCGAGTACCGCCGCTTCCAGATCAAGGGCTTCGCCGGGCAGGACGACGTCCGCTCCATGCACGAGGTGATCACCCGCCGCTTCCGGCGCTACCTCGCGGAGAAGGAGCGCACGGGGGAGTGGACCGACGGCGAGGCCCCCGGCGCCGAAGGACCCCCCGGAGGCCTCGCCGAGCCGCCCGGGAACACCCTCACGGAGGACGACGGCCGCCCCAGACGCTTCGCCTACCCGCCGCAGCTCGTCGTCGTCGACGGCGGCGCGCCGCAGGTCGCGGCGGCCCGGCGGGCGCTGGACGAACTGGGCATCGACGACATCGCGGTGTGCGGCCTCGCCAAGCGGCTGGAGGAGGTCTGGCTGCCGGGCGAGACCGACCCGGTGGTGCTGCCGCGCACCAGCGAGGGCCTCTACCTGCTCCAGCGGGTCCGCGACGAGGCCCACCGGTTCGCCATCACCTACCAGCGCGCCAAGCGCGCCAAGCGCTTCCGCGCCGGCCCGCTGGACGACGTGCCCGGCCTCGGCGAGTCCCGCAAGCAGGCGCTGATCAAGCACTTCGGTTCGGTGAAGAGGCTGCGATCGGCGACAATCGACCAGATCCGCGAGGTTCCGGGCATAGGCCGCAAGACGGCCGAGACGATCGTCGCGGCCCTCGCCCAGGCGGCACCCGCCGCCCCCGCCGTGAACACGGCGACGGGCGAGATCATGGATGACACGGAAGAACCCGGGCAGGCGACGGGTTCTCCCGGGGAGCCCGTCACCACGGGCGCCCCGGACGAACGACGGGGGCAGGAACGATGACCGAGCACGAGGCGGGACCCGCGCCGGAGCGGGACCGGACACAGCAGCAGGAGGCGGGCGGGGACGGCACCGACCGGACCGCCCGCCAGGACGACGGAGCACAGGTGAGTACGGGCAAGGAAAAGGCCGGGGTGCCCGAGGCGGCCATCCCCGAGCTGGTGATCATCTCCGGCATGTCCGGGGCCGGCCGTTCGACGGCCGCGAAGTGTCTGGAGGACCTCGGCTGGTTCGTCGTGGACAACCTGCCGCCCGCGCTGATCCCCACCATGGTGGAGCTCGGCGCACGCTCCCAGGGCAACGTGGCGCGGATCGCGGTCGTCGTCGACGTCCGCGGCCGGCGCTTCTTCGACAACCTCCGCGAGTCCCTCGCCGACCTCGACGCGCGGGGCGTCACCCGGCGGACCGTCTTCCTGGAGTCCTCTGACGACGCCCTGGTGCGCCGCTTCGAGTCGGTGCGCCGCCCGCACCCCCTGCAGGGCGACGGCCGCATCGTCGACGGCATCGACGCGGAGCGGGAGCTGTTGCGCGAGCTGCGCGGCGACGCCGACCTGGTGATCGACACCTCCAGCCTCAACGTGCACGAGCTGCGCGCCAAGATGGACGCCCAGTTCGCCGGTGAGGAGGAGCCCGAGCTGCGGGCCACCGTCATGTCCTTCGGCTTCAAGTACGGCCTCCCGGTCGACGCCGACCTGGTCGTGGACATGCGGTTCCTGCCCAACCCGCACTGGGTCCCCGAACTGCGCCCGTACACCGGCCTCAACGAGGAGGTGGCGTCGTACGTCTTCAACCAGCCCGGCGCCAAGGAGTTCCTCGACCGGTACGCGGAGATGCTGCGGCTGGTCGCCGCGGGCTACCGCCGTGAGGGCAAGCGCTACGTGACCATCGCCGTCGGCTGCACCGGCGGCAAGCACCGGTCGGTCGCCATGTCGGAGAAGCTCGCCGCCCGGCTCGTCGCCGAGGGCGTGGAGACGGTGGTGGTCCACCGGGACATGGGACGGGAATGACACCACGTACTCCGCGGCTGAGCCGGCTGCGCAGGGCGGTCCCCGAGGGGCGCGCGGGCCGGCCGGCCGAGACCCGTGGCGCGAGACCGCGCCGCCGGGGCGCCCAGCCCAAGGTCGTCGCCCTCGGCGGCGGCATGGGCCTGTCCGCCTCGCTCGCCGCGCTGCGCCGGATCACCGGCGACCTCACCGCCGTCGTCACCGTGGCCGACGACGGCGGCTCCAGCGGGCGCCTGCGCGACGAGCTGGGCGTGCTGCCGCCCGGCGACCTGCGCAAGGCCCTGGCCGCGCTGTGCGGCGACGACGACTGGGGCCAGACCTGGGCCCGCGTCATCCAGCACCGCTTCCAGTCCCAGGGCGACCTGCACGAGCACGCGGTCGGCAATCTGCTGATCGTCGCCCTGTGGGAGCAGCTCGGCGACCACGTCCAGGCCCTCGACCTGGTGGGCCGGCTGCTCGGCGCGCACGGGCGGGTGCTGCCCATGTCCGCCGTGCCGCTGGAGCTCCAGGCCCTGGTCAAGGGCCACGACCCGGAGCGGCCCGACGAGGTCGGCACCGTCCGCGGTCAGGCCACCGTCGCGCTCACCCCGGGCGAGGTGCAGTCCGTGCACCTCGTGCCGAACGACCCGCCCGCCGTCCCCGAGGCGGTCGCGGCGGTCCTCGACGCCGACTGGGTGGTGCTCGGCCCCGGCTCCTGGTTCTCCTCGGTCATCCCGCACCTGCTCGTGCCGGAACTGCTGGACGCCCTCATCGAGACCAAGGCGCGCCGGGTACTCTCCCTTAACCTCGCCCCGCAGCCAGGAGAAACCGAGGGCTTCTCCCCGCAGCGTCATTTGGAGGTTTTGGGACGACACGCCCCTAAACTCGCCCTGGACGTGGTGCTGGCCGACGAGGCCGCCGTGCCCGACCGCGACTCCCTGACCGATGCCGCCGAGCGGTTCGGCGCCGCGGTCGAGCTGGCCCCGGTGGCCAGGCCCGACGGAAGCCCCCGGCACGACCCGGAGCTGTTGGCCGCCGCGTACGACCGTATTTTTCGGATGCATGGAAGGATCGGCCCATGGCGATGACGGCAGCGGTGAAGGACGAGATCTCCCGGCTCCCCGTCACCCGTACCTGCTGCAGAAAGGCGGAGGTCTCCGCCATCCTGCGGTTCGCCGGCGGCCTCCACCTGGTGAGCGGGCGCATCGTGATCGAGGCGGAGCTGGACACCGCGATGGCGGCCCGCCGCCTCAAGCGGGACATCCTGGAGATCTTCGGGCACAGCTCCGAACTGATCGTGATGGCCCCGGGCGGACTGCGCCGCGGCTCGCGCTACGTCGTCCGGGTGGTCGCGGGCGGCGACCAGCTCGCCCGGCAGACCGGCCTGGTGGACGGCCGCGGCCGGCCGATCCGCGGTCTGCCCCCGCAGGTGGTCTCCGGGGCCACCTGTGACGCCGAGGCGGCCTGGCGCGGCGCCTTCCTGGCCCACGGCTCCCTCACCGAGCCCGGTCGCTCCTCCTCCCTGGAGGTGACCTGCCCCGGCCCCGAGGCCGCGCTCGCCCTGGTCGGTGCCGCCCGCCGGCTGTCGATCGCCGCCAAGGCGCGCGAGGTGCGCGGCGTGGACCGGGTCGTGGTCCGTGACGGCGACGCGATCGGCGCGCTGCTCACCCGGCTCGGCGCGCACGAGTCGGTGCTGGCCTGGGAGGAGCGCCGGATGCGCCGCGAGGTGCGTGCCACGGCGAACCGGCTGGCCAACTTCGACGACGCCAACCTCCGCCGCTCCGCCCGTGCGGCCGTGGCCGCCGGCGCCCGCGTCCAGCGCGCCCTGGAGATCCTCGCCGACGACGTCCCCGAGCACCTCGCCGCGGCCGGCCGGCTGCGCATGGAGCACAAGCAGGCCTCCCTGGAGGAGCTGGGCGCGCTCGCCGACCCGCCGCTCACCAAGGACGCCGTGGCCGGCCGTATCCGCAGGCTGCTGGCGATGGCCGACAAGCGCGCCTCCGACCTGGGCATCCCGGGCACGGAGGCCGGCATCGGCGAGGAGCTGGACGACAAGCTCATGGTCTGACGGACGGTCAGTGGACCGGCGCCGGCGCCCACTCGGGTGACCGGCGCCGGTTTTCGCGTGTCGTGGCGGCGCCCTTGACTCGATCATGTTGTGTCATGAGCCTGGCATCTGTTCGCTGCTGTGGCGGACCACTCTCTGGGGGGCTCATGAGACACAGAGCGAGATCGATCCTCGCTGTCGGCACGCTCCTGATCGGCGGAGCGGGCTTCGCACCCATCGCCCAGGCACAACCCGGAAACCCCGCGGCCTCCGACCCCGACGAGGTCAAGGTCTTCCGCGCCGACGTCACCAAGCGGCAGGTGCCCCTGCTGCTCGCGGCGGGGCAGGACGGCCACGAACTCGGTGAGCGGGTGCCCGACAAGGGCACGGCCACCGTGGAGGTCTACCTCACCGAGGGACAGGCCGAAAAGCTGGAGGAACAGGGCGTCGACCTCACCGAGCACGCGCTCTCCGCCCGCGCGGAGACCCGCGTCGAGGACGCCGCCGAGGGCGTGTTCCGCCCGTACAGCGGAGCGGGCGGCCTGCGGGAGGAGATCCTGCGCACCGCGCGGGAGAACCCCGACCTCACCAAGGTCGTCTCCATCGGCAAGACGGTCGAGGGCCAGGACATCCTCGCCCTGAAGCTCACCAGGAAGGCCAAGAAGACCAAGGACGGCTCCAAGCCCTCGGTCCTCTACATGTCCAACCAGCACGCGCGCGAGTGGATCACGCCGGAGATGACCCGGCGGCTGATGCACCACTACCTGGACTCGTACCGCACGGACAAGCGGATCAAGAAGATCGTGGACACCACGGAACTGTGGTTCGTCCTCTCCGCCAACCCCGACGGCTACGACTACACCTTCGCCGACGACGACAACCGCCTCTGGCGCAAGAACCTGCGGGACGTCAACGGCGACGGCGTCATCAGCACCGGCGACGGCGTCGACCTCAACCGCAACTTCCCCTACAAGTGGGGCTACGACGACGAGGGCTCGTCCCCCAACCCCACCAGCCAGACCTACCGCGGCGCGACCCCGGGCTCCGAGCCCGAGACCAAGGCCATCGACGCCTTCGAGAAGCGCATCGGCTTCACCTACGGCATCAACTACCACTCCGCGGCCGAACTCCTCCTCTACGGGGTCGGCTGGCAGGTGGCCACGCCGACCCCCGACGACGTCCTCTACGAGGCCCTCGCCGGCACGCCCGACAACTCCGCGATCCCCGGCTACCACCCGCAGCTCTCCTCCGAGCTGTACACCACCAACGGTGAGGCCGACGGCCACGCGGCCAACGTCAACGGCATGGCGATGTTCACCCCCGAGATGTCGACCTGCCAGACCGTCTCCGAAGCCGACCCCGACGACGAGTGGAACGCGAGCGACTGCCGGTCGGGCTTCAACTTCCCCGACGACGAGAAGCTGATCCAGCAGGAGTTCGCGAAGAACATCCCGTTCGCGCTCTCCGTCGCCGAGACCGCCGCCCACCCCGACCGGCCGTCCTCCTCGGTCGGCCTGGAGGCCGCGGACTTCACCCCGGCGGCCTTCGGCACGTCGTACGCGCGCGGCGCCGACCAGGAGGTCTCCGTCGTCGTCCGCAAGGCCGTGCGCGACAAGGAGCTCAAGTACCGCGTCAACGGCGGCCGTACGCACGACGCGGACCTCAGACGGTGGAAGGGCGGCGAGCGGTACGGCGGTGAGGACAACCTCCACTTCGACGAGTACCGGGCCGAGGTGAGGCACGCGGACCCGGGCGACAGGGTCGAGGTGTGGTTCACCGGCGAGGCCCGCGGCGGCCGGAACGTCTCCAGCGAGCACTTCACCTACACCGTCGCCGAACGGCCCCGCGCGGACGTCCTCGTCGTCGCCGAGGAGGGCGCGAAGGCCACGCAGGCCCAGAAGTACGTCGACGCGCTGAAGGCCAACGGCCGCCGCGCGGCGGTCTGGGACGTCGCCGAGCAGGGCGCCCCGGACGCGCTCGGCGTGCTGAGCCACTTCGACACGGTCGTCCACCACACCGGCGCCGCCACCCCGGGCATCGCCACCCAGCTCCAGCTGCGGGCCTTCCTCAACGAGGGCGGCCGGCTGATCGAGGCGGGCGAGCAGGCCGGCGGCAGCGTCGACCTCGGCGGCGGCACGCTGTCCGACGACTTCGGCCAGTACTACCTGGGCGCCTACTCCCGCACCTCCACCCCGGGGGCCACGGCGTTCACCGGCTCCGGCGGCCTGGGCGGCTTCACCGGCCCGCTCGGCGACGCACCCGGCAACCCGCTGGACAAGGCCGGCACCTACGGCGTCACCTCCGACGAACTGCCCGCCGACACGTACCCGCAGTTCGCGAGCGCCGGAGCCGGACAGTTCCCCGGCACGGTCAACCCGTACGGGCCCTACGCCGGCTCCTCCATGGCCGCCGCCGTGCACACCGACGACGGCTACAAGCGCCTCACCCGCACCATCGACCTCACCGGCACCGCCGCGGCCGACAGGCCCACCCTGCGCACCCAGCTCCTGTGGGACACCGAGCCGGGCTACGACCACGTCGTCGTCGAGGCGCACACCACCGGCGCCGACGACTGGACGACCCTGCCCGAGGCCGGCGGCGCGACCCGCACCACCGTGCCGGCCGAGTGCGCGGCCGGGTTCTACATGGGCGAGCACCCCTGGCTGGAGCACTACCTGACGCTGGGTGACGACGGCTGCACCGCGACCGGCACCACCGGCTCCTGGAACAGCCTCACCGGCTCCGCCGGCGGCTGGCAGCAGGTGGAGTTCGACCTGAGCGCCTACGCCGGGAAGACGGTCGAGGTCTCCCTCGCCTACGTCACCGACCCGGGCAGCGGCGGCCACGGCGTCCTCGCCGACC
The DNA here is from genome assembly GCF_044453165.1 of Streptomyces sp. NPDC051740. Taxonomy (NCBI): domain Bacteria; kingdom Bacillati; phylum Actinomycetota; class Actinomycetes; order Kitasatosporales; family Streptomycetaceae; genus Streptomyces; species Streptomyces sp. NPDC051740. The sequence continues at coordinate 355,732 of NZ_JBITCL010000001.1, read as the reverse complement.
AGGCCTCGCTCGTGGTCGGCGGCACCGCGGCCGACACCGAGGGCTTCGAGAGCTCGCTCGGCGCCTGGACGGTCTCCGGACCGCCCGCGGGCAGCCCGGCCGTCCTGAAGGACTGGACGCGCACCGGAGCGCTGTTCCAGACCTACGGAGCGGTCACCACCGGCGACACCGTGCTGCTGGGCTTCGGCCTGGAGCACCTCACCTCCGCGGCCGAGCGGACCGCGCTGCTGAGGAAGGCGCTGGCCGCCCTGGACGGGTGACACCTCGCGTCAACGCACACTGACGATCCGTAACGAAATCGAGTGACGACGGAGCACCGGACGGGGCGGTCCGCACCCTACTGACGGGTACGGACCGCCCTGCCGGGTATGGGGCAACTCGATGTCACGGCCGGGGCCCCGGAGAGGTAGGGTCGGCAGTGGTCGGGGACATCCCAAATACAGCTCGCCGGCACATCGGGCCGGCGTACCAACGAGGAGATCGGTTCGTGACGATCCGCGTAGGCATCAACGGCTTTGGCCGCATCGGTCGCAACTACTTCCGCGCGCTGCTGGAGCAGGGCGCGGACATCGAGATCGTGGCTGTCAACGACCTGGGTGACACCGCGACCACCGCCCACCTGCTGAAGTACGACACCATCCTGGGCCGCCTCAAGCAGGAGGTCACCCACACCGCCGACACGATCACCGTCGACGGCAAGACGATCAAGGTGCTCTCCGAGCGCAACCCCGCCGACATCCCGTGGGGCGAGCTGGGCGTCGACATCGTCATCGAGTCGACCGGCATCTTCACCAAGAAGGAAGACGCCGAGAAGCACATCACCGGCGGCGCCAAGAAGGTCATCATCTCCGCCCCGGCGAAGAACGAGGACATCACCCTCGTCATGGGCGTCAACCACGAGCAGTACGACGCGGCCAACCACCACGTCATCTCCAACGCCTCCTGCACCACCAACTGTGTGGCGCCGATGGCGAAGGTGCTCGACGAGAACTTCGGCATCGTCAAGGGTCTGATGACCACGGTGCACGCGTACACGAACGACCAGCGCATCCTGGACTTCCCGCACAAGGACCTGCGCCGCGCCCGTGCCGCCGCCGAGAACATCATCCCGACCACCACCGGTGCCGCCAAGGCCACCGCCCTGGTGCTCCCGCAGCTCAAGGGCAAGCTGGACGGCATGGCCATGCGCGTCCCGGTCCCGACCGGATCGGTCACCGACCTGGTCGTCGAGCTCTCCCGCGAGGTCACCAAGGAAGAGGTCAACGCCGCCTTCCAGAAGGCCGCCGAGGGCGAGCTGAAGGGCTACCTCGAGTACACCGAGGACGCGATCGTCTCCTCCGACATCGTCAACGCCCCGGCGTCCTGCACCTTCGACTCGTCCCTGACCATGGTCCAGGACGGCAAGAGCGTGAAGGTCATCGGCTGGTACGACAACGAGTGGGGCTACAGCAACCGCCTCGTGGACCTGACGGTCTTCGTGGGCAACCAGCTCTGATCGCGGGGCGGGCAGCCTGATATGAGTGCAGGGCTCGGCCGGTGCGGCAACGCGCTGTCCGAGCCCTGACGCACGTATCGGAACGGTCGCCCTCTTTCGATCACGAGCGATCACGAGCGAACACGTCGCTGAACATGTCGCTGAACACGTTGCTCTAGCCAGGGAGCCCTCATGAAGACGATCGACGAACTCCTCTCCGAAGGCGTCGCGGGCAAGCGGGTCTTCGTCCGCGCCGACCTCAACGTGCCGCTGGACGGCACCACCATCACCGACGACGGCCGTATCCGCGCCGTGCTGCCCACCGTCAAGGCCCTCGCCGAGGCGGGCGCCCGCGTGGTCGTCGCCTCCCACCTGGGCCGCCCCAAGGGCGCCCCGGACCCCGCCTTCTCGCTCGCCCCGGCCGCCGCGCGCCTCGGCGAACTCCTCGGCGCCGACGTCGCGTTCGCGACCGACACCGTCGGCGAGTCCGCGACCGCCACCGTCGCGGGACTGGCCGACGGGCAGGTCGCGGTCATCGAGAACCTGCGCTTCAACGCCGGTGAGACGTCCAAGGACGACGCCGAGCGCGGCGCCTTCGCCGATCAGCTCGCCGCCCTCGCCGACCTGTACGTGGGCGACGGCTTCGGCGCGGTGCACCGCAAGCACGCCTCGGTCTTCGACCTCCCGGCACGGCTGCCGCACTACGCCGGTCACCTCATCGCCACCGAGGTCGGCGTCCTGCGGAAGCTCACCGACGACGTCAAGCGGCCCTACGTCGTCGCCCTCGGCGGCGCCAAGGTCTCCGACAAGCTCGCCGTCATCGACGAGCTGCTCGGCAAGGCCGACCGCATCCTCATCGGCGGCGGCATGGCGTACACCTTCCTCAAGGCCCAGGGCCACGAGATCGGCACGTCCCTGCTGCAGGAGGACCAGATCCCGGCCGTCCTGGAGTACCTGGAGCGCGCCGAGAAGAACGGCGTCGAGCTGGTGCTGCCGGTCGACACGCTGGTGGCCGCGGAGTTCCCCGACATGAAGACCAAGGCGCCGGCCCACCCCACCAACGTCGCCGCGGACGCCATCCCGGCCGGCCACATGGGCCTGGACATCGGTCCGGAGACCCGCAAGCTGTACGCCTCGAAGCTCGCCGACGCCGCCACCGTCTTCTGGAACGGCCCCATGGGCGTCTTCGAGCACCCCGATTACGCCGAGGGCACCAAGGCGGTCGCCCAGGCCCTCCTCGACTCCCCGGGCTTCACCGTGGTCGGCGGCGGCGACTCCGCCGCGGCCGTCCGCATCCTGGGCTTCGACGAGCAGGCATTCGGCCACATCTCGACCGGTGGCGGCGCCTCCCTCGAATACCTCGAGGGCAAGACGCTCCCCGGCCTCGCCGCACTGGAGGACTGACCTCAATGACCACCCGCACGCCGCTGATGGCCGGCAACTGGAAGATGAACCTCAACCACCTCGAGGCCATCGCCCACGTCCAGAAGCTCGCCTTCGCCCTCGCCGACAAGGACTACGAGGCCGTCGACGTCGCCGTCCTGCCGCCCTTCACCGACCTGCGCTCCGTGCAGACCCTGGTCGACGGCGACAAGCTGAAGATCACGTACGGCGCCCAGGACATCTCGGCGCACGACGGCGGCGCCTACACCGGCGAGATCTCCGGCCCGATGCTGGCCAAGCTGAAGTGCACCTACGTCGCCGTCGGGCACTCCGAGCGCCGGCAGTACCACGCCGAGACCGACGAGATCGTGAACGCCAAGGTGAAGGCCGCCTACAAGCACGGCATCACCCCCATCCTCTGCGTCGGCGAGGAGCTGGAGGTCCGCGAGGCGGGCAACCACGTCTCCCACACCCTCGCCCAGGTCGAGGGCGGTCTGAAGGACCTCCCGGCCGAGCAGGCCGAGACGGTCGTGATCGCCTACGAGCCGGTGTGGGCCATCGGCACCGGCAAGGTCTGCGGCGCCGAGGACGCCCAGGAGGTCTGCGCGGCCATCCGGGGCAAGCTCGCCGAGCTGTACGGCCAGGAGCTGGCCGACAAGGTCCGCATCCAGTACGGCGGCTCCGTCAAGTCCGGCAACGTCGCCGAGATCATGGCGCAGGCCGACATCGACGGTGCCCTGGTCGGCGGCGCCTCGCTGGACTCCGACGAGTTCGTCAAGATCGTTCGTTTCCGCGACCAGTGAGCCGCAGGGGCGCGGCCGGTGTCGAGCCGGCATGGGGGTCCCCCCCGCGCGAGTGTGTTCGAGCGTGGGGGAGCGCGGAGGCCCGAAGGGCTGAGCACGGTCGGCGGCTCGACACCGGCTGGGAGCGCCCCGGAGGCGAATCGGCAAGCTGCGAGTATGCGCTAGCAGCGATCCGTCGTACCCTTGCGGGGTCCAGCACAGTGCTGGGCCCCGCGTCGTCCATCCGAATCCGAGGAAGTTGGTCCAGCCGTGGTTATGGGGTTCTCCATCGCCCTGATCGTCTTCAGCCTGCTGCTGATGCTGCTGGTGCTGATGCACAAGGGGAAGGGCGGCGGCCTCTCCGACATGTTCGGTGGTGGCATGCAGTCCTCCGTCGGCGGCTCCTCGGTCGCCGAGCGCAACCTCGACCGGATCACCCTCGTGGTCGGTCTGCTCTGGTTCGCGTGCATCGTCGTGCTCGGCATCACCATGAAGGTCAGCAACTGACCCGAGGGCGCGTCACGCACCCGTTCCCCAGGCATTCCGCACGTAAGGCCCCATGTCCGGTACGCGCAGCAGAGCGCGGCCTATCATGGGGCCTGCGTCTGGATACGGGGGTGGTAACTCCCCACACTGGACGTGCGTTGGGCCTTACGTAGACTGAGGCGCTCGCAGCGAAGCGGCACGCCGACTCGTTTCGCGGCACCATCACGCAGGGAGTTACGACCGTGGCAAGTGGCAACGCGATCCGGGGAAGCCGGGTCGGGGCGGGCCCGATGGGCGAGGCCGAGCGCGGCGAGTCCGCGCCCCGGCTGCGCATCTCCTTCTGGTGCTCCAACGGGCACGAGACACAGCCGAGCTTCGCGAGCGACGCGCAGGTGCCCGACACCTGGGACTGCCCCCGCTGCGGATTCCCGGCCGGGCAGGACCGCGACAACCCGCCGGACCCGCCGCGCACCGAGCCCTACAAGACGCACCTCGCCTATGTGCGGGAGCGGCGCAGCGACGCGGACGGCGAGGCGATCCTCGCGGAAGCGCTTGCGAAGCTGCGCGGCGAGATCTGAGCGTTCCGCGGGGCAGTACGGCGATGTGCCGTCAGCCGTCCGCGGCGCCGTCGTGACTGGTCGCGCCCACGCGGCGGTAGCCGCACGTCGGCACGGCCCCGCGCTCCTTTGGGGCGCTTCCGAACCGTAGCGGGTTCCTTTCGTCTTCTCCTTCCGTTCCGTTCACCACTGATCAATTAGGTTGGACGCAGCGGGGCCACCCAAGGAAGAAGGCTGAAGTCCGAGATGAACGCAGACGGTCGTACCAGGCTCAACCAGATGCCCGAGTGGACCGCACTGGCCAAGCACCGTGAGGAGCTCGGCGAGGTGCGGCTGCGCGAGCTGTTCGCCGCCGACCCCGACCGCGGCACCGGGTACACCCTCCGGGTCGGCGACCTGTACGTCGACCACTCCAAGCACCTGGTCACCGACGACACCCTGCGGCTGCTGCGCGAACTGGCCGTCGCCACGGACGTGTTCGGGCTGCGCGACGCCATGTTCCGCGGCGAGAAGATCAACACCACCGAGGACCGGGCCGTCCTGCACACCGCCCTCCGGGCCGCCCGGGACGCGGTCGTCGAGGTCGACGGGGAGAACGTCGTCCCGGCCGTGCACGCCGTCCTGGACAAGATGGCCGACTTCGCCGGCCGCGTCCGCTCCGGCGAGTGGACCGGTCACACCGGCAGGCGCATCCGCAACGTCGTCAACGTCGGCATCGGCGGCTCCGACCTGGGCCCCGCCATGGCGTACGAGGCGCTGCGCGCCTTCACCGACCGCGACCTCACCGTCCGCTTCGTGTCCAACGTGGACGGCGCCGACCTGCACGAGGCGACCCGCGACCTGGACCCGGCCGAGACGCTGTTCATCATCGCGTCCAAGACCTTCACCACCATCGAGACGGTCACCAACGCCACCTCCGCGCGGACCTGGCTGCTGAACGCCCTCAAGGACGAGGCCGCCGTCGCCAAGCACTTCGTCGCCCTGTCGACTAACGCGGAGAAGGTCGCCGACTTCGGCATCGACACGGCGAACATGTTCGAGTTCTGGGACTGGGTCGGCGGACGCTACTCCTACGACTCCGCGATCGGCCTGTCGCTGATGATCGCCATCGGCCCGGACCGTTTCCGGGAGATGCTCGACGGGTTCCGGATCGTCGACGAGCACTTCCGCACCGCCCCGGCCGAGTCCAACGTGCCGCTGCTGCTGGGCCTGCTGGGCGTCTGGTACGGCAACTTCCACGACGCGCAGTCGCACGCGGTGCTGCCGTACTCGCACTACCTGTCGAAGTTCACCGCCTACCTCCAGCAGCTCGACATGGAGTCCAACGGCAAGTACGTCGGCCGGGACGGGCGCGAGGTCGACTGGCAGACGGGACCGGTGGTGTGGGGCACGCCGGGCACCAACGGGCAGCACGCCTACTACCAGTTGATCCACCAGGGTACGAAGCTGATCCCGGCGGACTTCATCGGCTTCGCCGAGCCCGTCGCCGAGCTGGGCGACGAACTCAAGGCCCAGCACGACCTGCTGATGGCCAACTTCTTCGCCCAGACCCAGGCCCTCGCCTTCGGCAAGACCCCCGACGAGGTGCGCGGCGAAGGGGTGCCGGAGGAACTGGTCCCGCACAGGACGTTCAAGGGCGACCACCCCACGACCACGATCCTCGCGCGCGAGCTCACGCCGTCCGTGCTCGGCCAGCTCGTCGCGCTCTACGAGCACAAGGTGTTCGTGCAGGGCGCCGTCTGGAACATCGACTCCTTCGACCAGTGGGGCGTCGAACTCGGCAAGGTCCTCGCCAAGCGCGTCGAACCCGCCCTCACCGAAGGTGCCGACGTGCCGGGCCTGGACGCCTCCACCAAGGCCCTCGTCGCCACCTACCGGGAGCTGCGCGGACGGCGGTGAGCCCGGTGCGGGAAAGCGGGCGGCATGACGCCGTCCGCTTCCCGTGGAATCCCCCGCGATCATCACAGCGAGCGCTCGGGGGAGCACGAGGTGGCACGTACGTCCGGGAGTTGGACCGGCGGCACGCTGAGGGTCCGGACCTTCCTGAAGCCCCATCACGTCGCGAGGGCGGTGTTCCACCCCGCGTGGATCCCGCAGTCGCTCGACCCGTCCATCGAGCGGCTCAAGCGCTTCAGGGTCATCGCCGGGGCGATCGCCTCCGTCGGCGTCTACACCGTCCTGGAGGGCGGCTTCGACGTCACGGAGTTGCTGGAGAACGCGCTGACCGCCTCGGCGGTGCTGCTGTTGCTCACCCCGCTGACGGTCGGCGTGATGCTCTTCGTCTGGCGGCGCACCGGCACCGTGCGCCAGCTTCGGGTGCCGCTGCTCAACTCCCTCAAGCTGCTCCTGCTGTTCATCGGCTGCGTGGTGGCGATGGTGGTGCTGGTGCAGTGGACGAACGGCTCGAACAGCATGTTCGCGATCATGGGCGTCGGTCTGACGATGATGTGGATGCTCGTCTTCGTGGCCTCCGGGGCCGTACGGGTCTCCGGCAACTTCTTCGGCACGGCCGCCGTGCACCGCTGTCTGCCGGCGCTGCTGGCCACGGTGACCAGTTGGCTGATGGCGATCCCGGACCTCGTGACCGGCGATCTGCACGGGCTCAGCCTCACCATGGGCATCGTCTTCATCCTGGGCGCCCCGGTGACCGTCACGGCGATCGCCCTGGCGGAGACGGGCCGGCTGAAGCGGCGCTACGGCATCCGGCTGGGCGCCCACCCGTCGAGCCTCCCGCCGGCGCCGGGACCTGTCCCGCCGATGCCGCCGGCGGGACTGCCCCACGTACCGCCGCAGGGGAACCCCTACGTCCGCGGTGGGGGCGGCTGACGCCGGCGGTTTTCGCCCCCGCCGCCCCCTCCCGTTCCCGTCCCCCGGGGGCAGAGCCCCGGGTTCGGGACGGGAAGGGGAGGCGGGGGCGAAAGAAGCAAGTGGCCGTAGGCGCCCCTGCCGCTCAGGCCACCGCGCTCAGGGTGTCCGCGAGGCGGCGTCGGGCCGCTCGTGCCGCCGGGAGGGCGGCGAGGCCCGCGGCTCCCAGTACCGCCGCCGCGCCGAGCGGCACGAGCAGCGCGGGGGAGGGAAGCCGGGCGATCCCCGCGCCGATGCCGCTCGATCTTCCCTGGGCGTCGATCAGCCAGTGCGCCAGCGGCAGTCCCAGGGCCGTGGCGAGGAGCACGGCCGCCAGAGCCGTACCGGCCGTGGCGGTGACCGTGACGGCGGTGATCTGCCGGGGGGTCAGGCCGATGGCCTTGAGCGCCAGCAGATCGCGTTCGCCCTCGCGGACCGTGCCGCCGATCGCCGTCAGCAGCTCGATCAGCCCGATCAGCGCGAGGACCACGATCAGCCCGAGGACCACCGCGCGCAGCGGGGACAGCCCGTCGGCCGGGTTGGCCACGGCGTGCACGTCCAGATGGCCGCGGCCCGCCGCCGTCAGCCGCTCGGCGACCGCGGCCGGGTCCGCGCCGGAGTCCAGCCGGAGCTGGTGGAGGGCCGGACGCAGGTCCGGGTCGTTGGCGCGGAGGGCGTCCAGCGAGGTGGAGATGGTCCGTCCGGCGTTCTCCGGTTCGATGCTGCGGCCGACGATGTGCAGGATCTGCGGCCGGTCGCCGACGGTCATCCGCACCCAGTCGCCCACCCGCACGTGCAGCAGGTCGAGCAGTCCCTGCCCGGCCACCGCCTCGTCCGGCCCGCGCGCGGCACGCCCCTCGGCCAGCGTGAACGGGTACGGCTCCGCGCGGGTGCCGAGGCCGCGCAGGGCGATGGTGGCGGTCTGGCCGGGAACCAGCGCGGCCACCTCCACACCCGGATAGGCGGCGGCGACCTGAGGGTCGCGCTCCAGCAGCGCGCGGGTCTCCCGGTCGCCCAGCGAGGCGTCCGCACGGACACTGAGCGCCGTGGGCAGCCCCATCCGTTCCGGGCTGCTGTGGAACCGGTCGATGGTGGTCCACGCGCTCAGCGCCACCACGATCAGCAGCAGCGGCAGTGCCAGCCTGCCCACCGCGCCCAGCGAACGCGGCCGGCGGGTGAACGCCTTGTGCCAGCCCAGGACCAGCGCCGGCGGCACCTGCGCCCCCAGCGCCCGCCGCGCCACACCGGTCAGCCGCCCGGCCGGGGGAGCCGCCGGGCGCGGCACCGGCACCGGCGGCACCCGTCCCGCCCGCCAGGCGGCCAGCCCGGTGGTCGCGCCGATGAACAGCACCGCCCCGGCCGGTACGACGAACAGCGCCGCGGTGTGTCCGGGCAGCCCCTGCCACACGTCGACCGCGTCCCCGAGCCGCCCCGGCACCGCGCCGCCCAGCGCCTCGGTGAGCACGGCGGCGGCCACGGCCCCGAGCAGGGCGTAGCCGAGGTGCTGGAGCAGGAAGACGCGGACGACCTGGCCGGGTGTGAAGCCGATCGCCTTGAGGATCGAGATGTCCCGCAGGTGCCCCCGGATCCGGGTGGCGATCGCCCCGTGCACGGCGAACCCGGCGGCGGCCAGCGCGCCCAGACCGAACAGGCCGAGCACCTGCCCGAGCAGCCGGTTGTCGCCCTGCGCCTCGGCGCGCGCCTGCTGCCAGGTGGCCACCTCGCCGATCGCCCCGGCGCCCAGCTCGGTCACCGCCCGCTGCACGGCGTACCCGGTGTCGCCCGGATCGGTCAGCCGCAGCCCGACCACCTGGCCACCCGGATCCGCCACCGCCGACGGCAGCGCCCACACCAGGCCCGCCCGCTCACCCGGCCGGTAGCGCGGCTCGGCGCTGTCGGCGACGCCCACCACGGTCAGCCGCCGCGTGGTGCCGGGCACCGTGAGCGTGTCACCGGGGGCGGTCAGCAGCGCCCGCGCGAGCCGGCTCTCCAGGACCACCCCGTCGGGGGCCGCCGGGTCCAGCCAGCGCCCGGAGGTGATCAGCGGGCGGCCCACCCCGGGCTCGGCGGAGGTGCCGCGCAGCTCCACCGAGGCACGGCCGCCTCCCGAGGCGAGGGTGACCGAGGCCGTCGGGTAGGGACCGGCGACGGACTCCACGCCGTCCAGCCCGGCCAGCTCCCCCGCGTCGGCGGAGGCGGTGGTGTGCAGCGTGACGTGCGCGCCGTGCGCCTGGGCGAAGACCCGCTGCCAGGGGTTGGTGGCGTACCCGAACAGGGCCGTGGCCAGCAGCAGCGACGCGACGATGCCCGCGGTGGCCAGCACCAGGAACAGCGCCTCGCCGCGGTGCGTACGCAGATCGGAGTGCGCCCAGCGCAGAGTGGCTCGCACCGGCCTCAGCCCCTCGGCACGGGGCGGTCGTGGAAGCGCATGTCAGTCCTTGAGCTCCAGCACACCGGACGTCCCGGTCCGGCGCGGCGGGGTGCCGCCGTCGAGCGCGGCGTCGTCGGCGATCCGGCCGTCGAAGAAGCTGATCACCCGGTCCGCGGCGCTCGCCAGCCGCGCGTCGTGCGTGACCAGCAGGATCGTCTGCCCGCGCGCGTGGAAGCGGGACAGCAGCCGCATCACCTCGCGGGTGCCCTTGCTGTCCAGGCTGCCCGCGGGCTCGTCGGCCAGCAGCAGCGGCGGATGGTTGACCAGCGCACGGGCCAGCGCGACCCGCTGCTGCTCACCGCCGGACAGCTCGCCCGGCATGCTCCGCTCCTTGCCCTGAAGACCCAGCTCGGCGAGGAGTTCCTCCCGCCCGGCGCGGGCCTTCTTCGGTGGTACCCCGGCGAGCAGCGCGGGCAGCTCCACGTTGTCGGCGACCGACAGGTCGGAGACGAGGTTGAAGAACTGGAAGACGATCCCGATCCGCTTGCGGCGCTCCACCGCCCAGCGGGCCTCGCCGTAGCCGTCCGTGCACGTGCCGTCCAGCCAGACGCTGCCCGCGTCGGGCCGCTGGAGCCCGCCGAGCAGGTGCAGCAGCGTCGACTTGCCCGCACCGGACGGACCGGTGATCGCCACGAACTCGCCGCGCGCCACCCGCAGGTCGACCCCGCGCACGGCATGCGCCGGGGCGCCCTCGCCGTGGTGCGTCTTGACCAGGCCTTCGGCGCGCAGCACTTCAGCGGTGCGCTCGCTCACTGAAGCTCCTCCAGCTCCTCCTGGCACCGCTCCAGCCAGTCGAGGTCGGCCTGCAGGTGCAGCATGGCGCCCTCGATCAGCAGGTGGGAGATGCGGTTGTCCCGGTCCTCGGCGGCGGCCAGCTTCGACAACTGCCGCATGGTGTTCAGGTACTGGCGCCGCTGTCGGTTGATCAGCGCGATCCGGTCGGCGAGACCGGTCTGCGGGGCCAGGGCCAGCTTCATGAAGAACTCGTCCCGCACCCGCGGTTCGTCCGCCGTCTCCTCGTACCAGGCGCGCAGCGCCTCCCGCCCGGCGTCGGTGAGGTGGTAGACCTTCTTGTTGGGCCGGCTCGACTGCTCGACGTCCTCGCCCTCGATCAGTCCCGATTTCTCGAGGCGGCCGAGGGTGACGTAGATCTGGCCGACGTTCGGCTGAGGGTACGCGGAGCCCAGCAGTTGCTCAAGGTCCTGCTTGAGCTCATAGCCGTGGGCCGGGCCACGGGCGAGCAGCGCCAGGAGGGGCAGCCGCACTCGTGCTCTCCTCCTCGCGTCCTGTGGGTAATGTGCCGCAGGGCCTAGTATCGCGCATACCTAACAGGTATACATGGCCTCTGACCCCCGGACGATGGTGCCCGGGTGCCGGTGTACAGGGAGGAACCTATGCGGTGGATCCATGCCGCGGGTAGGGGCCTCCTCGTCCTGATCGTCGTCCTGACCGGTTACGTCGCCTCCGGGGCGCGGGCCGACGAGGCCGGCGGGGGCGGTCGCGGACCGCTCACCCTGGCCACCGCCGGTGACCTCACCGGCTATCTGGGCTCCGTGCTGGAGGGCTGGAACCGCACCCACCCCGGCGAGGAGGTCACCCTCGTCGAGCTGCCCGACTCCGCCGACGAGACCCGCGCGCAGATGATCACCGACCTGCGCGGCGGCGAGCGCGGCCGGTTCGACGTGCTCAACATCGACGTGAGCTGGACCTCGGAGTTCGCCGCCGCCGGCTGGATCCGCCCGCTGCCCCGCGACCGCTTCCCGCTCGGCACCTTCCTGCCCCGGGTCGTGGACACGGCGACGTACGACGGACGCCTGTACGCGGTCCCGTACGTCACCAACGCCGGGCTGCTCCTGTACCGCGAGGACGTCCTCGCCGAAGCGGGCGTCCCACCCCCGCGCACCTGGGCCGATCTCGAACGGGCCGCGAGGACCCTCGCCCCGGAGCACGGCCTCGACGGTTACGCCGGCCAGTTCCTGCCCTACGAGGGGCTGACGGTGAACGCGGCCGAGGCCGTCTACTCGGCCGGCGGCACCATCCTCGGCGACGAGGGCGAACGCGTCACCGTGAACTCGTGGGCGGCCAGGGACGGCATCGGCTTCCTCGCGCGCGGAGTCCGCGAGGGCTGGATCCCCCGTGAGGCGCTGACGTACAAGGAGGAGGAGTCCAAGCAGGCCTTCCAGGACGGCCGTCTGCTCTTCCTGCGCAACTGGCCCTACGCCTACGTCGCCGCCTCCGCGCCGGGTTCGAAGGTCGCCGGCAAGGTCGGCGCCGTACCGCTGCCGGGACCGGACGGTCCGGGCACGAGCGTCCTCGGCGGCTCCAACCTGGCCGTCGCCGGCCACGCCCGGCACCCCGACTCCGCCGCGCGCCTGATCGCGTACCTCACCAGCGAGCGCGTACAGCGCCAGGTCCTCACACGCGGCGCGCTGCCGCCCGTACGGGCCGACCTGTACGACGATCCGGAACTGGTCCGGCGGTTCCCCTACCTGCCGACCCTGCGCGAGAGCGTGCTCGCCGCCGCCCCGCGCCCCAAGAGCCCGCACTACGACCAGGTGAGCCTGGTGGTGCAGGCGGTGGTGCACGACGCGATGACCGGGCGGCAGACGCCCGGGGCCGCGGTGCGCCGGCTGGCGGGCGAGCTGGCCGCCGTCTCCTCGCGATAGAACCCCCCCCTAGTTACATGTTAGGTAACGCGGACGTCTCAAACGCGACCGTTATGCCCGTCTAGGTACCCGTATGAACCGGGTGACTCCACGGTATCCCGCGCACGTTCATTGACACCCTCGCAACTCCGCTACCTAACATGCATGCATAACGAGCACTCCTCACAGACAGGTCAACGGGGTGAACAGGCACCACTGGTGGCGTGACGCGGTGATCTACCAGGTCTACGTCCGCAGCTTTCTGGACAGCACCGGCGACGGCATCGGCGATCTCGCCGGGGTCAGGGCCGGGCTGCCGTATCTGAAGAAGCTCGGCGTGGACGGGATCTGGCTGAGCCCCTTCTACCCCTCGCCGCAGCACGACCACGGCTACGACGTGGCCGACTACACCGGCGTCGACCCGGTCTTCGGCGACCTCGCCGAGTTCGACCTGCTGGTCGACGCCGCCCGGCGGCTCGGCGTCAAGGTGCTGCTGGACATCGTCCCCAACCACTGCTCCAGCGAGCACCCCTGGTTCCGCGCCGCCCTCGACGCGGCCCCGGGCGGCCCCGAGCGCGCCCGCTTCCACTTCGCCGACGGCCGCGGCCCCGACGGCGCCGAGCCGCCCAACAACTGGCACGCCATGTTCGGCGGCCCCGCCTGGACCCGGATCACCGAGCCCGACGGCCGCCCCGGCCAGTGGTACCTGCACATGTTCACGCCCGAACAGCCCGACTGGAACTGGCGCGAGCCCGAGGTCGCCGCCGAGTTCGACCGCATACTCCGCTTCTGGCTGGACCGGGGCGCCGACGGCTTCCGCATCGACGTCGCCGCCGGCCTGTACAAGCACCCGGAGCTGCCCGACTCCCCGGACCCGGAGGCCGACGCCCGCACCCGCGACTCGGTCAACCCGCTCGCCTGGAACCAGCCCGAGGTGCACGAGGTGTGGCGGCACTGGCGGACGGTGTGCGAGGAGTACACCGCCCGCGACGGCCGCGAACGCCTCCTGGTCGGCGAGGTCTCCGTCCCCACCGCCCGCGAACACGCCCGCTACGTCCGCCCGGACGAACTCCACCAGGCCTTCTTCTTCGACCTGCTCGGCGCCCCCTGGGACGCCGACGCCTTCCGCAAGGTCATCTCCGAGGCCATGCAGGACATCGCCGGCACCGGCTCCACCGTCACCTGGGTCCTCAACAACCACGACCAGGTCCGCACCGTCACCCGCTACGGCGAACCCGCCCCGGAAGGCAGCGGACTCGGCCCGGCCCGCGCCCGCGCCGCCGCGCTGCTGATGCTGGCGCTGCCCGGTGCCGCGTACATCTACCAGGGCGAGGAACTGGGCCTGCCCGAGGTCGTGGACCTGCCCGACGACGTGCTCACCGACCCGATCTTCCGCCGCACCGGCAGCCGCGCCCGGATCCGCGACGGCTGCCGTGTGCCACTGCCCTGGTCGGGGCAGGCCTCACCGTTCGGCTTCACCTCCGGCGCCGAGGGCGTACGGCCCTGGCTGCCGCAGCCCGAGTGGTTCGCCGAGCACGCCACCGACCGGGCGCTCGCCGACACCCGCTCCTTCTGGCACCTGTACCGCGACGGCCTCCAACTGCGCGCCGCCCTCAACCAGTTGGGCGAGGGCACGCTCCGCTGGCTGGACACCCAGCCCGGCGTCCTCGCCTTCACCCGCGGCGACGACCTGGTCTGCGCCGTCAACTTCACCGCCGCCCCCGTACCCGCCCCGGTCGCCGGCACCCCGCTGCTCGCCAGCGGCCCCTGCCCGCCCGGGACGCTCCCCGGCTCCACCGCCGCCTGGTGGATCGACGGCTCCTGAAAGCCCGTACCAACGAAGGGACATCGACGATGATGCGACGACGTACCACCCTGCTCACCGGATGCACCGCCCTCGTCCTCGCGCTCGGCGCGACCGCCTGCGGCGGCGGCGACCCCGTCACGGCCGGCGGCGGCGACAAGTCGCTCGACGGCCAGACCGTCACCGTGGCCGGTGTCTGGTCCGGCAGCGAGCAGAAGAACTTCCAGAAGGTGCTCGACGCCTTCACCGAGAAGACCGGCGCCGAGACCGCCTTCGTCTCCACCGGCGACAACGTCTCCACCGTCGTCGGCAGTAAGATCGAGGGCGGCAACGCCCCCGACGTCGTCATGGTCCCGCAGGTCGGCGTGCTCAAGCAGTTCGCCGAGAAGGGCTGGCTCAAGCCGCTCGACGAGAAGGTGCGGTCCACCGTCGACGGCAACTTCGCCGAGGTGTGGCGGAACTACGGCAGCGTCGACGGCACCCTCTACGGCCTCTACTTCAAGGCCGCCCACAAGTCGACCGTCTGGTACAGCCCCGAGGCCCTCGAACAGGCCGGCGTCACCCCGCCGAAGACCTACGACGCCATGCTGGAGAACGGACGGACGATCTCCGACTCCGGTCTCGCCGCGTTCTCCGTCGCCGGCCAGGACGGCTGGACCCTCACCGACTGGTTCGAGAACGTCTACCTCTCCCAGGCGGGACCCGAGAAGTACGACGCCCTCGCCGCACACGAACTCCAGTGGACCGACCCGACCGTCGTCGAGGCGCTCACCACCCTCGGCAAGCTCTTCAAGGACGAGCGGCTCGTCGCGGGCGGCCGGAAGCAGGCCCTCAACACCGACTTCCCCGGCTCCGTGGAGAAGGTCTTCGGGCCGAAGGCCAAGGCTGCCATGGTGTACGAGGGCGACTTCGTCGCCGGTGTCGCCAAGGACCAGTTCGGCAGGACCATCGGCACCGACGCGAACTTCTTCCCCTTCCCGCCGGTCGGCGACGGCAAGGCGCCCGTGGTCAGCGGCGGCGACGCGGCCGTCGTCCTCGAGGACGGCAGGAACAGCGAGGCCGGCATGGCACTCCTGGAGTACCTCGCCACCCCGGAGGCCGCCGCCGTGTGGGCCGAGGCGGGCGGCTTCCTCTCCCCGAACAGGAAGCTCGACCTCTCCTCCTACGGCGACGACGTCACCCGCGCCACCGCCGAGTCCCTGATCGAGGCGGGCGACTCGGTCCGCTTCGACATGTCCGACCAGGCCCCCGCGGCCTTCGGCGGCACCAAGGGCACCGGCGAGTGGAAGATCCTCCAGGACTTCCTGCGCGACCCGGCCGACCCGGCGAAGACCGCCGCCGAGCTCGAGGACGCCGCGGCCAAGGCGTACGGGAACTGACGGCCGTGACCGCCACACTGGTGAAAGAGGCGAGCCCCCCGGCGCCCGCGCACCCCGACGGCGCGCGCGGCAGGCGCCTGCGCCGGCGGGGGCGCGTCATCGCCCTGCTGTTCGTGTTCCCCGCGCTGCTCCTGCTGGGCGCGCTGGTGGTGTACCCGGTGCTGTTCTCCGTCGGCCGCAGCTTCTTCGACGCCTCCGGCGGCGAGTTCGTGGGCGGCGAGAACTACGCCGAGATGTTCCGCGACCCGACCACCCTCAAGGCCATCCGGAACACCGCGATCTGGGTCGTCGTGGCGCCGACGCTGCTGACCGGGCTGGGGCTGGTCCTGGCCGTCCTGGTGGAGAAGGTCCGCTGGGCGACCGCGTTCAAGCTGCTGCTGTTCATGCCGATGGCGGTGTCCTTCCTCGCCGCCGGCATCATCTTCCGGCTCGCCTACGACGACGACCCGGACAAGGGCGTGCTCAACGCGGCCGTCGTGTCCGTGCACGACGCCTTCACGGGCACGTCGTCGTATCCGACCGCCCGTGCGCGGGACGGTGAGGGGCTGACCGAGCGGGCGGACGGGTCGTACGTCACCGGGGCGGACGTGTCGCCCGGGGGGACGGCGGCGGTGCTGGGGCTGGTCGGGGTGGCTCCCAAGGACCTGCCGGGGGACGCCGAACCCGCCGCTGTCGCGGCAGAGGCCGGTTCCGACGAGGTGCGCGGTGTGGTGTACCTCGACTTCACGCCCGGTGGGGGAGGGGAGCCGGGGGTGGTCGACCGGGAGGAGAGCGGACTGCCCGGGGTCACGGTCGAAGCGGTGCGTGGCGGGGAGACGGTCGCCAGTACGACCACCGCGGCCGACGGGTCGTTCCGGTTCGCGGGGCTCGGCGGTGGCTCGTACGCCCTGAAGCTGCCCTCGTCCAACTTCGCGGCCCCTTACGACGGCGTCTCCTGGCTCGGCCCGGCGCTCGTCACCCCCGCGATCATCGGGGCGTACCTGTGGATCTGGACCGGGTTCGCGATGGTGCTGATCGGGGCGGGGCTGTCCACGCTGCCGCGGGACGCGCTGGAGGCGGCGCGGATGGACGGGGCCAACGAGTGGCAGATCTTCCGGCGGATCACCGTTCCGTTGCTCGCGCCCGTTCTCACCGTGGTGTTCGTGACGCTGGTGATCAACGTGATGAAGGTCTTCGACCTCGTCTACATCATCGCGCCCGGTCCCGTTCAGGAGGACGCGACCGTGCTCGCGACGCAGATGTGGCTGGTGTCGTTCGGCGGCGGCAACAACCAGGGGCTGGGCAGTGCGCTGGGCGTGCTGCTGCTGCTCCTGGTCATTCCGGCCATGGTGTTCAACGTCCGTCGTTTTCGGAGGAGTCAGCGGTGAGCGCGGTGCGGCGTGTCCTGGGTAACGCGGTGGTGCAGGCGTTCCTGGTGGTGATCGGGCTGGTGTGGATGACTCCGCTGGCCGGGCTGTTCCTGTCCTCGCTGCGGTCGGCCGAGGAGACGGCGGAGGGGGGCTGGTGGACCGTGTTCACCAGCCCGGGGGAGTTGTCCTTCGAGAACTACTCGGCGTTGCTGGGGAATTCGGGGATCACACAGGCGTTCTGGAACACCGTGCTGATCTCGGTGCCGACCACTGTGCTGGTGGTGGTCGTCGCCGCGCTCGCCGGATACGCCTTCGCGTGGCTGGACTTCCCGGGGCGGGAACCGGTCTTCCTCGTTGTGGTCGCGCTGTTGGTCGTGCCCGTGCAGATCGGGTTGCTGCCGGTCGCCAAGCTCTTCGGGCAGCTCGGGTTGTTCGGGACGATTCCGGGCGTCGTGCTGTTCCACGTGGCTTACGGACTGCCGTTCGCGGTGTTCCTGTTGCGGAACTACTTCGCCGAGATGCCGAAGGAGATGCTGGAGGCCGCGCGGATGGACGGGGGGAGTGAGTGGCGGATCTTCACCCGGCTGGTGTTGCCGGTGGGGCGGCCGGCGATCGCCAGTCTTGCGATCTTCCAGTTCCTCTGGGTGTGGAACGACATGCTGGTGGCGTTGTTGTTCGCGGACAGTTCTTCGCAGCCGTTGACCGTGCAGCTTCAGTCGCAGATCCGGCAGTTCGGCAGCAACATCGATGTGCTGGCGCCGGGGGCTTTTCTGTCGCTGGTGGTGCCGGTCGTGGTGTTCTTCGCGTTCCAGCGGCACTTCGTGCAAGGGGTTATGGCGGGGTCCGTGAAGTAGGGGGTGGGGCGGGAGGGCTTTTCGCCCCCGCCGCCCCTTCCCGTCCCGAACCGGGGGGGGGGGGGGGGGGGGGCGCCGCCCCCCCCCCCCCCCCCCCCCCCCCCCCCCCCCCCCCCCCCCTCCACGAGGTTCCGACCGGACAGACCGACGGCTTTCGACTGTCCGGGTCCTGATGCCCCGCGGAGTCCTTTGTCACCCGTGAGTCAGGTACGGGTGGGGACACGGGCGCGTGCGGCCGGACCGGCGTGAGAGGGTCCGGGGCGGTTTCCGCCGGGACACGGAGGGTGCCCGGGCGGGCAGGCCGCCGCGCCGCCCTCACGCGCACGTGTCCGCGGCGAGGGAGGGGCGGCCCCTAAGCGGGTGAGACCGGGACGCCCCGGTACGGATCCCGCGTACCGGCCGCCTCGGCGCGCACGGTGGCGCCGGGTACGAGCCGGAGCGGCGGGCGGTGATGCGCGGTGACGGCGTACGCGTCAGCGTGTCGCGGTGTGCCGTGGTCCGCGGCCGAGCGGCTGCCCGTCGTGCCGTCCGACCGACCGGCGGGAGTGCCGGGAGTGCCGGGAGCGTGCGGTGCGGGGGCCGAGTCGGCGTGTACAGCGTCCTGCGCGGGCCGGTGTCCCTGGTCCGCGTGGGTCGCGTCGCCGGCACGGACGAGTGCCGGGCCGTGGGCGACGGGGCCCGCGGCCGGCCCCACGGTCCCGGACGGTCCGTCCGACCCCTTCGGCTCGGCCGGGGCGTCCTGCCCGGGCGCGTCGGACGGCGGTGCCGAGGTGTCCGGCCGCGGGTCGGGCGTGCTCGGCTGCGGGTCGGGCGCGCTCGGCTCGGGGAGCGTCTGCTCCGGGACGTCGGGCAGGCCCGGGAGCTCCGGGAGCTCCGGGAGCTCCGGCAGCGGCGCGGGCTGCTCCAGGCCGGGGAGCGCGGGCAGGACGGGCAAGGCCGGCAGGGCGGGGAGCGCGGGCAGGACGGGGAGCTGCCCCGGCGTCGCCTCGTCCAGCCGGTCGGTCACCGTGCCGACCAGTTCCCCGGCCGGCCGTACGACCCGCTCGTCCACGGACCGGACCACGGTCCCGGTCAGCGGGCGGATCGGGCCGGCCACGTCCGGGCGCGGCACGGTGAGCGCCTCGATGACCGACGCGGGACCGTTCGAGTCCGGGTCGGGCGCGGTGCCCGAGCCGGTCGGCACCACGGACCCGGCGGCGACGGACCCGATGGCGGAGGAGGTCCCCTCGACCGGCCCGCCGTCCGCCGCCCGTGCCCGCTCCCCGCACAGCACGCCGAGCACGAACACCACGCCCACCAGCAGTGCCAACCGGACCGCACGCCACCCGGCCGCCGCGCGCATCGCGCGCAGAGCGGCACCGGGCACGGCTGCTGACCAGGTCAAGGGTGGCGGGTCCTCCCGGACGGCGGGACGGCTGAAGACACTTCACGGGTCCCTGTAATCGAACAGCGCAGATCCTCGCACGCGACTCCCGAGGTTGCGCAAGCCCTCCGTTACCGATGGGTACTCATGTCCGTTTCCAGCGGCCCGAGTCCGCCCCTCATCCCGCGTCCGGTATCGGCAACGGCCGCTTCTCGACCGCCGCCGCCATCACCTCCGGGAACAGATCGGGTGTGCAGGCGAACGCCGGTGCGCCCAGCGCGGCGAGCGCCGCCGCGTGCTCCCTGTCGTACGCGGGCGCCCCCTCGTCGGACAGCGCGAGCAGCGTCACGAACCGCACCCCCGACGCCTTCATCGCCGCCACCCGCTTGAGCATCTCGTCGCGTATGCCGCCTTCGTAGAGGTCGCTGATCAGCACGACCACCGTCTCCGCCGGCCGGGTGATCCGCGACTGGCAGTACGCCAGCGCCCGGTTGATGTCCGTACCGCCGCCGAGCTGCGTACCGAAGAGCACGTCGACGGGGTCGGCGAGCTGGTCGGTGAGGTCGACGACCGCCGTGTCGAACACGACGAGCCGGGTGTCGACCGACCGCATGGAGGCGAGCACCGCCCCGAACACCGAGGCGTACACGACGGACGCGGCCATCGACCCGGACTGGTCGACGCAGAGGACGATCTCCTTCTTCACCGACCGCGAGGCACGCCCGTGGCCGACGAGCCGGTCGGGCACGACCGTCCGGTGCTCCGGTAGGTAGTGCTTGAGGTTGGCGGCGATCGTGCGGTTCCAGTCGATGTCGTGGTGGCGTGGCCGGCTGACGCGGGCGCTGCGGTCGAGGGCGCCGGTGAGGACGGCCCGGGTGCGGGTGGCGAGCCGCTTCTCCAGGTCCTCGACGACCTTGCGCACGACCGCTCGTGCCGTCTCCTTCGTCGTCTCCGGCATCGCCTTGTCGAGCGACAGCAGCGTGCCGACGAGGTGGACGTCGGCCTCGACGGCCTCCAGCATCTCCGGTTCCAGCAGGAGCGTGGCGAGGCCGAGCCGGTCGATGGCGTCGCGCTGCATGACCTGGACGACGGAGGACGGGAAGTAGGTCCGGATGTCCCCGAGCCAGCGGGCCACCGACGGTGCCGACGCGCCGAGCCCCGCCGAACGGTCCCGGCCCGCCTGCGGTCTGTCCCCCTTGCCGTAGAGCGCGGCGAGCGCTCCGTCCATCGCGGCGTCCTGCCCGGACAGGGTGTGTCCGGTGCCGTCGGCCGGGTCCCCGCCGAGCACGAGCCGCCAGCGCCGCAGCCGCTCCCGCGCCGGGCCCGTCGTCGTGGCCGCCTCGCCCTGTGTGTCCGTCATGCCGTCACCTCCGCCGGTTCGTCGCGCGCTCCCCCGTCGTCCCCGTCCGGCCCGAGCAGCAGCCGCAGCACCGGCAGCACGGCGTCCGCGCGGGCGGTGTCGGGATCGGGGGCGAAGCCGGGGGTGCCGGACACCGCGGTCGCCGCGCTCCCGCGTGCCCCCGGACCGCGCCGGACCAGTTCACCGAGGGTGCGCCGCACCCCCGGCTCGTACGCCGAGAACGTCCGCCGCAGCAGCGGCAGTACGTCCGTGAACGCCTCCGCCGGTACGTCCGTCAGCCAGGTGTCGACCAGTCCGAGCAGCCGCTCGTCGTGGACCAGGAGCAGTCCGCCGCCCGAGCCGCCGCCGACGAAGCCCTCGATCCACGCGGCCGCGTCCGCCGGCGGGGTGCCCGGCGACAGCACGAGCCCCATGAGCCGCGTCGCCTCGTCCTGCGCCAGCTCCCCGTCGTCCAGCAGCAGCCGCACGGACCGCCCCCGTATGACGCCGGGCACGGTGTCCCGTGCGGACAGGGTCCGCAGCACCGACTGCCAGCGGGCGCGCAGCTTCCCGTGGCCCGGTGCGGGGGCGTCGCCGAGGAGACCCACCGCGCCGTGCACCGCGTCGACATGGCGCCGCATCTCGTCGGCGGCGTCCGCGTCCAGCGCCGCGCAGGCCGGGGGCAGTCCGACGAAGACCCGCTCGGCGAGACCGGCGGCGACCTCGGCCAGCGCCGCGGTGTCGGTGCCGCGTACGTCGCCGTAGCGCAGCGAGCGGACCAGGGCGGGCAGGGCCTGGGCGAGGTGGCCGACGTCCGTGTCGAGGGCCGCGCGGTCGGTGAGGACCCGCATCACCGTGGGCAGCGCCTCGGGCAGTGCGGCCAGCAGGCAGCGCTCGGCGAGCCCGGTGACCTCGGCGAGGCCCCGCGCGCCGACGGCGTCCGCCTCCGCCTTGGCGGTCGCGGCGGTGAGCACGGTCGTCCCCCAGACCCCGGCCTCGGCGCCCCGCACGGACAGCTCGGGCTCCCAGCGCAGCCGCCAGGTCTCCCGGAAGGTCCCCGTGCCGCCGCGGGCGGCGGCCGGCTCTCCCCAGCAGATGCCGAGCAGCCGCAGCCGGTGCAGCAGTCTGCCGCGCTCCGCGTCGGTCTCCTTGCGCAGGTCGAGTTCCAGTTCCCGCTCCCCGGCCTCGGGTCTCAGCCGCAGCCGGCGCTGGATCCGCGCGAGGTCCCGCTGCAACGGCACGGCGGGTGCCGTCGCCGGCACCTCCCCGAGCACGTCGCCGACGACCAGCCGGTCGTGCACCAGTGCCAGCGGCACGTCGGAGCCCTCGCACATCACCGCCCGTACGGCGTCGGTCGTCTCGCCCAGGCCGGGCAGCGGACGACCGCGCAGCACGGCGAGGGTCTCCGCCAGCCGTACGGCCTCGATGACGTGCGCGGAGGAGACGGTCCGGTCCTCGGCCCGCAGCAGTCCGGCCACCTTGGTCAGCCACCGCTCGACCGGCCGGTCCGGGGCGCCGAACAGGTGCCCGTACCAGCCCGGGGAGTCGATGCCCGCGCCGTAGCCGCTCGTCCGGGAGAGTCTGCGGTGGGTCCAGGGCACCCAGGTCATGTCCGTCTTCACCTTGGGCAGCCCTTTCAGCAGGGCGCGGTCGGCGGCGACGGTGGCCTTCCGCCGCAGCGCCGGCACGTGCCAGGCCCCGCAGACCACGGCCACGCGGTCCTCGAACTCCCGCCGCGCCGCCCGGATCCGCAGCCGCATGTGCGCCTCGCGCACGAGGTCCCGCCGGTGTCCCCCGCTTCCGCACTCCTCCCGCAGCACGGTCATGGCCTCCTCGAGCGCGGTGAACGACGCCATCGCGTCCCCCTCGCCCACGCCCCGGTGCTCGACGACGTCCTCCCACCACCGCTCCGCGTCGTCGTACCCGGCGGCTTCGGCGAGCGTCCCCAGGGGGTCGGCCCGCACGTCGTCGCCCGCGCCGGGCCCGGGGTCCTCGTCGTCCTCCCAGGCCAGGGTGTGCGTGGCCGGCAGGTCGATGAAACGGGCCGGGACCTCGTGCTCCAGCGCCCAGCGGAGCGCGACCCACTCCGGGGAGAACTCGGCCAGCGGCCAGAAGGCCGAGCGGCCGGGTTCGTCCACCGCGTGGGCGAACAGCGCGACGGGCGGCCGCATGTCCTCCTCGGCGGCGAGCGGGACCAGCGCGTCCGCCTCCGGCGGGCCCTCGATCAGCACGGCGCCCGGCCGGGCCTCCTCCAGGACCGCCCGGACCGCCCGCGCGGACCCCGGCCCGTGGTGCCGCACGCCGAGCAGGAGCGGCCCCACGGTGTCCGCCTTCCTGTCGTTCTTCATCCACTCACCTCCCGACAGGCCCGGTAGAAGTCCTTCCAGCCGTCGCGTTCGCGGACCACGGTCTCCAGGTACTCCTGCCAGACGACGCGGTCCGCCGCCGGGTCCCGGACGACCGCGCCGAGGAGGCCCGCGGCGACGTCCCCGGCCCGCAGCACGCCGTCCCCGAAGTGGGCGGCGAGCGCCAGCCCGCCCGTGACGACGGAGATCGCCTCGGCGGTCGACAGCGTGCCGCTGGGCGACTTGAGCTTCGTGCGGCCGTCGGTGGTGACCCCGTCGCGCAGCTCGCGGAAGACGGTGACGACCCGGCGGATCTCGTCGATGCCGTCGGGCACGGCCGGCAGGTCGAGGGAGCGGCCGATCTGGTCGACCCGGCGCGAGACGATGTCGACCTCCGCCTCCGGGGTCTCCGGCAGCGGCAGCACCACGGTGCTGAAGCGGCGGCGCAGGGCGCTGGACAGGTCGTTGACCCCGCGGTCGCGGTCGTTGGCCGTGGCGATCAGGTTGAAGCCGCGGACGGCCTGCACCTCCTGGCCCAGCTCCGGTATCGGCAGCGTCTTCTCCGACAGGAGGGTGATCAGCGTGTCCTGGACGTCGGCCGGAATGCGGGTCAGCTCCTCGACGCGGGCCGTCATGCCCTCCGCCATGGCCCGCATCACCGGGCTGGGCACGAGGGCGTCGCGGCTGGGGCCGTGGGCGAGCAGCCGGGCGTAGTTCCAGCCGTAGCGGATGGCCTCCTCCGGGGTGCCGGCCGTGCCCTGCACGAGCAGGGTGGAGTCGCCGCTGACCGCGGCGGCCAGGTGTTCGGAGACCCAGGTCTTCGCGGTGCCGGGCACGCCGAGCAGGAGCAGGGCGCGGTCGGTGGCGAGGGTGCTCACCGCGACCTCGACGATGCGGCGCGGGCCGATGTACTTCGGCGTGACGACCGTGCCGTCCGGCAGTGTGCCGCCGAGCAGGTAGGTGGCGACGGCCCACGGCGACAGCCGCCAGCGGGCGGGGCGGGGGCGGTCGTCCTGCGCCGCCAGCGCGGCGAGTTCGGCGGCGAAGGCGTCCTCGGCGTGCGGTCGAAGCGTCTGCGCGGGCGACACGGTCGCGGGCGCGGCGTTCGCGGGCGCGGAGCCGTTCCGCGTCGGGTCGACGGGCGTCGGTCCAACGGACACAGTCATGGCGGAGTCCCCCTCCAGCTCGGCCGGTTCGGATCTGCCACCAACCGTGCACCACGCCACTGACAATCGCTCTGACCTGCGCGAATGCGCTCGCCGGGGCGATTGTCAGTGCCGGGATCTAGTTTCGGTGGCATGACTCAGCAGGGGGTGCGCTGGACCGCGGACCAGGTGCTGGCACTGGCGCCTGACCCCGCGTCACGCACGGCGGGGAGCAGACTCGGCGCGGCCGGTCCGTGGTCCGGGACCGGCAGTTCGGGAGAGGGGACGGTGTGGGGGCTGTGCGCGGGCGGTGGGGGCACTCCGTACCGGACGGTCGTCGACGTCGCGGACGCCTCCGGGCCCGCGTACCACTGCAGTTGCCCGAGCCGTAAGTTCCCGTGCAAGCACGCGCTCGGTCTGCTGCTGCTCTGGTCGGGCGGGGACGGGGCGGTGCCGCGGGGGGAGGCGCCGGAGTGGGCCGAGCAGTGGATCGCGGGCCGGCGCACGCGTACGGAGGAGAAGCGGACCGCGGGCACCTCGGATTCCTCGGGTTCCTCGGGTTCCGCCGGTCCGGAGGCGGCGCGGCGCAGGGCGGAGCGCCGGGCCGAGCGGGTGACGGCGGGCGCGGTGGAGCTGGAGCAGCGCCTGGCGGATCTGCTCCGCGGCGGCCTGGCGGCGGCCGAGCAGTCGGGGGACGGACTGTGGGAGGAGACCGCGGCCCGCATGGTCGACGCCCAGGCGCCGGGGCTGGCCGCCCGGGTGCGGGAGCTGGGGGCGCTCGCGGGCACCGGACCGGGCCGGCCGATGCGGCTGCTGGAGGAGTGCGCGCTGCTCCACCTCCTCGGCCGGGGCTGGCTGCGCCGGGAGCGGCTGCCGGAGGGCCTGGCCGCGACGGTCCGTTCCCGTATCGGCCTGCCCGCGCCGGCGGACGGTCCGGCGATACGGGACCACTGGCTGGTCCTCGCCCAGTACGACACGGCGGACAGCCGTCTGACGACCCGCCGCGTCTGGCTGTACGGCACGGACTCGGGGCGCACGGCGCTGCTCCTCTCCTACGGTGCGGCGGGCCGCGCCCCGGAGCTCGCGCTGCCGGTCGGGCTGGCCCTCGACGCGGAGCTGTCCGCGTACCCGGGCGCGGGACAGCCACGGGCGGCCCTGGGCGAGCGGTTCGCGCCGGCCGCGCCGACGGACGTACGGCCACCGGGGACGACGACGGCCCGGGCGGCAGCCCGCTACGG
Organism: Streptomyces sp. NPDC051740; assembly: GCF_044453165.1. NCBI lineage: Bacteria > Bacillati > Actinomycetota > Actinomycetes > Kitasatosporales > Streptomycetaceae > Streptomyces > Streptomyces sp. NPDC051740. The sequence goes on along the minus strand of NZ_JBITCL010000001.1, from coordinate 330,314 downwards.
CGAGGCGCTGCGCGACGACCCCTGGCTGGACTCGGTCCCGGTGACGCTGGACCGGGTGATACCGACTCCGGACGGTGACGGCTGGCAGCTGGCCGACGCCGACGAGGACGCGGCCCTGCCGCTCACGCCGGCCGCGCGGTCCCGCCCCGGTCTGTGGCGTCTGGTCGCCCTGTCGGGCGGCGTCCCGGTCAGGGTCTTCGGTGAGTGCGGCCACCAGGGATTCACTCCGTTGGCGGTATGGCCGGAGGGGCCCGGTGAGGCGGTGCCGCTGTGCTGAGCGGCGCGCCCACCCCCGTTCCCGTCCACCCCAGGAATCTTTCGGACATCACTGGACACTCGACGCGTGTGAGTCTTCGACCGTGCCGGGACGCCCGTCGGAAAGGAAGCTCATGAGCAGGACGACCACCGCCGTGGACGCGCCTCTCCCGGATTCCTGGGAGGAGCTGGTGACCACGGCCCTGCTGGGCACGGACCGGCGTACACCGGCGGGCTCCGCGCCCGGGCCGGACGCGCCGTCGGCCCTGCTGGACGCGGCGGCCGTGGCGACCGTACGGCGACGTGCCGGGCTGCGGCCCGCGCGGGCCGCGGAGCGTCCGCGGCCGGCCCCCGAGGACCCGCGCCCTCCGCTGCCGTCCGCCGCCGCGCGCCGGCTCGCGATGCTGCTCGCCGACCGTCCCGGCACCGCGGGCGGTGGCCGCCGGGGCGCGGCTCCGGACCTCATGGAGCTGCTGCCCCAGTGGCTGGCGACGGCGAACGCCCGCGGTTTCGCGGCGCCCCCGGCCGCGCTGCCCGCCCTGCTCGACGCCGCGCGGGGACGGACCGACCTGCGTCCGGCGGCGCTGCGGTTCGCGGGGCCGCGCGCCCTGTGGCTGGCCCGGTTCAACCCGGACTGGCGGTTCGCCCTGCGCTCCACACCGGGCGGGGGCGCGTCCGTGCCCCGTCTTCACGACACGGAGGGCATACGGCGGCTCTGGCAGGAGGGCCTCTTCGCCGAACGGGTCGCCCTCCTCACCGCCCTGCGCTCCCGCAAGCCGGCCACCGCGCGGGAACTCCTCGCGACGGGCTGGGCGACGGAGCGGGCGGAGGACCGCCTGATGTTCCTGGACTCACTGCGCACCGGGCTCGGCCCGGACGACGAGCCCTTCCTGGAGCAGGCCCTGGCCGACCGCAGTCGCAACGTACGGGCGACGGCGGCGGAGCTGCTGTCGGCGCTGCCCGGCTCCGCGCTGGCGGAACGCATGGCGGTCCGGGCCGGGGCGTGTGTGGCCGTCGACCACACACGGGACACACCGACGATCGCCGTCGAGGCGCCGCACGAATGCGACGCGGGCATGGAACGCGACGGTGTGGTGGCCAGGGCCCCGGCGGGCCGGGGCGAACGGTCCTGGTGGCTCGGCCAGTTGGTGGAGGCGGCACCCCTGGGAAGCTGGTCGCGGCGGCTCGGCGGGCGTACGCCGCGGGAGATCGTGGCGCTGCCGGTGGCGGACGACTGGCGGAGCGAGCTGCACGCGGCCTGGTGCCGGGCGGCGGTACGGCAGCGCGACGCGGCGTGGTCCCGGGCGCTGCTCGGGGAGCCCTCCGCGCCGGAGGCGGGCGGTCCGGGGGCTGTGTCCCTGGCCGAACGCGCCAAGCTGCTCGGCACGCTGGACGCCGCCGAACGGGCCGAGTGGGTGGCCGGATTCATCGAGACGCACGGTCTGTCCGAGGCGTTCCAGCTGCTCGGGGTGTGCGCCGTGCCCTGGGCGGCGCCGGTCGGACGGGCGGTGGTCGACGCGCTCGACATCGCGCGTGACGCAGGGAGTTATCCATGGAGTTTCAGCGGAGTCATGGGCCTGGCCGAACGCTGCCTCGACCCGTCCGAGGCCGGCCGCCTCGACGCGCTCCTGGCGGTACCGGACGAGCCGGAGAACGCGTCACCCGGAGCCGGCGGCTACTGGTCGGAAGCCTTCCAGCGCCTGGTCACCACCCTGCACCTACGCGCGACCATCCTCACAGAACTGACCCCACCCGCCTCGTGACCCGTCCCGCCGTTCCCACGGGCAGTCGTGCCGCTGGGGCGACGGGGGTCCCCCCGCTCGAGCGGAGCCGAGAGTGGGGGAGGGTGGGCGCGACGGCACCCCGCAAGCGCCGGGCAGCGCGACCCACCCCCGCCCAGCTCCGGCTCCGGGGCGGCGGGGCCGAGGCCCCGGCCCGAACGCGGCGCGCGAGGCGTCACGAACGCGCCCTACGCCTCCGCGGGCTGCCGCACGTTCGCCCGCACCCAGTCCACGATCGACGCCGTGGTCGCCCCCGGAGTGAAGATCTCCGCAACACCCTTCTCCTTCAGCGGAGCGATGTCCGCCTCGGGAATGATCCCGCCCCCGAAGACCAGGATGTCCGCCGCGTCCCGCTGCGCCAGCAGTTCGATCACGGCCGCGAAAAGCGTGTTGTGCGCCCCGGAGAGGATGGACAGACCGATCGCGTCGGCGTCCTCCTGGATCGCGGTGTCGACGATCTGCTCGGGAGTCTGGTGAAGCCCGGTGTAGATCACCTCCATACCGGCATCGCGCAGCGCCCGCGCGATCACCTTGGCCCCGCGATCGTGGCCGTCGAGCCCCGGCTTGGCCACCACCACGCGGATCGGACCGGCTGCCACACCCATCACTGCCTCCATGAAGCGACTGCATCCATCCCTGCCGACAAGTACCGCACACATCCGTCATGCCGTACACATCGCTCGGGCGCCCCGTCCCGAACCGGCCGGGGAAGTGAACGAACGTTATCTCCAGCATCCCGCAACCGGCAGTTTCACGGTGCGCAGCGAGGGGCAAATCACACGGAGGGACACGTTCACCGCGCAGCGTTCCCGGGCTCCGGGCCCCGCGCACCGCACGCCCGTGCACCACTCGGGCAGCGGTGGGAACATGCGTACAAGGGATTCGCACCGAGGCCGCCGCACCACCGCGCCCCCTCCACACGTCGCACGCGCGCACCGTCGACCGCTCTCGCAGCGATTTCCCATGAGGGCACACGGGGGACAGGGCTGTCCTCCCGCGTGCCGACAGGAGGTCGGCCATGAAGGTCACCGAGGCAGCTCTTCCCTTCCTGCCGCTCTGCCGGCGTCTTCTGCCGACCCGGCTGGCGGATCTCTCCCTGACCCTGTTGAAGGCGACCGCCCTGGAGCTGGCGATCCTGGCGGGCCACCTCCTGCTCTATCCCGCCGGCATCGTCCAGGAGCGCCGGGACGCACGCCCCGCGCTGCCCTCCCCGGACGGCGCCGCGCAGCTGCCGGCGGAGGCCAAGCCGCCGGTGGTCCTGCTGCACGGCTTCATCGACAACCGGTCGGTCTTCGTCCTGCTGCGCCGCAGCCTCGCCCAGCACGGCAGGCAGCAGATCGAGTCGCTCAACTACTCCCCGTTGACCTGCGACATCCGTATCGCGGCCGAACTGCTCGGCCGACACATAGAGCAGGTGTGCGAACGCACGGGCAGTCGCCGGGTCGACGTGGTCGGGCACAGCCTCGGCGGGCTCATCGCGCGGTACTACGTGCAGCGGCTGGGCGGTGACACCCGCGTGCGGACGCTCGTCACGCTCGGCACCCCGCACTCCGGCACACGCGTCGCACCGCTGGCCAACGCGCACCCCATCGTGCGCCAGATGCGCCCCGGCTCACCGGTGCTCGAGGAGCTCACCCAGCCCGCGCCGGGCTGCCGTACGCGCTTCGTCGCCTTCTGGAGCGACCTCGACCACATCATGGACCCGCTGGAGTCGGCGTGCGTCGAGCACCCCGACCTGACGTCGGTGAACGTACGGGTGAGCGGCGTGGGCCATCTCGCCCTGCCCGTGCACCCGGCCGTGGCGACCCGCATACGGCAGGCCCTGGACACGGCGCACCCCGGAGAGCCGTCCACCGGCCGCCCGGAAGGCCTGACCGTGGCTTGACGGCGGGCCGCCCGGAAGGCCCGCCCGCGGCCCGAGCGCGACACGCCCGGCACCGGCGCCACGGGACAACCGGAACCGCGCGCCCCCCTCGACAGCGATCCGAACAACAACGGTCCGGGACGGCCCACTTATCGCCGCCGACCGCCCACCGCCTCGAACAAATCTCGAACAAAAAGCCAAGACCGCGCCCGTCGTCCGCCAAAAGGCAACCGATTGCCCGTTTCCTGCGCGCGCGAAACCTGCGGAAGATTGTCGTGCCCGCATACCGCCGGGTACAGTCGCCGCACTGCTCTGGCAGCCCCTGTTGTCGAGGCGAAAGAGAAGTTGGTGAACGACCGTCACCCGTCGGGGACCATGGACCCGGCTCCGGCTTCCGATGCCGCTTCGGCGCCCTATGCGTCGTACGACACCCAAGAAGCCCAGTACGGCGACTTCACCACGTACGGCGGCCACGACGCCACCGGTTATGCCGCCACCCACTTCGGCACGGGCGGCCACACCGCCGGGGGCTTCGTCACGGATCCCCTCTTCGGCCACCTCCCGGGCGGCGGCCAGGACACGGGCGCGTACGACACCACCGGGCACTGGCCCACGGACGGCCAGGACACCGGCCACTACGACATGTACGCGGCCCAGCACGTGTCCTCGTACGACACCGGCGGTTACGACACGACCGCCTGGACCACCGGCCACCACCCGATGACGGTGATCCCGCCGCAGGCGGCCTCGCCGGAGACCAGCGGTCAGTGGGACTCCGGCGAGTGGCTCCAGCCCGATCAGGCCGGGAACCCCGCCGACCGGACCCAGCAGTGGGACTGGGGCACGCAGACCTTCGACAGCGGTGTCTACGACGCCACGCAGTGGAACTCCGACGGCGGCGACACCGCCGCCCCGGCGCCCGCGTCCGACGCCTACGAGCCGCAGGCGGACTCCTTCGACCAGGAGCCCTACGAGGAGCCCACCGCCCAGGAGCCTGCCGACACCGGTGAGCTGCCCGTGGTGCACCTGCTCGAAGGGCAGGAGGAGACCGTCCCCGCCCCGTCTCCGCGCGCGGCCTCGCGCGCCGGGTCGCGTTCCCGCCGCCGTACGCCCGCCAAGCGCTCCGCGCTGCTGACGGTGGCCGTGCCCTCGGCGTGCGTGATGGGCGTCGCCGGTATCGCCGCGGCCTCGGTCGGCAACCTGACCGACGACGGCGGCCAGGAAACGACGACGACCGCGGCGGACGCCCAGCCGGTGAAACCGTCCGCCGCCAACATGAAGCTGGACACCCAGCTGGAGAGCCTCGCCGCCGGCGCCGACGACTTCGCCGACCGGGCCAGCCGGACCCAGGAGCGCATCGACCTCAAGGCGCAGCAGGCGGCCGAGCGCAGGGCGGCCGCCGAGGAGGCGGCCCGCAAGGAGCGGCTGCGGCCGAAGTTCGCGCTCCCGGTCGCGCAGCACGGACTCAGCGCCTACTACGGCCAGTCCGGCATCAACTGGATGTCCGTCCACACCGGCATCGACTTCCCCGTCCTGTACGGCGCGACGGTGATGGCCGCCACCGACGGCACGGTGCGCACGCAGTTCAACTCCGCCTACGGCAACATGATGATCGTGACGGCGAAGGACGGCACGGAGACGTGGTACTGCCACCTCTCCAGCTACCAGGTCGCCTCCGGTACGACCGTGAAGGCCGGCGACCCGATCGCCTTCTCCGGGGACTCCGGCAACTCGACCGGTCCGCACCTGCACTTCGAGGTCCGCCCCGGCGGCGGCTCGGCGATCGACCCGCTCGCCTGGTTCCGCAGCCACGGCCTCGACCCGTCGTAGGTCCGTCCCCCACGACGGGTCTCAGCGCCCGGCTACAGCTTCTCCACCGGCGCGTACCGCAGCAGCAGCCGCTTGGGCTTGGTGTCCCCGAAGTCGATCGTCGCCTCCGTGTTGGCACCCGTGCCCTTCACCGCGACCACGGTGCCGAGGCCGAACTGGTCGTGCGTGACCCGGTCCCCGATCGCCAGTGACACCACGGGCTTGTCCGCGGTCCGCCGGGTGGCGAAACCGGAACCGCCCGACGCCGACGAGCGCGAGCGGGACGACGACAGCGAGGCCGCCACCCCCGACACCGGACCGGAGGAGACGGGCGTGCTCGCCCCCGTCCGCTTCCACTCCAGGTGGGCGGCCGGGATCTCCTCCAGGAACCGCGAGGGCGGGTTGTAGGACGGCTGGCCCCACGCGCTGCGCAGCGTCGACCGGGTCAGGTACAGCCGCTCACGCGCGCGCGTGATGCCGACGTACGCCAGGCGCCGCTCCTCCTCCAGCTCCTTGGTCTCGCCGAGGGCGCGCATGTGCGGGAAGACGCCGTCCTCCATGCCGGTGAGGAAGACGACCGGAAACTCCAGGCCCTTGGCGGTGTGCAGGGTCATCAGCGTGATGACGCCGGAGCCGTCCTCGTCCTCGTCGGGGATCTGGTCGGAGTCGGCGACCAGGGCGACCTGCTCCAGGAAGTCGGACAGCGCGACCGACTCGCCCTCGCCGCGCTCCTGCTCGAACTCCAGGGCGACGGCCGCGAGTTCCTGGAGGTTCTCGATCCGGGTCTCGTCCTGCGGGTCGGTGGAGGCCTGCAGCTCCGCGAGGTAGCCCGTGCGTTCGAGGATCGCCTCCAGGACCGTCGCCGGGCCCGCCCCGGACTCCACGACCGTACGGAGGTCCTCCATCAGCGTGTTGAACCGCTTCACCGCGTTCGACGAGCGCGCGGCCATGCCGTACGCCTCGTCGACGCGCCTCAGCGCCTGCGGGAAGCTGATCTTCTCGCGCTGGGCGAGGGCGTCGATCATCGCCTCCGCGCGGTCGCCGATGCCCCGCTTGGGGACGTTGAGGATGCGGCGCAGCGGCACCGAGTCCTCGGGGTTGGCGAGCACCCGCAGGTAGGCCAGGACGTCCCGGACCTCCTTGCGCTCGTAGAAGCGGACACCGCCGACGACCTTGTAGGGCAGGCCGACGCGGATGAAGATCTCCTCGAAGACACGGGACTGGGCGTTGGTGCGGTAGAAGACGGCGACGTCGCCCGCCTTGGCCTCGCCCGCGTCGGTGAGGCGGTCTATCTCCTCGGCGACGAACTGGGCCTCGTCGTGCTCGGTGTCCGCGACGTACCCGGTGATCCGCGCGCCCGTGCCGGCGTTGGTCCACAGGTTCTTGGGGCGGCGCGACTCGTTGCGCTCGATGACGGCGTTGGCGGCGCTCAGGATGGTCTGCGTGGAGCGGTAGTTCTGCTCCAGCAGGATCGTGGTCGCGTCCGGGTAGTCCTCCTCGAACTGGAGGATGTTGCGGATCGTCGCGCCGCGGAAGGCGTAGATCGACTGGTCGGCGTCGCCCACCACGCACAGCTCGGCGGGCGGCACCTCGGGCTCGGACGGTGCGCCGGCGGGGTGCTCGGAGGTGCCGACGAGCTCGCGGACCAGCGCGTACTGGGCGTGGTTGGTGTCCTGGTACTCGTCGACCATGACGTGCCGGAAACGGCGGCGGTAGTGCTCGGCGACGTCCGGGAAGGCGCGGAGCAGGTTGACCGTCGTCATGATCAGGTCGTCGAAGTCGAGGGCGTTGGCCTCCCGCAGCCGCGACTGGTAGAGCGCGTAGGCCTGGGCGAGGGTCTTCTCGAAACCGTCGGCGGCCCGGGCGGCGAAGTCCTCCTCGTCGATCAGCTCGTTCTTCAGGTTGCTGATCTTGGCGCTGAAGGACTTCGGCGGGAAGCGCTTGGGGTCGAGCTCCAGGTCGCGGCAGACCAGGGCCATCAGACGCTTGGAGTCGGCGGCGTCGTAGATCGAGAACGACGACGTGAAGCCGAGCTTCTTGCTCTCGCGGCGCAGGATGCGCACGCACGCGCTGTGGAACGTCATGACCCACATGGCGCCCGCGCGCGGGCCGACGAGCTGCTCGACGCGCTCCTTCATCTCGCCCGCGGCCTTGTTGGTGAAGGTGATCGCGAGGATCTGGCCCGGATGGACGTGCCGCTCGGCCAACAGGTGGGCGATGCGGTGGGTGAGCACACGGGTCTTGCCGGAGCCGGCGCCGGCCACGATGAGCAGCGGGGAGCCGGAGTGCACGACGGCGGCGCGCTGGTTGTCGTTCAGCCCTTCCAGCAGCGCGGCGGCGTCGATCACCGGGCGCGGGGCGCCGTCGCGGTAGTAGGTGTCCCGGTCCGGCGGCACGTCGAACTTACCGCCGAACAGGTCGTCCGGGATCCGCTCCGGTACGTGCTCGTCCTCGGGCGGTGGCGGGGGCTCGCCCTCGGGGCCCCGCTGGGCCTGGAGGTCCGCCAGGAAGCTGTCGTCAAAGAGGCTGCTCATCGCTCTCCGAGTCTAGGCCGCCCCACCGACAACCAGGGGCCGCCCCGGGAACATCCCCGGAATCCGGCGCCCGGGACGGGACGCGCACCCTCCAGAACCACCGCCTCACCCTGAGTGACACCGCACACAAGGTCACGAAAATGTATCGGGCATATCACCCATCAACCTTCACAGGGGCCACACCAGTTGGCTACGGTGCGGGCGGGCCGCACGACCCCCACCGGCGAACCTCGCCGGGCCGCGCGGCCTCCGCCGAATCCGTCACTGCCCTCGCGGCAGCCGGAGCCGGGGACCCACCGAGACCATGGGGTGAATCGGCCCACTCCCTCGCGGAGCGGCCGTAGGGCAACCCTTCCGAACCACCCGCCCGAACCCGACAGCTAACCCGGTAGGCGGAGCTTTGGAAGGAGTCGCCTCCCTTGGCGTCGCACCGCAAGTCGCGCACCCCCGGCACGCGCGTGGCAGGCATACGAACCCCGGCCCTCGCCACGGCCGCCCTGACCTCCGTGGCCCTGCTGTCCCAGACGGCCACCGCCGCCCCCTCCGACGACGGCAGGCCGAGCCTGGAGGAGGTCGAGAAGAAGGTCGACGACCTCTACCGCCAGGCGGAGTCGGCGACCGAGAAGTACAACGCGGCCAAGGAGAAGACCGCGAAGCAGCGCAGGCAGGTGGACACGCTCCTCGACGACGTGGCCAAGCGCACCCAGGAGCTCAACGAGGCGCGGGCGGAGCTGGGTTCCTTCGCCGCCGCCCAGTACCGGACCGGCGCCGGCGTCCCCGACACCGCGGCCTTCCTGCTCGCGGACACCCCGCAGGACGTCTTCGACCAGCGCCAGGTGATGGACCGGATGACCGGCCGCCAGAAGGAAGCGGTCGACGACTACGTCACCCAGCAGTCCGAGACGATGAAGAAGCGCCAGGAGGCCACCGAGAGCCTTCAGACGCTCACCGAGACCCAGGGTGACCTGAAGACGGCCAAGGCCACCGTCCAGAAGAAGCTCACCGACGCGCGCGAGCTGATGTCGAAGCTGACCGCCGAGGAGAAGGCGCGGCTCGCGGCGATCGAGAAGAAGAAGCAGAAGGAGGCCGCCCGCAAGGCCGCCGAACTCGCCGAGCAGCAGAAGGCCCAGGAGGAGGCCCAGGAGGAGGCCGCCGCCCAGCAGGACAGCGGCACCTCGGACAGCGCCTCCGGGTCGGCCGGCTCGGCCACCACGCCGTCGACGTCGACGGACTCCTCGTACGCCACCAAGGCCGAGAAGGCCCTCGCCTTCGCCCGCGCGCAGATCGGCAAGCCGTACGTCTGGGGCGCCACCGGCCCCGGATCCTACGACTGCTCCGGCCTCACCCAGGCCGCCTGGAAGGCCGCCGGCGTCACCATTCCGCGCACCACCTACGACCAGGTGAACGCGGGCACGACGGTCCCCGTCTCCCAGGCCCAACCCGGTGACCTGGTCTTCTTCTACGACGACATCACCCACGTGGGCATCTACATCGGCAACGGGATGATGATCCACGCGCCGAAGCCCGGCACGTACGTCCGCGAGGAGTCGATCTACTACGACGGCGAGTCCTCGATCCACAGCGTGGTGCGCCCCGCCTGACCCGCCCAAAAGGGGCGGGGACGGTCCTCCGGCATCGTCCCCGCCTCCTCCCCCCTTCCGTGCCGGTCCGTGCCGCGGCACGCGGCGCCTGGCGCCCGCACTCCCCCCGCGAACGCCGACGGCGGTGACGCTGTCCGCGTCCACCGCCGCCGGCACCCCCTGGCTCGGGGCCCGGGGCGTGTTCTGTCGTGGGCCGCGGTCACGTCCGGGCCCGTGGAGCGGGGGTCAGGTCCACAGCACCGCGACGAAGACGTTCGTCACGGTCAGCAGCCCGACCAGACCGAACAGGCCCTTGTCCACCTTCTCGTCGTCCCGCTTCACGTACACCAGGCCGAGGATCACGATCAGCAGGGCCAGCTTCACGCCGATCTTGATGTTGTCGACGGAGTAGTCCTGGGCCTGGTTGAGGCCGACCAGGACCACACCGGTGACCAGCATCGTCAGCGCGCCGTGCAGCATCGCGGGGACGAACCGGGCGGTGCCCGCGCCCATCGCCTTCATCTGGGTGAGGAAGCCACCGAGGAGCGACGCGATGCCGATGATGTGCAGACCGACGAAGAGGTGGATGAGTACGTCCATGAGGCCGGAGCCTAGCCATAGCCGCCTCGTAGCACTCCGGCGCCCTCAACCGTCCCTCCTCCGCCATATCGGTCATCACCCTGAGTGAAGACGACGAAGCCGGAACAGGATTCCGGTCACTTACGGTCACCCGGCTGTCCGCTCACGCCACTTCCGCACAACCCGTTACCGGGGCCACGCGACCGGGCCTAGCGTCCTCCTCCAGGTGACCGGCTCTCCACCGCCGCCCGGTCCAGGGGCGGCGACCGGACACCACCGCCGAGAAGGTCCGGCGGCGGACGGCTCCCCTGTGCACCCCCGCCGCCGGACCACCGGACGGCAGTCCGCTCCGCGCGGTCGTCGGAAAGGACGGGAATCCAGGTGGCAGCGCACCGCAGGTCCCGACAGCGCGTCGCGGGCGGCACCGCGGCCCGCGCGGCCATCGCCCTCGCCCTCGCCGGCGCGGCCACCGCGACCGGCCTCGACGGGACGGGACACGCCGAACCGCAGCTGACACCGGGCCAGGTCAAGGCCGAGGTCGACAGGCTCTACCGGGAGGCGGAGACCACCACCGAGAAGTACAACGGCGTCAAGGAGAAGGCCGAGTCGGCCCAGCGGCGGCTGCGCGACCTGCAGGACGAGGCGGCCCGCAGGAAGGACCGGCTCAACTCCGCGCGGGACGCCCTGGGCACGGTCGCCGCGGCGCAGTACCGCGGCAGCGGCCTCGACCCCGCCCTGCGGCTCTTCCTCTCCGAGGACCCCGACGGCTATCTGGACGGCGCCGCGCTCGCCGAACGGGCGGGCAGCCGCCGCCAGGCGGCGGTGGGACGCGTACGCACACAGCTCCGGGAGATCGAGCGGTTGCGCGGCGCCGCACGCGTCGAGGTGAAATCGCTGACGTCCCGCCGCGCCGAACTCGAGCGGCACAAGAAGACGATCAACGCCAAGCTGACCGCCGCCCGCCGGCTGCTGTCCCGGCTGACCCCCGGGCAACGCGCGGGACTCACCGACGGAACCGACCGCGCCCCGCACTCCTCGACGGACGCCCGGGACGCCGCCCTCGCGGCCCCCGGCCCCCGCGCGGCGGAGGCCGTCTCCTACGCCTACGCCAAGCTCGGCAGCCCCTACGTCTGGGGCGCGACCGGCCCGGACGCCTTCGACTGCTCGGGCCTCGTCCAGGCCGCGTACCGCTCCGCCGGTGTCTCCCTGCCCCGCACCACCTACGCCCAGATCGACGCCGGCCGCCGCGTCACCCGCTCCGAACTCCGCCCCGGGGACCTGGTCTTCTTCTACTCCGGCATCAGTCACGTCGGCATCTACGTCGGCGACGGCCGCATGATCCACGCCCCGAACCCCTCGGCCCCGGTCCGCGTGGCCCCGATCGACGAGATGCCCTTCGCGGGCGCCACGCGCGTGGTCTGAACGACCCGCTCAGACCAGTCGCCGCGCCGTCGCCCAGCGGGTCAGTTCGTGGCGGTTGGAGAGCTGGAGCTTGCGCAGGACCGCCGAGACGTGGGACTCGACCGTCTTCACCGAGATGAACAGCTGCTTGGCGATCTCCTTGTAGGCGTAGCCGCGGGCGATCAGCCGCAGGACCTCCCGCTCGCGCTGGGTGAGGCGGTCGAGGTCCTCGTCGACCGGCGGGGCGTCGGTCGAGGCGAAGGCGTCCAGGACGAAGCCGGCCAGGCGGGGGGAGAAGACGGCGTCCCCCTCCTGGACCCGGAAGATCGAGTCGACCAGGTCGGTGCCGGTGATCGTCTTGGTCACGTAGCCGCGGGCACCGCCCCGGATCACGCCGATCACGTCCTCCGCCGCGTCCGACACGGACAGGGCGAGGAAACGGACCGGCCGCTCGGCGTCACCCATCAACGGGGCGCAGCGGCGCAGCACTTCGACACCGCCGCCACCGGGCAGGTGCACGTCGAGCAGGACCACCTCGGGCCGGGTCGCGGTGATGACCGTGACCGCCTGGTCGACGTCGGCGGCCTCACCGACCACCTCGACACCCGTCTGCGCGGTCTGCCCTATCTCCGCCTGGACACCCGTGCGGAACATGCGGTGATCGTCGACGAGGACCACCCGCGCATGACGCCCGGCACTCTCCGCCGGTCCCGTCGTTCCGTTCGCCTCGGTCGGCTCGCTCATGACGTCTTCTCCGCCCTCTCCATCTCCAGCTCGACCTCCGTGCCGCCGTCCGGCACCGCGCGCAGCCGCGCCGTGCCTCCGTTGCGCTCCATGCGGCCGATGATCGATTCTCTGACGCCCATGCGGTCGGCGGGTATCGAGTCCGGGTCGAAGCCGGGGCCGCGGTCCCGGACGGACACGAAGACCGTCCTTCCCTCGACTTCGGCGTAGACCTGCACCGCGCCTCCCTCGCCACCGTACTTGGCGGCGTTGACCATCGCTTCGCGCGCGGCCTGCATCTGCGCGCCGATTCTCTCGTCGAGCGGGCAGTCGCCGACGACCACCACCTCGATGGGGACGCCGTGCTTGTCCTCCACCTCGGCGGCGTTGCGCTTCACCGCCTCGGCGAGGGTGGCGGGTTCGTCGTCCTCGTCCTTGCCGTTGCCCTCCGGCTTGTAGAGCCAGGCGCGCAGGTCGCGTTCCTGGGCCCGGGCCAGGCGGCGCACCTCGCCCGCGTTGTCCGCGTTGCGCTGGATCAGGGTGAGGGTGTGCAGCACCGAGTCGTGGACATGGGCGGCGACCTCGGCGCGTTCCTGCGCCCGGATGCGCATCAGGCGCTCCTCGGAGAGGTCCTGGGTCATGCGCACGAGGTAGGGGCCGGCGAGGAGGGTGATGCCGACGAGGACCGCGAGGGCCGCCTGGAGCACCGAGCCGAGGTGGCTGCCGGAGCCCCGCAGGACGAAGATGCCCGAGGCGCCCGCCGTCACCAGGAGCACACCGGCCCCGGCCCGCAGCAGCGTGACCGTGCGCCGGCGGCGGCCGACCTCCATCCAGCGGGCCCGGCGGGCGTTGTCCGCCTGCCGCCAGACCAGGGCGACGCCCGCGCCGACCAGCACGGTCGGCCAGAGGTAGGCCCTGGCCCCGTTGGTCAGGTTCACGTTGCCCACGAAGATCATGGCCACGACGACCATGAGGAGCAGGGCGACGATCTGCCCCTTGTCCGGTTTCCGGGTGACGAGTCTGCGCCGGCCGTCCGGCGAGGTCTCCGTCGTCACCAGCGAGGGCGGCTTCTGCGCGTCCACACCGCCGACGCCCAGCGGTACGAAGAACCAGAACGCGGCATACAGCAGCGCGCCCAGACCGTCGGCCATGAACAGGCCGACGAAGACGAGACGTACCCAGATCACGGGCAGCCCGAGGTGTCCGGCGAGCCCCCGCGCCACACCACCGAGCCAGCGTCCGTCACTGCTGCGGTAGAGCTTGCGCGGCGGCCGCGGCTCGACTACGGGCGCTGCTGCGGCTTCCGACATGCCAATGATGGTCACACGCCCGGAGTACCGGAGCATCAGGGTCGGCCCCGGAGACTCCCCTGATCTCCGCGGCCCTGGTCCGTCGAACGCTCCCCCGGTCCCACTCGGGGACCGATATCAGGGTCCGGCCAGGGTCGTACCGACTGCCGCCACGGCGGCTCGCCCGTCACCATGGACCCATGACCGATCACCAGCACGCCGCGACGGGTCCGGGACCCGTCGCGGGCCCGGAGGGAGCGACCGCCCCGCCACCGGAGCCGGCCGACGAGAGCGGGCACTTCCGGCGCGACCGCCGGCACCAGATGCTCGGCGGGGTGTGCGCGGGGCTCGGCCGGCAGTGCGACATGGACCCGGTGATCTTCCGGATCACGCTCGCGGTCCTGTCCGCCACCGGCGGCATCGGCCTCATCTTCTACGGCTTCGCCTGGCTCTTCGTCCCGTACGAGGACGAGGAGGAGAACGAGATCCGCCGGCTGCTGACCGGCCGGGTCAACGGCCACACCCTGACGGCCGTGCTGTTCGCGCTGGTCGGCTGCGGCGTCTTCCTCACCATGCTGAGCAACGACGGAGTGCTGAGCTTCGCCGTCATACTGTCCCTGCTGCTCGCCGGCGCCGGGTACTGGTCACGGCGGCGCGGTGCGCCCAGCCCCGACCACATAGCCGCCCAGGCCGTGGCCGACGCCCCGCCGGAGCCCCAGGCACCGCCGGCCCCCTCCGCCTTCCCGTCGTGGTGGCGTGACCCCATCGTCAAGGACGGCACCCACGTCGGGGGCACGGGCTACCTGTGGGGCCCCCGGGACGCCCGCGACATGGACGTCGCCGCCGCCGTCGACAGCGGGCTCGACCCCCGCACCGGCACCCGTGGGAAGGCGTACGCGCCGCCCCTCCGTCCCCCGTTCCCGCGCGGACCCCGTGACGGGATCGGCGGCCGGGTCTTCCTGCTCGCCCTGCTCGCGGGCGGCCTCGGTGCCGGGCTGACGTGGGAGAACCACCCCCTCGGCACCAGCCTGCAGACCGGTCTCGCCTGCGCGCTCGCCGTCTTCGGTCTCGGCGTGGCCGTCAGCGCGTTCCTCGGCCGCACCGGGGCGGGATCGATCATCCTGGCGGTCGTCACGGCGGGCCTGCTCGCCGGCTCGGCCGCCCTGCCCAAGGACATCGGCACCGACTGGAAGCAGACGACCTGGGCGCCCGCCTCGGCCGCGCAGATACGCCCGGCCTACGACCTGGGCGCCGGCGAGGGCGAACTGGACCTGTCCGCGGTACGTGTCCCCGAGGACCGCACCGTCTCGACGCGGGCCGATGTCGGCCTCGGCCGGATCCATGTGATCGTGCCCAGGGACGTGACCGTGAGGCTGAGCGTCGATGTGGGAGTGGGGGACATCCAGTTGCCGGGCGACAGACAGAAGGACGTGGACGTGGCACCGGGCAAGCACAAGGAGGTGACCCTGGAGCCGCCGGCCGGCGTCGAGGAGGCGGGCACGCTCGACCTCGACCTCCAGGTCGGCGCGGGACAGGCGGAGGTGAGCCGTGCCGCGTCATGAGTTCCAGCCGGGCAGGCTGGTGGCCGGCGCCTTCCTCGTTCTCGCCGCGGTGATCTACGCCGGTGACGCGGGCGGCGCCTGGGACACTCCGTGGTTCGTGGTGATCCCCGTGGTCACCGGCGGGCTCTGTCTGGCCGGCGCGGTGGGTTCCCTGACCGGCCTCGTACGGCGGCGCCGGGGTCGGACGGCTCCCCGGAAGGCCGACGCGGAGACGGCGCCCTGAGCGGGCGCTACCGGTACTCCCCCGTTCGCTGCCGCCGCCGGGTACGAAGAGCGGCGTCCACGGACAGCAGTGGGGCGCCCGCCAGCAGCAGTGGGGTCCAGGCCAGCAGATACGGGAGGTCATTGCCGTAGTAGTACGGATCGGCGGCCCAGCTCACGGTCAGCCACAGGCTGAGGGAGATCAGCGCGCCGCCCAGGGCGGCCAGACGGGTGAGCAGGCCGAGCAGGGTGCCGATGCCGACGGCCAGCTCCCCGAGGGCGATGGCGTAACCGAAGGCGACGGGGCTCTCCAGCGCCATGTCGACCAGGGCGGGGAGGGCGGAGGAGTCGCGGACGCCGCGCATCATGTCGCCGATCGAGCCGGCGCCGGAGTCCTTCATGAACGCGCTGTCCGTGAGTTTGTCGAGGCCGGCGTAGAGGAAGGTGACTCCGAGGAAGAGGCGCAGGGGGACGAGGGCGTAGCGGGTGGCGGTGTCCCGCCAGTCCCTGTCGCTGTCGAGGTGTGGGGAGTACGTGTCCGTGCGCATACCGTGAGTCATCGCTGTCCGCCGCCTCTCACTGCCGTGCCGGCACTTTTTGACAGACCATACGTACGACGAATGAGGGCGGCTCAACCCTGGGGGCGGGGTTTTTCTTCGGGGTGCGGTACTTGTGGGGCGCCCCGCGCGGGTGTGGACCGGGGGGTGTTCGCGCAGCCCGGCGCTTACGGGGTGCCGTCGCGCCCACCCGTGCCGCCCTGCGGCACGACTGCCCGCGGGAACGGCGGCATGCGGCGGCAGACGGGGCGAATGTCCACCTAGTCCGTTACGTCGATTGTGTAGCGGTTTGTTTCTGTGCCCGCCGCCGTGATGACCTGGACCTCCACTCGGCCCGGTTCCACCTCTGCCGGGACCGGGACGGTCAGGAGTGCGTCCGTCGGATTGTCGAAGCCGCCGGCGACCGGGACCAGCGGTACGTGCACATGGACCGGTCCGACCCGGACCACCATCCGGGACAGCCGGTCCGCCCCCTGGGCGCCCACCGGCACGAACCCGGCGCCCCGGATCTCGATGTCGTCCCCGGTGCGGATCGGCGCGTCCAGATCACCGGCCTCGCGCGCCCGCACCACCGAGAGGATCACCGGACGGCCGCCCTCCGCGTACTTCCCCGCGAGATACGTCGCCGCCGACACCAGCACCACCACCGCGAGGCCCCACGGCAGATCCGGCAGCTGGTCCGGCCGCCGGGCCAGCCGCACCGCCGCGAACACCAGGGCGACACCGCTGATCACGACGTACTGGATGTCGGCGAAGTTCCCCCGCCCCGAGTCGTCGGTCAGCAGGTCCGCCGCCCTGGGCCGGTACGCGCGCACCTTCTGCAGCCGCTGTCCCAGCACCCGCAGTCCGACCACCCGCCGCACCAGCACGGCGATCCCGCACACCACGGCCAGCACGGTCACCACACCGGCGCCGCGGGCGAGTTCCAGCCCGTCGATCAGCGCGTCCCGCTCCCGGTTCCCGGAGGCGGCCGCGAGCTGCCCCACCAGAACGAGCACCGCGAACGCCAGGAACAGCACCCAGCACGCGGCCACCGCACGGGACGTGGAGAGCCGGTTGTCCTCCCCGATCACCGGCGCCAGCACACCTCCGCGCGCCCGGTGGAACCACGACGCCGCGGTCAGCGCCCCGGCCACCACCAGCGCGGCCAGCAGCCCGGCGGTGCGGGCGGCACTCCACCCCGCGCCGATCGCCGTGAGCGCCTGCCCCAGGAGCAGCAGCACGACACCCGCCCACACCACACCCGCGGTCCGCCGCCACAGCCGTACCAGCCACGCCGCGCCCTCGGCCCGCCCCCGTTCGGCGACGATCTCAGCGGCCTGCGTCAGCTCCTCCGACACCCACTGCCGGGAGGCGGAGGCGGAGTGGGCCACCGCGACCGGCACTCCCTGTCCGGCCGCGAACTCGTCCCGCTTCAGCAGGAACGCGGCGACCGCCCGCCGATGCCCCTCACGCGCCCCGTGCGGACAGTCCCCGCAGGTGCAGCCCCCCTGGTGGGCGCCCATGTCGGGGCCGCCCCGCCTCGCCTCCTGCACCGCCACGCCCGAAGCCCGCCTTCCCCACCGTCAAAGCCACCGAAGTCATCGAGGCCGTCAAAAAACACGACACAAGTCCCCCACGACGAAAGCGAATTGTGCCCTACCCCGCCGCCTCCCCGTCCGGCAGGCCCGGTCCGGACGGGTGAATTTCACGGCGCCGTGTTGACCTTGCCGTCTACTCCAGCAGATCCGGCTCGCTCCGGCTGATGTCCTGCCACATCGGCTGGTAGTTGATCCACGCCACCAGGTCCCCGCCGAGCTGCTCCCGCGTCGCCACCGCCTGCCGGTGGCCGATGAGGACGGGCCGGCCCGCCGCCTTCGCGGTGAGCTGCACCTGGCAGGACCGCTCCATCGTCACGAACCACCAGGCCGCCGCGTCCACCGAGTCGCCCACGGTGAGCAGTCCGTGGTTGCGCAGCACCAGCGCCTTGCGGGAGCCGAGCACATCCGCGATCCGCCTGCCCTCCTCGGCGTCGACCGTGACACCGCTGTAGGCGTCGTAGAGGGCGTGGTCCTCGTAGAAGGCGCAGCTCTCCTGGGTGATCGGGTCGAGCAGGTCGCCGAGGGCGGCGAGGGCTCGGCCGTGCACCGAGTGGCAGTGGGCGACGGCGACGACGTCGGGCCGGGCCGCGTGCACCTGGGCGTGCACGGTGAACGCGGCCTGGTTGACGTGGTGGCCGCCCTCGACGACCTGGCCGTCCCGGTTGGCGAGCACCAGGTCGCTCACGGTGACCTGCCGGAAGGGCATCCCGAACGGGTTGACCCAGAAGCAGTCGCTGAACTCCGGGTCGCGTGCGGTGATGTGCCCCGAGACACCGTCCTCGTAGCCGAGCCGCCCGAAGAGCCGCAGCGCGCCCGCGAGCCGCTCCTTGCGGTGCCGGCGCTCGTCGTCGACCGACTCGTGCATGGGCGGCATGGCGAAGCGCAGTTTGTCGGTGGGCAGTGGCAGGGGCGGCGTGGGCCCGTGCATGAGTCCTCCCGCGGGGGGTGTGCGTACGGGGCGGAAGTTACCGGCGGGCCGCACCGGACGACAGCTCTGTTCCGTAACGCCGGATACCCGACACAAGATGTCCGGTATCCCCGTCACACTCGGTCCATGCACACCAATTGGGCGGCCTTCACCGCCGCCGAACCGGAGTTCGCGCAGACCGTGGAGGAGCGCTTCGCCGCGTACACCCACCACGTCCTCGCGACCCTGCGCAAGGACGGCTCACCGCGTACCACCGGTCTGGAGGTCCGTTTCCTGGACGGGGAGCTGTGGTTCGGCATGATGCCGGACTCGCTCAAGGCGCTCGACCTGCGCCGCGATCCGCGCTTCGCGCTCCAGGCGAACCCGGGCGACGGTACGGGCATGGGCGGCGGCGACGTCCGGATCGGCGGCCGGGCGGCCGAGATCGCCGACGACGACACCCGGACCCGGCGCGGATACGCCGAAGAGGTGGAACCGCCGGAGCCGTTCCACCTCTTCCGCACCGAACTGACGGAGGTCGTGAGGACCTACGTGGAGGACGAGAAGTACCTCGTCGTCCAGGTCTGGAAGCCCGGAGAGCCGGTGCGCACCCTCAGACGGACCTGAGGACCCGGAAGGGTCACTCCCACTCGATGGTGCCCGGCGGCTTGGAGGTCACGTCGAGGACGACGCGGTTGACGTCCCGCACCTCGTTGGTGATCCGGGTCGAGATCTTCGCGAGGACGTCGTACGGCAGCCGGGACCAGTCGGCGGTCATGGCGTCCTCGCTGGAGACGGGGCGCAGCACGATCGGGTGACCGTAGGTGCGGCCGTCGCCCTGGACGCCCACCGACCGCACGTCCGCGAGCAGGACGACCGGGCACTGCCAGATGTCCCGGTCGAGACCGGCCGCGGTCAGCTCCTCGCGGGCGATGGCGTCGGCCTCGCGGAGCAGGTCGAGCCGCTCCTTGGTGACCTCGCCGACGATGCGGATGCCCAGGCCGGGGCCGGGGAACGGCTGGCGCTGGACGATCTCCTCGGGCAGGCCGAGCTCCTGGCCGACCATCCGGACCTCGTCCTTGAACAGCTTGCGCAGCGGCTCGATCAGCTTGAACTCGAGGTCCTCGGGCAGGCCGCCCACGTTGTGGTGGGACTTGATGTTGGCGGTGCCGGTGCCGCCGCCGGACTCGACGACGTCCGGGTAGAGGGTGCCCTGGACCAGGAACTCCACGGCCGGGCCCTCGTCCGCGATGATCTCGGCCTGGGCCTGCTCGAAGACCCGGATGAACTCCCGGCCGATGATCTTCCGCTTCTCCTCGGGGTCGGAGACGCCCTTGAGCGCGGTGAGGAACCGCTCCTGCGCGTCCACGACCTTGAGCTGTACGCCGGTCGCGGCGACGAAGTCCTTCTCGACCTGCTCGGTCTCGCCCTTGCGCATCAGGCCGTGGTCGACGTACACGCAGGTCAGCTGGGAGCCGATGGCCTTCTGGACGAGCGCGGCGGCGACGGCGGAGTCCACGCCGCCGGACAGACCGCAGATGGCGCGCCTGTCGCCGACCAGCTCGCGGATGGCGTCGACCTGCTCGTCGATGACGTTGCCGGTGGTCCAGTCCGGGGTGAGGCCCGCGCCCCGGTACAGGAAGTGCTCCAGCACCTGCTGCCCGTGCGTGGAGTGCATCACCTCGGGGTGGTACTGGACGCCGTAGAGCTTCTTGTCGTCGTTCTCGAACGCGGCGACCGGGACGATGTCCGTCGAGGCGGTGACGGTGAAGCCCTCGGGGGCGGCGGAGCAGGCGTCGCCGTGCGACATCCAGACGTCCTGCTCGTCCGGGGTGCCCTCGAAGAGGGTGGAGGAGTTCTTGGCGACGTGCAGGTCCGTACGGCCGTACTCGCGGGCACCGGTGTTGTCCACCTGGCCGCCCAGGCTCTGGGCCATGAGCTGGAAGCCGTAGCACATGCCGAAGACGGGGACGCCGGCCTCGAAGATCTCGCGGTCGAGACTCGGGGCGCCCTCCTCGTACACGGACGAGGGGCCGCCGGACAGGATGATCGCCGCGGGGTTCTTGGCGAGGATCTCCTCGACCGGCATGGTGCTCGGCACGATCTCGCTGTAGACCCGCGCCTCGCGGACGCGACGGGCGATGAGCTGGGCGTACTGCGCGCCGAAGTCGACGACCAGGACGGTGTCGGGCGCGTTGGCAGCGGGAGACGCTGATGACACGAGGTGCCTTCCGGCGGTGGGGCGGGGGTCTTGTGCCCCCCAATTCTACCGAGGCGGCGGCGGACCACGTCCCGCCGCCGGAACCGGGCCCCGTCTCACCATGCGGCCCGCGTTGGACAGCCGCGGCCGGCCGGGCATACTTGCCCCATGCTCACGCACCCGACCTTCCTCTTTACCTATGGCGACCGGCCCGCCGGCTGCCATGGTCGTGCTGCTTGAGCAACTGACAAGCGACTTCCCAGGCGCCCCGGGCCGACAAGGTCCGGGGCGCCTGGCGTTTTCCTCCGGACCCTGTCGCTCCGGGGCACCGCACCCCTCCACGAGGAGCCCGGCATGACCACCACCACGACGGAGTCGACCGAGAAGACCGGCGCCCGCACCACCGAGGCCGCCGAGCTGATCACTGGCGCCCGCGAGCGGATCGACGCGCTCGACGACCGGATCATCGGCCTGATGCAGGAACGGATGGCCGTGTCGGCCGTCATCCAGAAGGAACGGATCGCCTCCGGCGGGCGGCGGGTGAACCTGTCCCGCGAGATGGAGGTCCTCGCCCACTACCGGGACGCCCTGGGCAAGCCGGGCACCACGCTCGCGATGACCCTGCTGGAGCTGTGCCGCGGCAGGATCTGAATCCGCGTTCACGGTACAGACGTACGCACGCTCCTCACCCGTACGGCGCGTGACCGGTACCGGAACCGCCTAGTCGGTACCGGTGTCCGCGTCGGCCAGGGGCGGACCCGAGCAGCACCACGCGTGGCTCGCCGGAGCGATGAGACGTGCGGATCGTGTCGTACGTCGTGGGACCTCGCTCCGGAGAAGTGACCGGACGGCAGGGGACAGCGGCCCGGTCACCCCGGAGAACGGCCGGTCCCGGGACGCCCGGGACCGGCCGGCGGAGAGCGCGCGGAAAACCCGCCGTACGCCTCAGGTACGGGACACGACGCCGCAGTCCTCGTCGTCCTCGGCCGGCTTCAGCTCCTTGCTGCGGTCGTACGGGTCGTGTGCCCTCCCGGACGGCTCGGGGCCGGTCCCCCGGTCGGCGAAGAACCCCGGACGGATGAGGCCGTCGCCCTCCCGGCAGTCGTCGTTGGATATCTCGCTGTTGAGGTCGGTGATCCAGATGTGTCCCTCGCCGGCCTGGAACCTGGCCGGGTCCACGGCCTCCACCTCGACCGAACGGCGGACGATGGACCGGCTCACCTCGTCACCGCCGCCGACTCGGGCCATCGGGTACACGAAGGTGTAGTCGGCCTTGATCACGGCCTTCCCGGCCGTTCCCTCCACGGCCTCGACCGTCATACGGCCACGCACCCGCACGTCGCCCGCGAGTTCGACCTCCTCGGGGTCGAACCGGGTGAACGTCCACACCGGGTCGTTCTTCACCGTGGGCTCGCGCAGGGCGGCGCGCAGCTCGGCGAGGTACTCCTTCTCCGCCGGGTCCACGAGGTCCAGCGCCTTCTTCGGAAGGCCGCCCTCCAGTACCGCGGGATCGAGGTTGGAGGCGACCAGGAACTCCTTCGTCCCCTTCAGTACGGCCCGGATCCGGGCGGCGGGGACCCCGTTGACGACCTCCGCCTCGGGCAGCCGGATGGCGTCCGCCCCCGCCTCCCACCGGGCGGCCGGGGACCCGGCGAACGGCTCCTCCCTCGTCGGGATACCGGCGGGGGCGTCGGAGGGCGCGGTGCCGGGACGGGCCGTCTCGGGTGCCAGTGGCGTGGCGTCGGCCGCCCGCGCCCCGTCCGACGTGCCGGAACCCTCACCGAGGCCGCCCGGCAGCCAGGACAGCGCGGCGGACGGATTGACGGCGACCACCGCCAGCGCCGCGGCCACCACCACCCCCACCGCGCTCCAGACCCGGCGCCGGCGCGAAGAGCGGCGGCCGTCCAACACCTGCGGGGCCGGGCCCGTGCGCCACCCCTCGGGCCGGGCGGGCCGGGCGGGCGTCCGCTTCCGGCCCCAGCGGCGCTTCCCGCCGCCACCGGCCGTCCTGGCCTGCGCCTCGTCCATGGCCCGCAGCCGCTCGGTCACCATGCGCGCCCGTGCCGACGGCTCCTTGGGGGCGGAGACACGGATGTCGCGCTCACTGTCCCGGACGAACTTCTCCCAGACGTCGTCAGGGAGGGACGAGGACTCCGGTCTGCGCTCTTCGGACGGCTGCTCGGCCACGGGGTCGCGGACTTTCTCTCGATGGCGGTCGTAGGCGGCAGAGCGTACGCCAGCGATGATCACCCTTCATGTGTGATCCAGCTCACATGAAAATTCCCCGCGTGACAGGACAACCATCCGCGCGCCCTGTTGATCACACTCACTGAGATCCTCACGGACCACACGGACAAGGGAGAAGGACCTGAGCTCGGAGGGGGGCACAGGTCCTTCTCCCTTGTCCGTTTTCCTCTGCGCCGTCTTTCCTCTGCGCCGTCCTTCCCCGGCCGTCTCAGTTCCGCTTCGGCGGCACCGCCGGCATCCCCAGGAACGGCAGCCGCAGCGCGCCGAACGCCTCCGCCGGGACCGCCGGGGACTTCGGCTCGACCGGCTCCAGGCGCCGGTACGCCTCCCCCTGCGCGGGGCGCGGATCGGTCTCGCCCTTGTTGGGCCAGTACGACATCGCCCGCTCGGCCTGCGCCGTGATGGTCAGGGAGGGGTTGACCCCGAGGTTCGCCGAGACCGCCGCCCCGTCCACGACCGAGATGCCGGGGTGGCCGTAGAGACGGTGGTACGGGTCGATCACACCGGTCTCGCGGGACGCGCCGATCGGGCAGCCGCCCAGGAAGTGGGCGGTCAGCGGCATCCCCGTCAGCTCGCCGACGTTGGAGCCGGCGAAGCCGTTGATCTCGGCCGCCAGCGCCGACGCGCCGTCCGTGGCCGCCTTGATCTGCTTGGGGTTGGGGGCTCCGTGGCCCTGCCGGGCGGTGAGCAGCCCGCGGCCGGCCCCGGACGGCTTGAGGTACGTCGTCAGGGAGTTGTCCAGCGACTGCATCACCAGCCCGATGATGGTCCGCTCCGACCAGCGCCGGTTGGACAGCGAACGCATGAGCAGCCAGGGGTGCCTCGCCACGTTGCCCAGCCAGCCGAGCGCCCTGGCCGCACCCGAACCGCGGCCCGCGTACGGCACCTGGAGGATGGACAGCCCGCCCATCGAGTTGGAGCCGCGGCCGTAGCGGACCGGCTCGATGTGGGTGTTCTCGTCGGGGTGGATCGACGACGTGATGGCCACACCGCGGGTGAAGTCGGCCTTCGGCGCGCCGGTGGCCCTGCGGTAGCGGCGGTCGTCGGTCTGCGCGCCGACGAGGGCCTCCGAGTTGGTACGGGTCAGCTCACCCAGCTTGTTCGACAGGTGCGGAAGCTGACCGCCCGCCTTCATGCGGTGCAGCAGCGTCTGGGTGCCGTAGGTGCCGGCGGCCAGGACGACCCGGCGGGCGCGGAAGGTACGGCCCTCGCCCCTGCGGCGGTCGTCGGTGGGGAGCGTGGCGACCGCGTATCCGCCTCGGGAGTCCTCCGTCACCGACACGGCCGTCGTCATGGGGTGGACGACCGCGCCCGCCTTCTCGGCGAGGTGGAGGTAGTTCTCGTTGAGGGTGTTCTTCGCGCCGTGCCGGCAGCCGGTCATGCACTCGCCGCACTCGGCACAGGCCCGGCGCGACGGCCCCGCCCCGCCGAAGTACGGGTCGGGCACCTCCTGCCCCGGCTTCGCCTTCGCCTTCCCGTCGGCGTCCTCGCCGTCGCCGAAGAAGACGCCGACCGGGGCCATGTGGAAGGTGTCGCCCACCCCCATCCGCTCGGCCGCCGCCTTCAGGTGCACGTCCGACGGGGTCATCGTCGGGTTGAGCCGTACGCCGAGCATGCGCTTCGCCTGGTCGTAGTACGGTCCCAGCTCCTCCTGCCAGTCGGTGATGTGCCCCCACTGCGGGTCGTCGAAGAACGGCTTCGGCGGTATGTAGAGGGTGTTGGCGTAGTTGAGCGAGCCGCCGCCGACGCCCGCGCCGGCCAGCACCATGACGTTGCCGAGCAGGTGGATGCGCTGGATGCCGTACATGCCGAGTCTCGGCGCCCAGAGGTAGTTCTTCAGGTCCCAGGAGTTCTTCGGCAGGGTTTCGCGGGTGAAGCGGCGGCCGGCTTCCAGGACGCCGACGGTGTAGCCCTTCTCCGTCAGGCGGAGGGCCGAGACGGAGCCGCCGAAGCCGGAACCGACGATGAGGACGTCGTAGTCGTAAGCGTCTTTGGGCACGGAGAGCTCCCCTTTGAGTTCGCATGCGGGTGGTATGTGGCTGGTCGCGCTCGCGCGGCGGAGCCGCATGTCGATGCAGCCCCGCGCCCCCTTCAGGTCGGTCACCTGAACCGGAGTGCCTTCATCACCTTCAGGCTGCGGCTCATGAAGGCCGCGTACTTCTCGTCGTCCATGCCCAGTGACGGGGCCATCGGGAGGAGGCGCTGATGGGCGACCGTCTGGGCCTCGGTGTACTTGAGGATGCCCTCGGAGCCGTGGCGGCGGCCGAGGCCGGAGTCCTTCATGCCGCCCATCGGCGACTGGACGCTGCCGTACGCGGGGGCGTAGCCCTCGTTGATGTTCACCGTGCCGGTGCGCAGGCGCGCGGCGACCTCGCGGCCGCGTCGGGCGTCCTTCGTCCAGACGGAGGAGTTCAGGCCGTACGGGGTGGCGTTGGCGCGTTCGACCGCCTCGTCGTCGGAGGAGAAGCGGTAGACCGAGACGACCGGGCCGAAGGTCTCCTCGGAACAGACGCTCATCGGGGCCTCGACGCCGTCGAGGATGGTCGGCTCGTAGAAGTAGGGGCCGATGTCCGGGCGGGCCGTGCCGCCCGCGAGCACCTTGGCGCCCTTGGCGACGGCGTCGTCGACGTGCCGGGTGACGGCGTCGAGCTGGCGCTGCCCGACCAGGGAGCCCATGTCGGCACCGTAGGCGAGGGAGGTGCCGAGGCGGATCGCCCTGGTCCGGGCGGCGAAGCGCTCCAGGAAGGCGTCCGCGACCGACTCGTGGACGTACAGCCGCTCGATGGAGATGCACAGCTGGCCGGCGGAGGAGAAGCAGGCGCGGACGGCGCCCGCGGCGGTCTTGTCGAGGTCGGCGTCCTCCAGCACCAGCATGGCGTTCTTGCCGCCGAGTTCGAGGGAGACGCCGACCAGGCGGGCGGCGGCGCCCTGGGCGACCTCGCGGCCGGTGCGGGTGGAGCCGGTGAAGGAGACGTAGTCGGCGTGCCGGACGACCTCGGGGCCGACGACCGGCCCCTCGCCGAGGACGACCTGGAAGAAGTCGGCGGGGAGTCCGGCCTCGATCAGCAGGTCACGGGCCCACAGCGCGGTGAGGCAGGTCTCCGTGTCGGGCTTCATGACGACCGCGTTGCCCGCGACGAACGCCGGGAGCGCGTCGCCGACGGAGAGTTCGAGGGGGTAGTTCCAGGGGGCGATCTGGCCGACGACACCGCGCGGGTGGCGCAGTTCGGTGACCTTCGTGAGGGTCGGCATGGCGCCCGCGTGCCGCTTGGGCCGCAGGTAGGCGGCGGCCCGGCGGCCGTAGTGGCGGGCCGCGACGGCGACGGCCTGCACCTCCTCGTGGGCGTGCAGCCGGGCCTTGCCGGTCTCCAGCTGGATCAGGTCGAGCACCTCGGCCTGGCGGCTCAGCACCAGGTCGTGGAAGCGCAGCAGGACGGCGGCGCG
The DNA here is from genome assembly GCF_044453165.1 of Streptomyces sp. NPDC051740. Lineage (NCBI taxonomy): Bacteria > Bacillati > Actinomycetota > Actinomycetes > Kitasatosporales > Streptomycetaceae > Streptomyces > Streptomyces sp. NPDC051740. Next base: position 303,801 of record NZ_JBITCL010000001.1, on the reverse strand, counting down.
CTCCCGTACCGGGATCCTCGCCCAGACGGCCTGGGCGGCGCGGGCCGCCTCGAAGGCCTTCTCCACGTCCTCGGGCGTCGACTCGGGCAGGTCGGCCAGCTTCTCGCCGGTGAACGGCGTGTGGTTGGCGGTCCGGCCGGAGCCGGCCACGCCCTTGGTGAGCTGGGCGACCAGCTCCGGCGTGACCACGTCGGCGGCGGTGCGGGCACCCGCCGGCGCGGGGGCGAGGGGGTTGGTGCCGGTCGTTTCCCGGGTCTGCGCGTCCGTCATGAGCCGCAGGGTATGCCCGGGGGAACACTTTGTGTACCCGTCGGTAACGGATTCACCCACCGCTCACACATCACGCCAGTGAGCGCTGGCAACAAAGCCCCTGATCAGGGCGTTGACGGACATCGGCCCGTTCAGAGCCGGCGGATGTCCCACGAGTCGGCGACCGTACGGGCGATCTCCCGGCCGGCCTCGGCGAAGTAGCCCTCGCCCGGGTACACGACCCAGAGCCGGTACATGTCGCCGTCCTTGTTCCGGTAGTACATGACCTGCGCCTCGCGCACCAACGCCGGAGTGGTGGTCGTCGTGTAGACGATGGTGTTCGTGGCCGCCTCGCGGTCCTTGTACGTCGTCTCGCGCGGCTTGCCCTTCGGGGCCGGCGTGTCGGCGATCCCCCAGCCGTACTCGCCGTCCTTCAGCTCCTCCCAGTGCGCGAACGCCCGTTCCGAGGCCGATGCCTCGATGTCGCCGTTCCTGTCCTCGGCCTTGATGTCGCGGTCTACCTCGACCCGCACCAGTCCGCTCGGGTCGGTGAAGGAGGCGACGGTCCCGTCCGAGTCCTCGGCCTGCTCGTCCTGCGCGAAGTCCTCGGGCACCGCGATCCCGGCGCCGACCTTGCTCCCGAGGTCGTGCTTCTTCCAGCCGTCCGGCAACGGCCCCGCGAACGGGTCGGCGATCACCAGATACGCGGCCAGCGCTCCCGCGACGACCGCCGCACCCAGCCCCGCCAGCGTCCTGCGGCCGATCCGGACGCCCTTGCCGCCGGCTCCCGCCTCCGGGAACCGGACGGCCTGCGTGGGCTGCGGGACGGGCGGGTTCGCGGCCGTCTCCAGTACGGCACGGACCCGGGCGGCGTCCGGACGGCTCGCCGGGTCCTTCTGCAGCAGACCGGTGATGACCTCGGCCAGCGGCCCCCGCGCGGAGGCGGGCGGTGCCGGGGTGGCGTTGAGGACCGACTGGAGGGTGGCGGGGGTGTTGCTGCGGCGGAACGGCGAGACGCCCTCCGTCGCCGCGTACAGCACCACACCGAGCGACCACAGGTCGGATGCGGGGCCGGGGCGCTGGCCCAGCACCCGTTCCGGGGCGATGTACTCGGGCGAACCGACGAAGCCGCCGGTGTCGGTCAGACTGGTCTCGCCCTCGATCTGCGCGATGCCGAAGTCGGTGAGGACGACCCGGCCGTGCCGGCCGAGCAGCACGTTGTCCGGTTTGACGTCCCGGTGCAGGATGCCCGCCGCGTGGGCGGCCTCCAGCGCGCCGAGCACCTCCAGGCCGACCCTCGCCGCCTCGCGCGCGGAGAGGGTGCCCTCCTCCTGCAGCACGGCGCCCAGTGAACGGCCCTGGACCAGTTCCATCACGATCCACGGCCGGCCGTCGACCACCGCGACGTCATGGACGTTGACCACCGCGGGGTGGTCGAGCCGGGCGGCGGCGCGGGCCTCGCGGCGCATCCGCTCGGAGGCGTTGGAGCGTTCGCGCTCGGGAAGGTGGTCCGGGACGCGGGGCTCCTTGACGGCGACCTCGCGGTCCACGGTCTCGTCCTTGGCCCGCCACACCGTGCCCATGCCGCCGTGCCCGAGCTTGGCGAGCAACCGGTAACGGCCGCCGATCAGCCGCCCGGTGCCCGGGTCGTTCTGCGGCTGCGGCCGCGTCTGTGCCGGAACCACCTCGGTCGGTGCCGCGTACGGGTTGCCGGGGTGCGGAACGGACGTGGGCGGGTTCGGGTTCGGCGGTTGCAGACCAAAACTGGTTGGCTCGTCGGCCCCGTGGCGGGCTCCCCCGTTGCTGCTCATGGTCCATCCATATCGCGCCAAGCCCTCACGTATCCACAGCGGATGCCGACCGGTCACAGACCCGTGACTCTCGCGGGGACTTATCTCCCGTTTACGGGGTTATGCGGCCGGATCGGGGAGCCGGTCGCCGTGGGAGTGGGCGAGGGCGTCGGGGTCCCGGTGGGTGATGCGCTCGCGGGTGTCTCCGGCGCCGTGCTCGCCGGCGTACCGCCCCCGTCGCCGCCCCGGTCCTGCAGGAGCAGCGCCGCCGCGGACACCCCCGCTCCCGCCATGGCGGCGACGGCCAGGGCCGCGACGAGCGCGCCCCTGGCGGGCTGCCGCCGGACCGGACGCGCCTCGGGCCCCCCTCCCGCTTCCTCCCGCCGCACCGGGGACCGCCGACGGGGCGCGTCCCGGTGCGGGGGCAGCAGTCCGGGCGGCGCCGACTCCGGCGTACGGCCCGTCTCCCGGAACGCCCGCAGCATCCGTTCGGCCCGGTCCGCGTCCAGCCGGCGGTCGGGGTCACGCTCCAGCAGGCCGCGCACCACGGGAAGAATCGGTTCTGCCTCGATGGGCGGCCGTATCTCGTCGACCACGACCGCGTGCAGGACCCCGCCGAGGGAGTCCCGCCGGAACGGCGACTCGCCGCTGAGCGCCGTACACAGCAGCGCGCCCAGCGACCACAGGTCGGACTCCGGTCCCGTCCTGGCACCGGACATCCGCTCGGGGGCGGTGTACTCGGGCGAGCCGACGAAGGAGCCGGTCTCGGTGAGCGTGGTGGCGCCCGACACCCGGGCGATGCCGAAGTCGGTGAGGACGACCCGGTCGGTGCCGTTCTCCAGCAGGACGTTGGCGGGTTTGAGGTCGCGGTGCAGCACACCGGCCGTGTGGGCGGCACGCAGCGCGCCGAGCAGGTCGACGCCGATCCGCGCGGCCTCAGCGGCGTCGACCGGGCCCCGCTCGGCGACCCGGTCGGCGAGGGACGGACCGTCGATCAGCTCCAGGACGATGTACGGGCGTTCGTCGTCCTCGACGACGTCGTGGACGACGATGATGTGCGGGTGGCTCAACTGGGCCAGGGCACGCGCCTCGCGCAGGGTGCGGTCCCGCTGCCGCCGGGCGTCCGCCGCGGAGAGCGTCTCGTCGAGGGGGAGCTCCTTGACGGCGACACCCCGTCCGAGCAGTTGGTCGGTGGCCCGCCAGACCACGCCCATGCCGCCACGCCCGAGCCTCGCCTCCAAACGGTAACGGCCCGCTATGACACGGCCGTTGGTCCTGGCGGTCGCGTTCTCGGCGTCCCCGTCGGTCCCCATGGGCCCATCATGCCCCACCGGATGTGTGCCCTCCGGTACGGCGATTCGGCCAAGCGGCGCGCCTCCGCGCCCGCCACGGGGGTCAGGGCTCGCGCCACCCCTTCAGGACCGTCTCGAACTGCTCGCTGGTCGTGGCCCAGTCCTCGGCCGGCCCGGACATGTAGAGGGCGTACTCGATCCCGTCCCACGAGATGTACATCTGGTCGACCGCCCGGCGCGGTCCCGGAAACCCGGTGTCCTTGGCCAGCGCGGTCCAGGTGTACTCCAGCCGGGCGCTCTCGCGGTCCCGGTAGACGCGGCGGTCCAGCCCCAACCGCTGGTAGTCGACCAGACGCTGCCCTATCTGCCGGTCCAGGGAGCTCAGGTGCTCGTACGGGTCGTCGAAGTCGGACGAGTCGTCGACGGCGATGCGGATGAAGTGCTTGCCGCCGTCGGGCGTGTAGTCGACCTGCCGGGTCTCCTCGTCGAAGACCTCGCGCTCCCAGTCCGCACCGGGCAGGGCGATGCTGAAGCCCCAGGGGTCGTCGCGGCGCACCCAGCCCTCCGGAAGGTTTCCCGGTGACCTGGTCTCCCCCGTCTCCGTGGGGCTGGACGTCGGGGCCGGGGAGGGACCGGCGGTGGTGGTGCCCCGGTCCTCCTGCTGCTGGAGCATCACCGCGGTGCCCCCGCCGATGATCGCCGCCAGGACGACGACCAGGGCGATCACCCGCCCGCGCACCCGCCGACGAGGCGCGGCGGGCGGCCCGTACGGCTGCTGGACGACCGTGGGGCCGCCCTGCGGATACCGCGGGACCGCCTCGGGCCCGGCCTCGTACGGCCGGGGGGCAGGGGCGTCGACGGCCTGGGTCGGCACGTACACCTGCGCCGCATGCGGACGCCGCCCCTCCGCCACCTCGGCGAGCAACTGCTCGGCCTGGGCCGCGTCGGGGCGGGTGGCCGGATCCTTGCGCAGAAGTGCGCTGATGACGGGCCCGAGGGGGCCGGCGTGCCGCGGTTCCTCGGCCTCCTCCTCGACGACCGCCTGCATGGTGGTCAGCGGTGACGTGCGGCGGAACGGGGACAGGCCCTCCACCGCCGTGTACAGCGTCGCGCCGAGCGCCCACAGGTCGGAGGAGGGGCCGGGGTCGTGGCCGCGGACCCGCTCGGGCGCGAGGTAGTCGACCGAGCCGACGACCTCACCGGTGCGGGTGATGGCCGTGTCGCCGTCGATCTGCGCGATGCCGAAGTCGGTGAGCAGCACCCGGCCGTCCCGGCCGAGGAGGACGTTGCCGGGCTTGACGTCACGGTGCAGTACGCCGGCGGCGTGCGCGGCGCGCAGGGCGCGCAGCACCCACAGGCCGACGCGCGCGGCCTCGCGGGGATCGACGCGCTCCTGCTCCTTCACCGCGTCGGCCAGCGAATGGCCCTCGACCAGTTCCATCACGATCCACGGCCGGCCGTCGTGCTCCAGCACGTCGTGCACGGTGACGACGGCGGAGTGGTTGATCCGCGCGGCGGCCCGTGCCTCCGCGCGGGTGCGTGCCAGCAGCGTGGCCTGTTCGCTGTCGGAGACGTAGAGCGCCGCGGTCAGTTCCTTGATGGCGACGACCCGGTGCAGCACCTCGTCGTGGGCGCGCCACACCCGGCCCATGCCACCGCTCCCGATGGATTCACCGAGCCGGTAGCGGCCCGCGACGAGCGAGCCCTGCGTCTGATTCACGTTGCCCCGCAATGGTCTTGACAGGGCCAGCGTAAGTACCCCGGTGCGTCCTGGGAACCGAGGGGGTGCCATGGAGACCGCACTGTGACAGTTGTCGCTGTATGGGGCGTCAGGCAACCAAAACCCCTGTGCCTGCGTGGAGTCGGTGGTTCAGCCGGTGTACCGGTAGGTCGCCGCGGCCTGCTCGTAGAGCCGGGTCACCTCGTCCCGTTCGGCCTCCGGTCCGCGTACCTGCACCACGTGGTAGCGGCCGTCGATCAGCGCCGCGAGGTTGCGGACGTACAGCTCGCCGCCGTCGCCGGTCCAGGTGAACTGGCCCTCGGCCATGGTGCGTCCGCCGACCTCGATGGTCTTCAGACCGGTGGAGGTGGCCCAGCTGGAGTCGCGGTAGGGCTGGAGTTCGCGTTCGTCGTCCCGCTGGTAGGCCATGGGGTCGCCGCCGTACCGCTGCGCGCTGTCCCGGCCCGGTACGACGATGAGCTCGAAGTCGCCCTTGGCGTAGACGACCTGACCGCTTCCGTTCTTCGCGGTGCGCTGCCAGCCCTCGGCGACGGCGACCCGGAAACCCTCCGGGTCCTTGGCCAGGGTGAAACCGTCGGCGGCCTCGGGGCCGGTGGTCTGCGTCTCGGTGGAGGCGGCCGACTCCCCGGGGCTGTTCTCGGGACCGTTCTCGGGCTTCGGTGAGTTCTGCTCGGCGTCCGGCGGGCTCGGCGCGGGGCTCACCTCACCGGCGGCTCCGGTGCGGTCGGCCGAACCCGATTCGCTCTCACCGGACTTCGGCATGAACAGCATGGCGTACGCGACCGCCACCGCCATGGCGAGCAGCACCAGCAGGAGCAGGGTGCGGCCGAGCCGACGCGGGGAACCGGCCTCCTGCTTGGCCCGCTTGTGCCGCCCGTGGTGCGCGGGGAGTCCGGCACGGCGCCTGCGCACCAGCTCGCCCCGGCGCCGTATGACGGGCAGCTTGCTCGCGTCGGCGGGCGGTGCCGCTATGACGTGCACACCCGCCTCGGGCTCGGGCGCGGAACGCACCAGCGAACGCAGCCAGCCGCGCAGCTCCTCGAAGTCGAGCCGTTCGGTCGGGTCCTGACGCAGCAGCGATTCCACGACCGGCCGCAGCGGCCCGCACTCCTCGGCGAACGCGGGCGGCTCGGCGCACACCATCTGCACCAGCTCGGCCGTCGACTCCTCCGGGTAGGGCGCGTGTCCCTGTACGGCCCGGAACAGCAGGGAGCCCAGCGCCCAGAGGTCGGTGGCGGGGCCGATCGGGGCGGCCAGCTGCCAGTTCTCGTGCACGGGTCCGGCCTGCTCCGGCGCCCACCGCTCGGTCACGGGCCCCACGACGGCCATGCGCGCCTGCCGCGCCCGCTCGGCGGCCAGCGCGGTGGTCGGGCCACGGCGCGCGGGGGCGTGGGCCACCAGGTCGTCCCAGCGTGCGGGCGGGGCGGCGGCGGCCGCCGGTTCGAGGGCCGCCGGGGTTTCGGGTGCTCCGGGGGCGGTGCGTCCGCTGCCGTCCCCGCTGCCCGTACGGGGTGCGGCCCCGTGCCAGCCGGTGGCACCCACACCGTAGGGGTCGGCTATCTGTCCCGGCGGGATCGCGGCGGCCGTCGTGCCCGCGCCCTCGTCCCCCGGCCGGGAGACGTACGGCGGCTGCGCGGAGCCGCTGCCGTGCCGCGGGGCGGAGGCCGGGCCGCCGCCCTCCTCGGGGGCGGGCCGGGCGCCGGGCAGGGCGGCACGGCCGTTCTGCTGGGCCTCCTGCACCCGGGCGGCGGCACGGGCGCCCGCCCGGTACGCGGCGATCGCCCCCGCGCGGGCCGCCCGCACGTCGCCCGCGCTGTCGAGGGCCTTGGGGGCCGCCACGGGCGAGAGGCCGCCCGCCGTGTCCGCCCCGCCGCCGGACATCCGGCCGGCCCGTGCCTCGATGGCGGCCCGACGCGCGGCATCGGGATCGGGCTCGGGCTCGGGCTCGGGCTCGCGGGTGAATCCGGGCGGCCAGGACGGGCCGCGCCCGGCGTCCGGCGTGCCCGCGGGTACCACCGGCCCCAGAGTCTCGATCGCCCCCGCTGTCCGCCCCGGCTCCTCGTCCGGAGCGGGCACCGGGTCGTACCCGCACAGTGCCTCCTCCGCCGCACCGACCGCGAGACCGGTGAGCATCACCCGGCCGTCGTCGCAGACGAGCACCGTGCGCGCGGTGATGTTGCGGTGCACCCAGCCGTGGGAGTGCAGTACCCGCAGTGCGGTCAGGACGTCGGAGGCGACCTCGGCCGCCCGGTACGGGGACAGCGGCTTCTCGGCGAGCAGGGCGGCGAGCGGACGCGCGGACACGAGTTCACTGACGATCCACAGCGAACCGCCCTCCGCGAACACGTCGAAGACCTGGTCCAGGCGCGGGTGGTCGGGGATGGCGGCCGCCGCCTGCGCGGCCTCGACGGCGCGTCGCACGACCGGATCGGCGGGCCGCCGCGTGCCCCCGCGCGCGGGCCCGGGTCCGCCACGCCGCGCACCCCTGTCACGGGCGGTGAAACCGTCGGGCAGCCCCTCCGCGTCCAGTACCTCGGCCTCGACGACCTCCGGCAACGGCACCTGCCTGACCAGGACTTCCTGCCCGCTGTAGGTGTCGAAGGCGCGGGTCTCGGTCAGTTCGTACTCGTCGGAGGGCGGCAGCGGCAGGCGGTAGCGGTCGGCGAGAACCCGTCCCGCGTAGTCGTCCACGTTGCCTCCCCCGGCACTACGGTCGATCGGTTCCGTTCGCCCGGCGGGCCGTTCCGGCTGCGTACGGTCCGCAGGCATTCACGATACGTGCCGGAGGCAACCCGCAGAGAGGGGATGCCACATCTGACTCCCCATTCCGCGGACCGGTCATGCTCAGGACTTCGGCCGGAACGTCTCCGTCAGCGTCCGCCAGGTGTCCTTGCGCTGATCGCTGCCCCAGTCGGCGGCCTTGGCCGTGTACATCAGCCCGTACCCGAGCCGGTCGCCGACGACGGTCCCCCGGTCGATGGACCGGTACTTGGTCCCGCTCTCCACATAGGTGAACTCCCAGTCGGCCGTGTTCCAGCCCCGGTAGTCCACCGCCTCTATACGGATCCGCTGGTACTGGGAACGCACCATGGCGCGTTCCTGGTTCTTCCAGTCCGCGACCGGGTCGTCCTTCGGCGTGGTCGTCCAGCCGATGAGCAGCTTCTGCCCGTCCGGCCCGGTGAACCGGTCCCCGGCGGCCCCCGTCGACTGGAACTTCCATCCCTCGGGCAGCCCGATCGAGTACCCCTGATTCCCGTTGTACGTCTCCGCCGCCGACGTACCGCCGCCGTCCTCTTCCTCTTCCCCGGCCTCTTCCCCGGCCTCGTCCTCGTCCCCGGCCGATCCACCGGCGCCCGCGGTGGCGGTCGCCGAACCCGCTCCCGTTCCCGTGCCCGTCGACTCGGTCGCCGTGCCGTCGGTGTGGGTGCCGTCGCTTTCGTCACCCTTGGTGTCGGCGCTCGGGGTCCCGCTGACGACGGTCCCCCCGCCGCTGCCCTTGGCTCCCTTGTCACCCTCGTCGTCGCCGCCGAGGGTGAGGGCCAGCACGGTGCCGAGCACGGCGAGCACCACGACCACCGCGATGATGATCAGCGTCCGGCGCGGCACCACATCGGTGAGCGGCGCCCGCGGCACGGCCCTGGCCGGCAGGTCCGGCGGCGTCATCACCGGCCAGCCCGAACTACGGCCACCGGTGGCCGGCTTCTGCCGCGCGGCCCCCTGCGCACCCGGGCCGGACGCCTGGGCCGGCTTCGCGGCAGGGTTCACGGCCGGGGCGGAGGACGACGCCACGCCGGGCCTCGTCCCGGAGGCACCCGCCGGCGTGCTCCTGGTTCCCGCGGCCGGCTCGGCGGCCGAAGCGGCGCCGCCACCGCCGGACTTGACGCGGGTCGCCGCGGCGGCACCGGCCGAGCCGGCCGCCACCGCCGCCTTCCGCACGGAACGCAGCGCGCCCCGCAGCTTCTCCCCGGCCTCCTCGCCGCGCCTGCCCCCGGCGCCCGCCCGCCCGTCCGGCAGCTCGGGCAGCGGCACGACCTTCGTCGCGTCCGCCGGTTCCCCGGCCTCCTTGGGCGAGGGCGCGTCGAGGACCGCGTTCAGCATGGCCCGGGCGCCGCTGTCGTCGAGCCGCTGGGCGGGGTCCTTGTTGAGCAGCCCGTAGATGACGTCCCTGAGCGGTCCCGCGTTCTTCGGCTCGTCGAGCGGCTCGGTCATCACCGCCGTGAGCGTCGCGATCGCGGACCCCTTGTCGTACGGCGGAGTGCCCTCCACCGCCGCGTACAGCAGCCCGCCGAGCGACCACAGGTCGGCCGCCGGCCCCGGCTTGTGCCCGCGGGCCCGTTCCGGGGAGATGTAGGAGGGGGCGCCGACCAGCATGCCGGTCGAGGTGATGGACGGGTCGCCCTCGACCTGGGCGATGCCGAAGTCCGTGAGTACGACCCGGCCGTCCTCGGCGATCAGCACGTTCGACGGCTTCACGTCACGGTGCAGGATGCCCTCGCGGTGCGCGGAGCGCAGGACGTCCAGGATGGCGAGGCCGACCTCCGCCGCGCGCCGCGGCTCCAGCAGGCCGTCCTCCCGGATGGCCTCGGCGAGCGACTTGCCCTCGACGAGTTCCATCACGATCCAGGGCCGGTCGTCCTCCTCGACCACGTCGAAGACGGTCACGGCGCTGTTGTTGCGGATCCGCGCGATCGCCTTGGCCTCGCGCAGGGTCCGCGTGATCAGCCGCCGCTTCTCGTCCTCGTCGATGTTCGACGGGAAACGGAGCTCCTTGACGGCGACGGTCCGCCCCAGGGTCTCGTCCTCGGCCCGCCACACCGTGCCCATGCCGCCGCGGCCGAGCACATCTCCCAGCCGGTACCGCCCGGCGAGGAGACGTGCGCTCTTGTTCTGACGGGATGTCCCCGCCCGCTCCGCCTCCGACATGCGTCCCCTCATGCAACCCGCCCTGACAGAGCCTTCATTGTCCCTCACCCGACAAGTGGTCGACGCCCAGGGTGCCTCTGGCCACACACCGGGCCCGGCCCGCACGGCACCCGGGTGACGGACGCGTTCCCCCGCCCTGCATGATGGGCCTCCGACACGGGAGGAGCCGGGATGCCGCCGCTTCGGACACTACTGGCCGTTCCTGTGTCCCTGGCCCTGCTCGCCCTGGCCCCGACCGCCTCCTCGGCCCCGGCCGTCCCGCCCACGGACACACTCCTTCCGCTGCTGGTCACACGGGGTGGCGCCCCCGCCGCGGCCCTGCTGGCCCTGGAGGAGACCGGCTCCCGCTACGCCGACGCCGGCCCGGGTATCGAGCGTGCCGACCACTTCCGCGCCGGCAGCATCACCAAGACGTTCGTCGCCACGGTCGTCCTGCAACTGGCCGACGAAGACCGTCTGTCGCTGTCCGACACCGTGGAGGAGCATCTGCCCGGCCTGGTGCGGGGAGCGGGCAACGACGGCCGCGCGCTGACCCTGCGTTCCCTGCTCACCCACACCAGCGGCCTGTACGACTTCTCCGCGGACACGCGAGGCACCGTGCCGGTCCTCCCTCTTCAGGCCGTACGCATCGCACTCACCCACCCCCCGGCCGACCCCGGCCGCTTCTCCTACTCGAACACCAACTACGTCCTGCTCGGCCTGGTCGTCGAACAGGTCACCGGCCGCTCGTACGCCGCCGAGGCCGAGCGCCGCATCATCGCTCCGCTGCGCCTGACGGGCACCTCCTTCCCGGGTTCCCTGACCTCTCTGCCCTCGCCGCACGGCCGCTCCTACGCGACCGACGGAACCGACGTCACCCGGCTCGATCCGCGGGTGGCCGGCGCCGCGGGCGAGCTGGTGACCACACTCGCCGACCTGGACCGCTTCTACGCGGCCCTGCTCGGCGGTGAACTGCTGCCCCCGCGCCGGCTGCGCGAGATGCTCGACACCCGCACCGCACACGGCTCGTACGGCATGGGCCTGTTCCCTGTGACGCTTCCGTGCGGCACCACGGTGTGGGGGCACAACGGGCGTATCTCCGGCAGCTACGTGCGCACCGCGGCCACGGTCGACGGCCGGCGTGTCCTCACCTTCCGCGTGAACACGGAGGCGATGGCGGACCCCGGTCTCGAATCCGCGGTGCTCGCGGCCGAGTTCTGCCCTCGCACCTCCTAGAACGACCGGGTTCCGAACGAAGATCCCGGATCCCGCCACCCGTTCGAGTGATTCGGGCGGGTGGCCAGCGGCCCACAGCCCACGAACCGCGGCCTGCGGCTACAACGGCACGATGTCCGGTGCCCCCAGCCGTGCCGCGTCCGCCGTCAGGTCGTCGGGCTGCCGCTGCGATTCCCGTTCGGCCTCCACCCGCTTCTCGTAGTGCCGCACCTCGCGCTCGATCCGGTCCTTGTCCCAGCCCAGCACCGGCGCCATCAGCTCGGCCGCCTCACGGGCGCTGCGCGTCCCCCGGTCGAACGTCTCGATGGAGATGCGGGTGCGCCGGGTCAGCACGTCGTCCAGGTGCCGCGCGCCCTCGTGCGAGGCGGCATAGGTGATCTCGGCACGCAGATAGTCGTCGGCGGCCCGGAGCGGCTCGCCCAGCGAAGGGTCCGAGGCTATGAGGTCCAGGACCTCCTCCGCCAACGCGCCGTACCGGTGCAGCAGGTGCTCCACCCGTGCCGTGTGCAGGCCGGTGCGTGCGGCTGTGCGCGCCCGCGCGTTCCACAGCGCGTGGTAGCCCTCGGCGCCGACCAGCGGCGTGTCCTCGGTGACGCAGTCGGCGACGCGCACGTCGAGTCCGTGCACCGCCGCGTCCACCGCGTCCTTGGCCATGACCCGGTACGTCGTGTACTTGCCGCCCGCCACCACGACGAGTCCGGGCACGGGATGCGCCACGGTGTGCTCGCGGGACAGCTTGCTCGTGGCGTCCGACTCACCGGCGAGCAACGGCCGCAGACCGGCGTACACACCCTCCACGTCGTCCCGCGTCAGCGGCACCGCGAGCACCGAGTTCACGTGTTCCAGCAGGTAGTCGATGTCCGCGCTGGACGCGGCCGGGTGCGCCTTGTCGAGGTCCCAGTCGGTGTCCGTGGTGCCCACGATCCAGTGCCGGCCCCAGGGTATGACGAACAGCACGGACTTCTCGGTGCGCAGGATGAGCCCGGTCGTGGAGTGGATGCGGTCCTTGGGGACGACCAGGTGGATGCCCTTCGAGGCGCGTACGTGGAACTGTCCGCGTTCGCCGACCATCGCCTGGGTGTCGTCGGTCCACACCCCGGTGGCGTTGACGATCTGCTTGGCGCGGATCTCGTACTCGCCGCCGCCCTCGACGTCCTGCACCCGGGCGCCCACGACGCGTTCGCCCTCGCGCAGGAACCCCGTGACCCTCGCGCGGTTGGCGGCCTTCGCGCCGTACGCCGCCGCCGTGCGCACCAGCGTCGCCACGAACCGGGCGTCGTCCATCTGGGCGTCGTAGTACTGCAGGGCTCCGACCAGCGCGTCCTTCCTCAGACAGGGTGCCACCCGCAGTGCGTGACTACGGGTCAGGTGACGGTGCACGGGCAGGCCGCGCCCGCGCCCCCGGGCCATCGCCATGGTGTCGTACAGCGCGACGCCCGATCCGGCGTACAACCGCTCCCAGCCCTTGTGCTGCAGCGGGTACAGGAACGGCACCGGGCGCACCAGATGCGGAGCGAGCCGCTCCAGCAGCAGGCCGCGCTCCTTCAACGCCTCCCGTACGAGCACGAAGTCGAGCATCTCCAGATAGCGCAGGCCACCGTGGATCAGCTTGCTGGACCGGCTGGAGGTGCCCGACGCCCAGTCACGCGCCTCGACCAGGCCCGTGGACAGGCCGCGCGTCGCGGCGTCGAGCGCCGTACCCGCGCCGACCACTCCGCCGCCCACCACCAGCACGTCCAGCTCGTGCTCGGCCATGGACGCGAGTGATTCGGCGCGCTGCGCCGGCCCCAGTGTCGCTGTCCTCACCGCTGCCTCCCGCTCATCGGTCGCATCGGCCGCACCCGTCGGGCGAAGCCCGGTCCCCCACCCTCATGCCCAAATTCTGACCGGCTTGCCCGACTTCAGCCACCACGGACCCCAGCCTGTGGACAACCCCCAGCGGAACGACTCACCGAAACTCAGCCGACCAATCCCCTATATCGGTCATATTTACTCCTAGTCTGACATTGCGCTCGCCTGTCCAGTCCACAGGGCTTGCGCACCTGTCGCACTCCGGTTATTGGGAAGGACGGCCCACGCCATGCCCGCAGATCTCGCCGTCATCGGACTCGGCCCGTACGGCCTGCCCCTGGCCCAGGCCGCCGTCGCCGCCGGCATCTCCACCATCGGCTACCGGACCGGCCCCGAGGAGGGCTCCCTCAGCGCCGCCGAACAGCGCCGCATGCTCGCGCGGGGCTTCCGTACGACCGCCAACGCCGCCGAGCTCGGCCGGGTGCGCACCGCCGTCATCTGCGCACCCACTCCGCGCGGTGCGGACGGCGGGCTGGATCTGGGCCAGGTGGAGACGGCCGCCCGCACCCTCGCCGCCCGGCTGCGCCCGCACACCACGGTGATCCTCGAGTCCCCCGTGCCTCCCGGAACGACGGAGGGCCCCCTGCTGCGCCTGCTCGAATCGGGTTCGGGCCTCCACGCGGGGCGCGATTTCCACCTCGCCTACTCCCCGAGCCGGGTCGACCCCGGCAACCGCGACCACACTCCCGCCAACACCCCGAAGGTCATCGGCGGCCTCACCTCCGCCTGCACGGAGTCGGCCGCCGCCTTCTACGGGCGGATCACCGACAAGGTGGTACGCGCGCGTGGCCTGCGCGAGGCGGAGACCGTACAACTCCTGGAGACCAACTTCCGGCACGTCAACATCGCCCTGGTCAACGAGATGGCCGCCCTCTGCCACGACCTGGGCATCGACCTGTGGGACGTCCTCAGATGCGCGGAGACCAAACCCTTCGGCTTCCAGGCGTTCCGCCCCGGCCCCGGCGTCGGCGGCCACGCCGTCCCCCAGGACCTGACCGCCCACGCGGGCCGCACCCTGCGCATGGCGGAACTCGCCCAGGAGGTCAACGGCCGCATGCCCCGCTACGTCGTGCAGCGTGCCGCCGCCCTCCTCAACGAGCACGGCAAGTCCGCGCGCGGCGCGCGGGTACTGCTCCTCGGCGTCACCTACAAGCCCGACCTCGCCGACCGGCAGGGATCCCCGGCCCAGGAGATCGCGGTCCGGCTGATGGAGCTGGGCGCCTCCGTCAGCTACCACGACCCGCACGTGCCGTCCTGGAACGTCCTCGACCACCCCGTCCCCCGCGCGGACTCCCTCTACGAGGCCGCCGCCGACGCCGACCTGACGATCCTCCTCCAGCAGCACCGCACGTACGACCTCCAGGGCCTGTCGGTGAAGGCCCAGCTGATGCTGGACACGCGGGGGGCCACTCCTACGGGGGCGGCGCATCGGTTGTGAGGGAGCGCCGGATGGCCGACGGGTCGGTAACGCCTACCAGGGAGTACGCGGAGGACAAGTTGACTCGATCGAGTGAAGGCATACCCGCGGGCTTGCGCTGCACTCGGCCGACCGGGCTAACGTGATCGTGCGATCTGGGCGCTGGTACGGCGCCGGGCGTGCGGGGCCCCCGCTCCACCGGAGTGATGGTTCGGGGCCTCCTCGTCGCCTCCGGCCGTACGTGCGTAGCAGGTCACGCAGGGAACTGGCCTCCTGGGACCGGACCACGCACACGATGCGTGTCGCCGTCCTGGGGTTGAGTATGCCGGGGACCAGTGCGCTCAAGACCGTTCGGGGCGTGCGGCTGGACGGGCTCACTCCTGCTCAGTTCGAAGGAACGGTGGCCGCTCACTTTCCGCAAAGCCACACGACACGCCTCCTCCGGAACTTCACCATCCGCAGATGGATCCGGTCCCAGGCGGTGGGCCTTGCGGAGACGGCCCATAGCCCGCCCTCGGATATGGGCGCCCCGTCCGCGCACGCGGACACGCGAAAGGGGCCGGTCACCCCACCCGGGTGACCGGCCCCTTCATGCAACGTGCGAAGGACTACCGCCGGTGCTGCGAGTCCGCGACCGTCACCTCGACGCGCTGGAACTCCTTCAGCTCGCTGTAGCCGGTGGTGGCCATCGCGCGGCGCAGGGCGCCGAAGAGGTTCATCGAGCCGTCGGGGCTGTGGGACGGGCCGGTGAGGATCTCCTCCAGCGTGCCCACCGTGCCGAGGTCGACCTTCTGGCCGCGCGGCAGCTCCTCGTTGACGGCCTCCATGCCCCAGTGGTTGCCCCGCCCCGGACCGTCCGTCGCGCGGGCCAGCGGGGAGCCCATCATCACGGAGTCCGCGCCGCAGGCGATCGCCTTGGGCAGGTCGCCGGACCAGCCGACACCGCCGTCCGCGATGACGTGCACGTACCGGCCGCCGGACTCGTCCATGTAGTCGCGGCGGGCTGCGGCCACGTCGGCGACCGCGGTGGCCATGGGCACCTGGATGCCGAGCACGTTGCGCGTGGTGTGCGCGGCGCCGCCGCCGAAGCCGACGAGGACGCCCGCCGCACCGGTGCGCATCAGGTGCAGGGCGGCCGTGTACGTGGCGCAGCCGCCGACGATCACCGGGACGTCGAGCTCGTAGATGAACTGCTTCAGGTTCAGCGGCTCGTGCGCGCCGGAGACGTGCTCCGCCGACACCGTCGTACCGCGGATGACGAAGATGTCCACGCCCGCGTCGACGACGGCCTTGGAGAACTGGGCGGTGCGCTGCGGGGAGAGCGCGGCGGCGGTGACCACGCCCGAGTCGCGCACCTCCTTGATGCGCTGCCCGATCAGCTCCTCCTTGATGGGAGCGGCGTAGATCTCCTGGAGGCGGCGGGTGGCCACCTCGGCGGGCAGGCCGACGATCTCGTCCAGCAGCGGCTGCGGGTCCTCGTAGCGCGTCCACAGGCCCTCGAGGTTCAGCACGCCGAGGCCGCCGAGCTCGCCGATGCGGATCGCCGTGGCCGGCGAGACGACCGAGTCCATGGGAGCGGCCAGGAACGGCAGCTCGAAGCGGTAGGCGTCGATCTGCCAGGCGATCGAGACCTCCTTCGGGTCCCGCGTACGGCGGCTGGGGACGACGGCGATGTCGTCGAAGGCGTACGCCCGGCGGCCGCGCTTGCCGCGCCCGATCTCGATCTCAGTCACGTCTGTGGCCTTTCCCTGATGCGTTGCAGCGCCTTCCAGTATCCCCGACGGACACGCCGAGGGCGGTCCCGGAGGTGTCCGGGACCGCCCAGGAAGGCCTCTTCTGACTACTTGCGGCTGTAGTTCGGTGCCTCGACCGTCATCTGGATGTCGTGCGGGTGGCTCTCCTTGAGGCCCGCGGAGGTGATCCGTACGAAGCGGCCGTTGTCCTGGAGCTCGGGCACGGTCCGGCCGCCGACGTAGAACATCGACTGGCGCAGGCCGCCGACCAGCTGGTGGACGACCGAGGAGAGCGGGCCGCGGTAGGGCACCTGGCCCTCGATGCCCTCGGGCACGAGCTGCTCGTCGGAGGCGACGCCCTCCTGGAAGTAGCGGTCCTTGGAGAACGACTTGCGGTCGCCGCGCGTCTGCATGGCGCCGAGCGAGCCCATGCCGCGGTACGACTTGAACTGCTTGCCGTTGATGAACATCAGCTCGCCCGGGGACTCCTCGCAGCCCGCGAGCAGCGAGCCCAGCATCACCGTGTCGGCGCCCGCGACGAGGGCCTTGGCGATGTCGCCGGAGTACTGCAGGCCGCCGTCGCCGATGACCGGGACACCGGCCTCCTTGGCGGCCAGCGCGGCCTCGTAGATCGCCGTGACCTGCGGGACGCCGACGCCGGCGACGACGCGCGTGGTGCAGATGGAGCCGGGGCCGACACCGACCTTGATGCCGTCGCAGCCCGCGTCGACGAGGGCCTTGGCGCCGTCACGCGTGGCGATGTTGCCGCCGATGACGTCGACGCCGGAGGAGTTCGACTTGATCTTGGCGACCATGTCGCCGACCAGGCGGGAGTGGCCGTGCGCGGTGTCGACGACGATGAAGTCGACGCCCGCCTCGATCAGTGCCTGGGCGCGCTCGAACGCGTCACCGGCGACACCGACCGCGGCACCGACCAGCAGCCGGCCCTCGGCGTCCTTGGCGGCGTTGGGGTACTTCTCGGCCTTCACGAAGTCCTTGACCGTGATCAGGCCCTTGAGGACGCCGCCGTCGTCGACCAGCGGAAGCTTCTCGATCTTGTGACGGCGCAGCAGCTCCATGGCCTCCGGGCCGGAGATGCCGACCTTGCCGGTGACCAGCGGCATCGGCGTCATGACCTCGCGCACCTGACGGGAGCGGTCGGTCTCGAAGGCCATGTCGCGGTTGGTGACGATGCCGAGCAGCTTCTTGTTGCCGTCGGTGACCGGGACGCCGCTGATGCGGAACTTGGCGCACAGGGCGTCGGCCTCGGCGAGCGTGGCCTCCGGGTGGATGGTGATCGGGTCGGTCACCATGCCGGACTCGGAGCGCTTCACCAGGTCGACCTGGTTGGCCTGGCCCTCGATGGACAGGTTCCGGTGCAGAACGCCGACGCCGCCCTGGCGGGCCATCGCGATCGCCATGCGCGACTCGGTGACCTTGTCCATGGCGGCGGACAGCAGCGGGATGTTGACCCGCACGTTCTTGGAGACGTACGAGGCGGTGTCGATCTGGTCGGGCGCCATGTCCGACGCGCCCGGCAGCAGCAGCACGTCGTCGTAGGTCAGCCCGAGTGTCGCGAATTTACCGGGCACTCCGTCGACGTTGGCAGTCATGACACCTTCCCCAAATGGCCTTGATCGGTGCGGATGTCCATGCTAACGGGAAGCGCGGGTGTCTCATTCCACGGTTCCGCACGGCTCCGGGCTTCGTATGTTCGTACGGGAACGGCTGGTCTTCCGTTCATATTCCGTTCGTATGCCGAAGGGGCGGCGCGGTGGCGGGGGTTACTGCTCCGCCAGGGCGCGCAGCCGGCTCAGCGCGCGGTGCTGGGCCACCCGGACGGCGCCGGGTGACATTCCCAACATCTGTCCAGTCTCCTCCGCCGTGAGGCCCACGGCGATCCGCAGCAGAAGCAGCTCGCGTTGGTTCTCGGGCAGGTTGGCCAGCAGTTTCTTGGCCCATTCCGCGTCGCTGCTGAGCAGGGCGCGCTCCTCCGGGCCGAGGGAGTCGTCGGGGCGTTCGGGCATCTCGTCGGAGGGCACGGCCGTCGAGCCGGGGTGCCGCATCGCCGCGCGCTGCAGGTCGGCGACCTTGTGGGAGGCGATGGCGAAGATGAACGCCTCGAAGGGCCGGCCGGTGTCCTTGTAGCGGGGCAGCGCGAGGAGCACCGCGACGCAGACTTCCTGGGCGAGGTCCTCGACGAAGTGCCGGGCGTCGCCGGGCAGCCTCGACAGACGGGTGCGGCAGTAGCGCAGCGCCAGGGGGTGGACATGGGCGAGCAGATCGTGCGTGGCCTGCTCGTCTCCGTCGACCGCGCGATGGACGAGCGCACCGATCGCCCCTTGGGCAGTGCCCGCCTCGTCGTCGCGCATCGGTCCATGGTGCCTTGCGGACGTCTGGTCCGCGGCACCGTGTCCCTGGTTGTGCACCGAAGCGTTATGAGCAGGTGCGCCGGAACTCATCCCTTGCGCCCTCCCCTTCCGCTCGACCGACTCGTCCCCGAGGAACTCCACACCTCAAGGATGCGGCATCCGCGGCGAAACGAGCAGTGGGCGCCTGGCGGCTGCCGCCGAGGCGCTGGTGGACGGGGGTTTCGCACCCCGGGCGCGGCGGATGGCGGGGCTTCCACACCCCGCGCGGCGGACGACAGGCATGCCCGCGCTCCGGGCGCGACCGACGACGAGGGCCCTCGCACTCCGGGCCCGACCGACGACAGAGCCCCGCACCCCGCGCGGCGGACAACGGGCACGCCCGCACCCCAGGCCCGACCGACCACGGGGCTTCCACACCCCGCGCGGCGGACGACAGGCATGCCCGCGCTTCGAGCACAGCCGACGACGAGGGCTTGCACATCCCAGGTCCGGCGGATCCGGCGGACTCTGCCGACTCGGTGTGCTCCGGGGCCGGCGCGGCCTGCCCCGGGACCCGCTCGGTCGGCTCCATGGTCTGCCGTGCGGCTCGGTTCGGGTCCGTGGGTCCGTGTCGCGTCGCGCGGGACCAGTGGTTTCACCCCACCTGCGGCACGCCACCGCAGCCACGGACTTTCCGTACACCGACAGCACACCGCGCGAGGCCACGAATCCCGCGCCCACCGACAACAGACCGCGCGAAACCACGAATCCCGCGCCCACCGACAACAGACCGCGCGAAACCACGAATCCCGCGCCCACCGACAACGGACCGCGCGGAGTCACGATCCGCACACCGGAAAAGACACCGCCCGGAGCCACAACCCGCATACCCACCGTCACCGGAAGCGCACCGCGCACCCCGCGCAGCCGCAGGCTCCGTGCCCCGCAGGAACCACGTCCCGTCAGGGCGCGGGACCTCGTGGCCGGCGGGCTTCGCTCGGGCCCGGTGCGTGCGTGGCCGGTCACACGGGTGTGCTGCGCTGGTCCCAGTGGCCGGGCCCGGACAGGAGTGTTCACAGGCGCCGCTCGCCAGGGTGGACCGGTCCGAGGCGGAAGGGGCCCAGGGCCTCTCGTGCGGATCGTGCCGAACCCGGGGCCCTCGCTTCCGCGCCGGCCGCGCCCGGCTGCCCGCCGATCCAAACCGCCGGGCACCTGCCCCCGAACCCCGCCAGGCCACACACACGCCCCGGCTTCCGCCGCCGTCCCGCGGTGCAGGGCCCGGGGCCCTGCTCGCTGCCCCGCCTGGTCCCGACGCGAGCCGGCCCTAGCGCACCAGGCCCCACCGGAAGCCGAGCGCCACCGCGTGGGCCCGGTCCGACGCGCCGAGCTTCTTGAAGAGCCGCCGCGCGTGTGTCTTGACAGTGTCCTCGGAGAGGAACAGCTCGCGGCCGATCTCGGCGTTGGAGCGGCCGT
The DNA here is from genome assembly GCF_044453165.1 of Streptomyces sp. NPDC051740. Lineage (NCBI taxonomy): Bacteria > Bacillati > Actinomycetota > Actinomycetes > Kitasatosporales > Streptomycetaceae > Streptomyces > Streptomyces sp. NPDC051740. The sequence goes on along the minus strand of NZ_JBITCL010000001.1, from coordinate 283,766 downwards.
GGCTCATGCCTTCGAGGACCTGGATCTCACGCGCGGTGAGTGTGGGCGCCGCGCCCATCTCGGCGGAGCGCAGCCGTCGCGGGGCGAGCCGCCAGGTCGGGTCGGCGAGCGCCTGTGTGACCGTGGCCCGCAGCTCCGCGCGGGAGGCGTCCTTGTGCAGATAGCCACGCGCGCCGGCCGCCACCGCGAGCGCCACACCGTCGAGGTCCTCGGCGACCGTGAGCATGATGATGCGCGCTCCGGGGTCGGCGGACAGCAGTCGCCGGACCGTCTCGACGCCGCCCAGACCGGGCATGCGTACGTCCATCAGAATCAGGTCCGAGCGGTCGGCTCCCCAGCGGCGGAGGACTTCCTCGCCGTTGGCGGCCGTGGTCACGCGCTCGACGCCGGGCACGGTCGCAACCGCGCGGCGGAGCGCCTCTCGGGCAAGCGGGGAGTCGTCGCAGACGAGGACGGAAGTCATGGCCGCCCTCCGCAGCTGATGCGCGTCACCTTGAGCCTCCAGGCTGGTACGAAATCGTCACCTGTGCGGTCGACCGTCTCGGACGTCCGTCCGAGCGCTTGTTCCTTCAACCGCCTCGCACTCTCAACGACGGTCACTCGAAAGAGTTACGGGGCCGTCTGCCACCTTCGGCACTCTACGTGAGGAGACGGACACGATGGAGATACGCGCGACGGACCTCCGAACTTTCACCACAACCCGTGCCCCATTCAGCCCCTTTTCTTCCCCTTTGTTGGTGTCCGGGGCTAGATTCGCAATGAGTCATATTTTCATCTCCTTTGATCGTAGTTGTACGGTCGTGGACACCGGATCCGCCCAGAACGGCTACAAGGGGTCACGCAATGGCAGATTTCTCCCGCCTTCCCGGACCGAACGCGGACCTGTGGGACTGGCAGCTCCTGGCTGCCTGCCGCGGGGTGGACAGCTCGCTCTTCTTCCACCCGGAGGGCGAGCGTGGGGCGGCTCGGAGCGCTCGCGAGAACTCGGCCAAAGAGGTCTGCATGAGGTGCCCGGTGCGCGCCGAGTGCGCCGCACACGCGCTGGCGGTACGCGAGCCGTACGGCGTGTGGGGCGGACTGACCGAGGACGAGCGCGAAGAACTGATGGGGCGGGCGCGCAACCGGCTGGTGTCGGCATCGGCCGGCGGCGGGCACACCGCCTCGAACAACTGAAGGAACGTTTCTCCAGGAAGACGGGGCCCGTACGCGTGCCCTTGCTCCGTCACTGGGGGTGACCAACCGCTCCTCACGCGCGGTGACCGCGCACCCGGGACCCCCTTACCGGGCAGCCGCCCCGGCCAGTTTCTCCAGCGTCGCGGTGACCGCCGGCACCTGGGCGAGGTCCGGGAGGGTGAGCGCGACGATCTCCCGGCGCACGGCGGGCTCCAGCGCCACGGTGCGCACTCCCCTGGGCCGTACCGACTCGATGGCGAGCTGGGGCAGCACCGCCACCCCGAGTCCGGCGCCGACCAGTCCGGCGACGGCCGGGTAGTCGTCGGTCGCGAAGTCGATGCGCGGGGTGAAGCCGGCCGTCTCGCACACCTCGACCAGCTGGCCCCGGCAGCGCGGGCAGCCGGCGATCCAGGGCTCGTCGGCGAGCTCGCCGATGGCGACGGACTCCGCGCGGGCGAGCCGGTGCCGTTCGGGCACGAGCCCCACCAGCCGGTCAGACAGCAGCGGCCGTACGACGAGGTCGTCCCACTCCTCGGCGCCCGCCGCCCCCTCGTACCGGAAGGCGAGGGCCACGTCGCAGTCGCCCTCGCGGAGCATCTCCACGGAGCGGGGCGGTTCGGCCTCCTCCAGGGAGACCCGGGTGCCGGGATGGGCGGCGCGCAGGGCGGCGAGGGCCGTGGGGACGAGTGTGGAGCTGCCGCTGGGGAAGGAGACGAGCCGGACCCGGCCCGCGCGGAGCCCGGCGATGGCGGCGACCTCCTCCTCGGCGGCGGTCAGTCCGGCGATGATCCCGGCCGCGTGCCGCACCAGCGCCTCTCCGGCCTGCGTCAGGCGCATCTCACGGCCGCTGCGTATGAGCAGGGGCGTCCCGACGGACGCCTCCAGGGCCTTCATCTGCTGACTGACGGCGGGCTGGGTGCAGCCCAGTTCGCGGGCCGCCGCGGAGAAGGAACCGGAGGTGGCCACGGCGCGCAGCACGCGGAGGTGACGGGCTTCGATCACACCTCAAGGATAAGCCGGACTTTGACATGGCGCCGGATAACGCGTCGACGCTTTGACGTTCATCGCTTACCGTGCGACCCATGAAGCTTCTGTCTGTGAACCTGGGTCGTCCCAAGGCCGTGCCGTACACGGACCAGCGCGACGGCGTGACCGGCATCGACAAGCAGCCCGTGGACGGGCCGGTCCGGGTGGCGGCGCCGGGGCCGATGGGGGTCGGCGGGAGCGGCCTGACCGGGGACGCGGTGTGCGAGAGGCGGCATCACGGCGGGGACGACCAGGCGGTGTACGCCGTGGCCCGCGAGGACCTCGACGAGTGGGAGCGCGCGCTGGGGCGCCCGCTGACGAACGGCATGTTCGGCGAGAACCTCACCACCGAGGGGATCGACGTGTCCGGCGCCCTGATCGGTGAGCGCTGGGCCGTCGGTCCCGAGGTGGTGCTGGAGGTCACCTCCGGGCGTGTCCCCTGCCGCACCTTCCAGGGCCATCTGGGCGAGAAGGGCTGGGTGAAGCGGTTCACGCAGCGGGGCGCGCCGGGGGCGTACTTCCGGGTGATCCGGCCCGGTGGGATACGCGCGGGTGACGCCGTGCGGATCGTGCACCGGCCGGAGCACGAGGTGACGGTCGCGCTGCAGTTCCGCGCGGTGACGACCGAGCGGACGCTGCTGCCCCGGCTGCTGGCGGCGGGCGAGGCACTGCATCCGGAGGCTCTGGCGACGGCGCGGACGTACGTGGAGAAGTACGGGACGGAGCCGACGGCCTGACGGCATGTCCATGGGATGACACGAAGCGGACGCCTCCCCTCCGGGTAACTACTCTTGCGCCATGACAACGGCTCTGATTACGGGATCGACGGCTGGGATCGGTGCCGCGTTCGCGCGGCGGCTGGCGGCCGACGGACATGACCTGGTGCTGGTCGCCCGCGACACCGTCCGGCTGCGCGAACAGGCGACCGAGCTGCACGACCGCCACGGCATCGAGGCGGAGGTGCTGACCGCCGACCTGGCCGAGGACAAGGGCATCGAGGCGGTGGCCGGCCGCCTCGGCGACCGCAAGAACCCCGTCGACCTGCTGGTCAACAACGCCGGCTTCGGCCACCGGGGCCGTTATCTCGAGGTCCCCATGGCCGACGAGCTGAGGATGCTCAAGGTGCACTGCGAGGCGGTGCTCCGGCTGACGTCGGCGGCGGTGGAGGCGATGCGCGGGCGCGGGCGCGGAGGTGTCGTGAACGTCGCCTCGACCGCCGCGTTCGTGCCGCGCGGGACCTACGGGGCGTCCAAGGCGTGGGTCGTGCAGTTCACCCAGGGCGCGGCACAGGATCTCGCGGGCCACGGCGTGCGGCTGATGGCGCTGTGCCCCGGTTTCGTGCGCACCGAGTTCCACGCGCGGGCCGGGATGGGCACGGACAACATCCCGAACTGGATGTGGCTGGACGCGGACAAGGTCGCCGCGGCGGCGCTCGCCGACCTGGCCCGGGGCAAGACGCTGTCGATCCCGGATCCGCGGTACAAGGCGCTGATGGGGGCGGCGAAGCTGGTCCCGCGCGGATTGCTGGGCGGGATCTCGTCGCGGACGGGACGGAAGTACGGGCCCCGGCAGGGATAGCCCGACGGCCGCTCCGCCACAGCGGGACGGACCCCGCTCCCCGGGAGAAAATGGGTGCTGACGGAACCGACCCGGACGCAAGGGGGGACCGGAGGCGAGAGCCATGACCTTCCTACAGCTCATCGACTGCAAAACCAGCCGGTTCGAGGAGATGGACCGGCTCCTGGACCAGTGGGTCGAGCAGACCAGGGGGAAGCGGACGGCGACGCACGCGGTGGTCGGCAAGGACCGCGCGGACACGTCGCACGTCGTCGAGATCGTGGAGTTCCCGTCGTACGAGGAGGCGATGCGGAACTCGAAGCTGCCGGAGACCGACCGGATCTTCCGGGAGATGGTGGCCCTGTGTGACGGCATGCCGACCTTCACGGACCTGGACGTGGTGCGCGACGCGCGGCTGAACACGGACTCCGCGCGGCGCTTCTTCGAGATCCTGGCCACCGAGGACGACCTCTCCCCGATGACGGGCCTGATCGAGGAGCACTACCACGACCACGATCCGGCCAACGAGCAGGACGTCATCGGCCTCGACCACCTCCGGCGCGAGATGGACGTGTGGCGCGGCGGCTTCGACTTCGCGTTCCGGATCGAGGACCAGCTCGCGCAGGGGGACCGGGTGTGCACCCGGTGGAGCTGGGAGGGCACCCACAAGGGCGACTTCCTCGGCGTCCCGGCGACGGGGAGGAAGGCCGCCATGACGGGCACGACCATCTTCCGCTTCGGCGACAACGGGAAGATCGTCGAGGGCTGGTGGCAGTACGACCGGCTGGGGCTGATGGCGCGGCTGGGGGCGCTGGAACCGACGGATCTGTGAGCCAACGCCGCCAGACCGGTCTCCCGACCCGCCCGCCCTGGTGCGTACGCGCCGGACCGACGCGTACACGGTCGTCCCGACCGGCCCGAAAGCACCTGCCGCGCATGTCCGCCGCGGTGGCGGGTACGGCCCCTCCCGTACGGGAGTGTCGCGGAAACGGCCGAAGAGGCGAGGGGTGCCGGAAGTGATTCGAAAGCTGCAGATGGTCGCACTGGACTGCGCCGATCCAGCCGGGCTCGCGCAGTTCTACGCGGATCTGCTCGGCGGCCGGGTGGTCGCGGACCCGGACGCTCCCGAGTGGGTCGAGGTGCACGGCTTCGAGGGGATTCCGCTGGCCTGCCAGCGGGTCGACGGCTACCGGCCGCCCGAATGGCCCGGCCAGGACCGCCCGCAGCAGCTCCATTTGGACTTCGACGTGGACGACCTCGACGGAGAGGAGAAGCGGGCGCTCGCCCTCGGCGCGACCGTGCTGGAGCGGACGGACCAGCTCCGCCCGGGAACCAACTGGCGGGTCTACGCGGACCCGGCCGGTCACCCGTTCTGCCTCTGCCTCCACTGAGCAGGGCACGTCCCGGCGGGCACGGGTGTCGGTGTCGGCTGACGCGGTACGGCCGCCGGCGGGCACGGGTGTCGGTGTCGGCCGACGCGGTACGGCCACGGGGGTTCCAGGCGGTGATCACATGGACGGTGGCTCTTTCGCCGGCCGGTTCCGGGAAGGGAACCCCAGCCGTGCCCCGAGGTCCCGGTCCGACTCCACCGCGCTTCCCCTCAGTTGCGTCAGGAGAGTGAACGAGCAGGTCACCCCGTCCCGGGTGCCGCCGCCCGCGCCCAGCGGTGGAGCGTCTCGCTCCTGTCGTCGTACGTGAGCCAGGTCCCGTCGCCGAGCGGGCGTACGTGGCTGTCGACGGGGCCCGTCGGGTACGTGACCACCCCGCGTATGCGCAACGTGTGCGCGTCGAGCAGCCAGTGGCGGGCCTTCTCCGGGTCCTCGTCGGATTCGACCGTCGAGGCGATGACGGTGTCGGCGTCGACGAAGCCGCAGCCGTAGTCCCAGTAGGTCTCGTCGTCATCGTCGTCGTCATCATCGGCCGCCCCTGGCTCCTGCTCGGCGATCACCGTGCCGTCCAGGGCGTGCAGGCGCAGGTCCGCCCCGTAGTGCTCGACCGTGAGGAAGCCGGGGTGTCCCGCGTGGACGTCCGTCAGGATGCGGTCCAGGCCCTCGTTCACGTCCCAGCCGGTCAGCTTCCCGCCGTCCCGGCGCGCCCAGTACAGCAGGATGCCGTCCTGGCCCATGCCGATGCTCAGCCCCATGTGGACACCGTCCGGGTGGGAGAGGTGGTGCGAGCCGGCCGCCGCACTGTCCACCAGCGGCAGCCACCCCAACTCCCGTCCGTCATCGGCGTCCAGCACCACCCAGCGCTCCTGCCGGTCGCCCGGCTTCGGCTCCGCCACCACGTGCGCCCATACGAGCCGGCCGTCGTCCGATATCCGGCAGGAGCCGTGCTCCGAACCGCGGCACACCTCCTGCTCGTCGCCCGTGTGCGGGTGATCGAGCTCGGGACCCCAGCAGTCGTGCCGGTACTCCCACAGCGTCTTCCCGTCCGTCCCCATGGCCCGTACCGCGCGCTGTCCCGAGAAGACCGCGAAGGTGCCGTCCGGGCTCACCGAGTGGACGCCGTGGTCCCACCGGGGCCAGGGAAGAGGGAAGACGGCCGTCGGCGCGCGCTCCCCCGCGAACAGCTCGCGGAGGTCGTGGACCTCCAGCTCGTGCCCGTTCCGGAGCAGGGCGCGGCGGGAACCGTCCCCACGGCTTTCCAGCGCGAAGCCGTTGACCAGTGCGCGGCCACCCGGCAGCCTCACCGAGTCGCGCAGTTGTGCGGTGATCGACATGGCCCGAAGGTAACGGGCCCCACTGACAGCGCGGCCCGTCCTTCGCGCTGCCGGCGACGCTGTTCCGGCCGGCGCCGCCCGCCTAGCGCTTGTAGGTGTTGCCGCGGAGCATGATCGTCGCGTTCCCCGTGTTCCTGGCCTCGAGCACGGCCTGGGCGTCACGCAGGGATCCGACCGGACTCTGTGCGGTGAGGCCGGCCCTCCCCGCCGCCCGCGGGAACGACTTTCCCGAGAGCCCGGCGAACGACGTCCCGCCGGAGCCCACGTAGACGATGACGTCCTCGCCCCCCGCGGCCGGAGCGGCCAGCGCCCCCGTCCCGCTCGGAACCACGATCGCCACGGCCGCCGCCAGGCAGGAGGAGTACACCCGCGACGGTGCGGGCCGCGGCTCCGGCTTCCGGTTCCGGTTCCGGTTCCGGTTCCGACGTGGCGCCCACGGCGATGATCGCCACGGCACCGACGCAGGTCAGTCCCGCCGTCACGGCGAGCCGTGCACCGCGGCTCACCGATCGTCCCGGAGGCGGTCGCGGAGTTCGTCGTGGCAGTCGTCCCCGGTCCCCGCCTGGACTCGGGAGAAGGTCAGCACTCCGTCTCCCTCGCCTTCCTGCTTGGCCTCGGCCAGCCGCGCCTCGATGTCCGCGACGTACTCGGCGCACTCGGCGCTGACGGGCCTCTCGGGCTGCGGGTCCGGTGCCGAGGAGGCGTTCAGTCCGGCGGTGACGGCAAGACCGGCCGCGCACAGCACCACCCACGCGGCAACCCACGTGCGGCGGCTCGTCCGTATCGGGTTGGGCATCCGGGCATCCTACGAGCGCCGCGGCGGACTGTCGCCGCATCGCGTTTCCTCATCGACGAGACCAGCGACGCCGCGCGCTCCCGCTCCGCTCGCCTTCGCTCGGCGGCCGGCCCCGGATTCCCTGGCGGCCTGGATCCTCCTCGCCAGTTTCGCCGGTCTCCGCTCCTTCGCCTTGTTCCCCTCGGACTGATCCGCAGCCGTGTCGAGACCGGCCGCGCGGAGCGCCAGCTGTCCGAGGCGGATCTCGTCAACTGGCGTCCTGAGAAGAAGACGCGCGGGCGGCAGAAGAAAAGCGAGTGAGCGGAGCAGTGCCCTTCGGGCATGAGTGAGGGGCGGTGGGGAACGCGAACGGCTTCCCACCGCCCCTCGTTCGTCTCAGACGCCTGCGGCCATCCGCACGAACGCCGTCCACTGAGCGGACGGCACGTTGATGATCGCCACGTCTGGGCGCTTGGAGTCACGGATCAGCACGGCCGTACCGGCGTCCGCGACCTCGACGCAATCACCGCCGTTGCCCGCGCTGTAGCTGCTCTTGAACCAGCGCAGTTCGCCAGCGGCAGGCGCGGGGCTGCCTGTCTTCATAGCTCTCCGTAAGTTGTTAGGTGGCCCGGGAGGGCCGGGTGTGGCTGATGGCTCTCTGCCGTGTTGTGGCTCGCTGGGAGTGGCCGCCCGGCTCTCCGGGGCGCCCTGGCTGCTGATTGAGACGTGCGCGCCTTGTGCGGTCGCTGTTTACGGAGACGACAGCGGGGTGTTCCTCGGGCCGACGACACGCTGTGCGGAACGAGGAGGGGCAAGTGAGCAAGCGGAAGGCCCAGGTGTGGGCCGGTGTCGATGCCGGTAAAGGCCACCACTGGGCGGCTGTGGTCGACGAGACCGGCGCGACGCTTTGGTCGAAGCAGGTCGACAATGACGAGTCGGCCATCCTGACCGCACTCGGTGAAATTCTGGAGCTGGCGGACCAGGTCCACTGGGCTGTGGACATCTCCGGCACGTCCTCCGCGCTGCTGCTGGCGCTTCTCGCGGCCCACGGCCAGCGGGCCGTCTACGTCCCCGGCCGCACCGTCAACCGCATGTCGGGCGCCTACCGGGGCGAGGCGAAGACCGATGCCCGTGACGCCTACGTCATCGCCGAGACCTCCCGCCAGCGACGGGACTTCGCCACCATCGACGTGCCCGCCCAGTTGGCCGCCGACCTCGCGCTGCTGACCGCCCACCGGTCGGATCTGGTGGCCGACCGAGTACGGATGATCAACCGCCTCCGCGACGTACTGACCGGCGTCTTCCCCGCCCTGGAAAGGGCCTTCGACTACAGCTCGCACAAGGGCGCGCTGGTCCTGCTCACCGGATACCAGACGCCGGCCGCCATCCGGCGACGCGGTCGGGCCCGGCTCACCGCCTGGCTGGCCAACCGCACTGTCCGGGGCGCCGACACGGTCGCGGTCACCGCTCTCGAAGCGGCACAGGCTCAGCAGACCTCCCTGCCCGGCGAGGACGTCGCCGCGCAGATCGTGGCTGATCTGGCGACGCAGATCCTGGCCCTGGACGACCGGTTGAAGCGGGTCGACAAACAGATCCGTGAGACCTTCCGCGGCCATCCGCAGGCCGAGATCATCGAGTCCCTGCCCGGCATGGGACCGATACTCGGTGCCGAGTTCGTCGTCGCGGCAGGCGACCTGACGACCTACGCGGACGCCGGCCACCTGGCCTCGGCTGCCGGCCTGGTGCCCGTCCCGCGCGACTCCGGACGGCGCACCGGCAACCTGCACCGTCCCAAGCGCTACAGCCGCCGTCTGCGCCGGGTGTTCTACATGTCCGCACAGACCAGCATCATCCGCGACGGGCCGAACCGGGACCTCTACCTCAAGAAGCGCGGCGAGGGCTGCAAGCACGTCCAGGCCGTCATCGCCCTGGCTCGTCGGAGAGCCAGCGTTTTGTGGGCACTGCTGCGCGACAACCGGGTGTTCACCCCCACCCAACCCGTCCCGCAAACGGCTTGACACCGTCATTGAGACTCCCAACAGCTTCTGGATGAAGGCCAGCGACTCCCTCGGAGTCAACGCCTGGGCCGCGAGGACTCTGTACGTCGCCTCCAACGGGCTGACCTTCTTCGGGTCCGAGTACAGGGCACTCGTGTCCTGCACCTCCATGTAAGCCATCCTGCGCTGATCGGCGAGACGGATCAATGTGAAGGGGCCCGCCAGTCCTGCGTGCTCGTCGCGCCGCGTCGGCATGACCTGCAACTCGACGTTGCGTTCATGCCCGTACAACAGCAGTTGTTCCAGCTGGCCCCGCAGCACCTCCGGACCACCGAGAGGTCGCTGCAGAACGTGTTCCTCGATGACGAAGCTCAGCAGCGGAGCCGGACGCCGCGCGAAGAGCTTCCGGCGTTCCATCCGTGCCGTCACGCCCTGCTCGATCGTCTCCTCGTCCAACAGCGGACGCCACATGCGGAAGACCGCGCGTGCGTATTCCTCCGTCTGCAAGATGCCCTTGACCACGTGGTCGGAGTAGGCATGCAGCTCGACCGCCTGCCCCTCCATCTCCGCATACCGCCGGAAGAACCCCGGATACCGAGCCTTCGCCACCTCCCCCTTCATGGCCACCAACAGCCCCCGCCCACCCACCTCCCGATCCACCGCGTCCACCAGCTCCGGCCGGGGAATCCGCCGTCCCTGCTCCACCGCAGCGATCTGCGCCTCGCCATACCCGACCCGCTCGCCCAACTGCGCCTGCGTCAGCCCCGCGGCCTCCCGCAGCAGCTTCATCTGGCGGCCGAAGCACCGAAGAAACTCCCCGTTGGAATCGGCGGCACCCGCGCCGCCCTCCACGCCCGCACCCGAGTCCGCTCCCGACTCCATCGCACCCGCCCCCTCAGCACATCCGCCCACCGGTCACCCGCGCTCGCACCGTAGGACGCCCTCCGCGTCAACCACGCCGAGACCGAAACAAGTTGCGCCGGAAGAGTGAACGAGCAGGTCATCTCGCTCTCGTCGTCATAGGCGAGCCAGGTCCCGTGGCCGAGCGGGCGTACATGACGCCGGTGCACAGCAGCACAGGTCGACTACGCCGTCCCTGCCCCGGGCACTCGGAGATGCGGGTGGAGGTCGATCCTCAGGACGTTCCTCCCCCTCCGCGACACCCGAAGTACTGTGCGTAACAAGGGATGTCCGGACCCGTCGGGAGGTTGACGAGAGTGTCCGCACGGTGCACTGGCTGGATACACGAACTCCGAGGACAGACCGTCATGTTCACCGGCAAGACCCGGGTGGACGGTGAATGGGTTGTCCGTAAGAACTGCTTCTCTCGTGTGCAGACATTAGGAGCCGCCTACCAGAACAGTGGGACTGCTGCAAAGTTGGGTGACAGCGGGGCTTATGCAGCCAGGGCTGTGGCTGGGGTGGTGATGGCCTCGTACTCAACGGGGATCAATGGGGTCAGACGTCTGACGCCGGCGTCGGTGGTAGGTGCACTCGATCCAGGTGACGATCGCGATCCGCGATTCCTGTACGCGCTCGTCGTGCCGTCATCGTCCGTCGAGGCCGTCGAACGGGTTCCCGCTCGCGTCCGCGAGCCGCCACGACAACGAGGTGTGCCCACCGACGGGGGACACAGGAGCCTGCGGCTCCATGAGGGCAAGAAGAAAGGGGCAGCGGCCGTTGAACGGCGGGTGCCCCTTTAAGTCTGCGACCGCGGTAACACGAGTCTGCTCGACATGCGGTGGCAGATCTCGTCCTCCGCTAGGGTGCTGCGATGGTTACGGCCTCCGCTTCGGACCCTTATGCCCGGCATGCGCTCGCCCGGATGGCGGACTTCTTCACGGACGAGGGCACGCCGTGGGCGCGTCGCCTCTGGGACATAGGTTCGGTGCTGGCCCTGGAAGAACTCTGGGAGGCCGGTTACTGGCAGGCCCACGGAGTACTGTCACCGGCCGCGTGCGACTGGCAGCGTCTCCAGCTCGGTGCTCTGATCGGCCCTGACCGAGGCCTTGGGGACAAGGAGCTACGTAAGGAGCTCACCAGCCTGCTGAAGCATCCACTTCCGGACCCCAGTCCCGCGCGTCGTCGGCTCAAGGAGATCATCGGCCATGTCCGATCCGGTTATCTGGAGCGATGGGCGGTGGCGGTCGGTGCTCCCGTCGGTCAGCGCGTCAAACCGGAGAGGTTCTCCCGAACCGTGGCCTCTCACCTCCTCGACCCGGGCTACAGCGCCAGCTATTTGAAGGCGTGGGCGAAGGAGCCGTACGACGCGCACGCCACTACGGCCGACACGGCGGCCGCGGCGGCTGAGCCGGCGCGTGCGCAGGCCCGCACGTACGACGTCCTGGTGGCGCTGGAGAAGGTGCCCCGACGGGAGCTCGCCGAACCGCTGGAACACTGGTACGGCAAAGGCAAGGTCGTGGCCTGGCTGCGCGAGCACGGTCACGACACCGCGGGCATCCGGCCCGGTGGCGGATTCGTCTACCGGTTCACGGCCCTCGATCCCTTCAGCGCCGCCGAGCAGGCTCGTCAGATGCTGGAGCGGATGACAGCCCGTTCCCAGTTCTTGCGCCGCGACCGGGGCGGCGTGAAACCCCTCCCTCACATCTGGGTAGCCGACCACCCTCGTCCCATCCCACTCGATCCCCCCGCGCGCGGCGCGGATGTTTTGACCCTCGTCAACGAGGGTCACCTGTACAAGGTCGCAGGCGCCCGCAGTCGGACCGACGACGCCCTGGAGCTCGCGGCCGCGGTCAACCGTGGTCCACTGGCTCCGGCCGTGGCGGGCGCCTGGGCAGCCATCGAGTCGTTGCTGTCGAACCCCGACGACCCCGAGGGAGAGGGCGAACGGTCCGGCAAGGCGGTGGCGGCAGACCGAATGGCGGCCATCATCGCGTGTTCCTGGCCCCGGGCCGAGCTCACTGCCCTCGCGCACCGGCACAAGCCACGCACGCCGGACGAACTCGCACAGGCGGTTGCGGGATGCACCACGAATCAGGAACGAGCCCGCGTGGTCGCGGAGGCCCTTCTCATTCACGGGGTCACGGCGCTGGACTTCACCGGGGCCTCCACGAAGTACAGCGACCGTCCCGCCGCGCAGCGCATGGCCGACCTGGTGCAGAATCCGCGCCCGGTCCTGAACGATGTCGCCGGTGCTTTCCGGATCGCGCTCCGCCGCCTGTACCGGACCCGGAACATCATCCTGCACGGCGGCGCAACCCAGGGCGTGGCGTTGGAAGCCTCACTCCGCACCGCCGCCCCATTGGTCGGCGCGGGCTTGGACCGGATCATCCACGCCGATTACGTCGAAGGCCTTGATCCGCTCGCCCTGGCCGCTCGCGCCGACGTCGCCCTGACTCTCGTCAACGGCGAGACCGGGCTCTCCGTCGTAGACCTGCTCGAGCCCGCCTGACCGCGCATACGGCTGCAGCGGGCCGACGGACGTCCGCCCCGACAGGCCCGACACTGTCGCCCACCGCCCCGACAGACCACCGCCGTGGGGGCGTCGCTCCTGGTGGGCGGGGGTGTGGGCGCGGGATCTTCGGGGCATGACCACTTCCCCCCGCCAGGAGCGGCGTTCCGCGCTGCCGCTCCCCCTCGCCGATCAGACGGTGTTCTCGTTCCGCTTCACCCCGTCCCCGCGCGGTGCCCGGCTGGCCCGCCGGCTCGCCTCCTGTCAGATGGACGCCTGGGGCTGGCACTACGGCACCCCGGCGCACGACTCCGTCGAGCTGATCGTGGGCGAACTGGCCGCCAACGCCGTGACCCACGGCCGGGTCCCCGGCCGGGACGCCGAGCTGCGACTCAGCCGGGAGGACGACGGGCACGTCCACATCGAGGTCAGCGACGCGCGGGGCGAGCGGCTGCCGGAGGCACGGGACGCCGGAAGCGGGGAGAACGGCGGGCGAGGGCTCCTCCTCGTCGCCGCCCTGGCCAAGGAGTGGGGAACGGCCCCGCGCCCCGGCGCGCCCGGCAAGACGGTGTGGGCGGTGGTGCCCGCCGCCCCGAACCGTCAGTAGTGGTACCGGGCCCTGATGATCACGACTTCCTTCTCGGTGGCCCGGTGGACGAGGCGGTGCTCGTCGTCGATCCGGCGTGACCAGTAGCCCGGCAGGTCGCCCTTCAGCGGCTCCGGTTCGCCGACACCCGTGAAGGGGTCCCGTTGGATCTCGCCGATCAGACGGACGAGCTTGCGGAACAGCGTCCTGTCGGGCGCCCGCCAGTACGGAAGGTCCTCCCACCCGGTGGGCCGGAACCGCACGTCCCTCACTCGCCGCCCTCCGCCAGGTCCTCCAACTCCGCCATGCTCCTGGCGATCACCGGGGTGCCGGCGGCCTTGTCCGCGGCGACGGCCGCCATGAGGTGGGCGGCGTTGGCCGGCGAACGCGGCAGGTGGACGGTCTCCTGCCAGGACCGGAAGTCGTCGGCCGACATGAGTACGGCGTTGCCGCCCCTGGAGGTGATCTCCACCGGCTCATGGTCGTCGTCGACCTGCTGGATCAGCGGGAAAAGCCTGGTCCGAGCCTCGCTGGCGGTAATGGACAGAAACCCTCCTCCAACGGAACCGGTACAGGGAAGCCGTACCGGTTCGACGGTACTGGGGTCCGGTGCGAGTCGCATGACCCACCGACAGGATGGGCTCCCCGTGAGGAAGCGGACACACCCTGTCCTGTACGTCGCCGAGACTCGTGCCCCCCGGCGGTCGCAAGGACCGCTCGTTCGCAAGGAGCCCGCGCGTGTTCTCCGTTCTCGCCGACATCGACTGGCTGGCCGTCGTGATCGCGGCCGTCGCCTCGGTCCTGCTCGCCGGTGTGTGGTTCGCGGTCGTGATCGCCAAGCCGTACGCCGTGGCCCTCGGCCGCGAGGGGGCGCCGGCGCCCGTGCGGACGGCGGTCGCCGCGGCGGGGCCGCCGGTGTGTCTCCTCGTCACCGTCCTGACCAGTGCCGTACTCGTCGAGGCGCTCGACATCACGGGCATGGGGGACGCCGTGGTGTTCGGGCTCCTCGTCGGCGTCGGTTATCTCGGCGCGATGACCTTCCAGATCGCCATCAACCCGAACTTCCCGCGCCCGCTGTACTACGGCGTCCTCAACGCGCCGTTCTTCGTGGTCACGAGTGTGCTCGGCAGCGTCGTCCTGGTCGCGATGCGCTAGCCGGCCAGTCGCCGCCGAACCGGCACGCCCTCGTCGAAAAAAGTCGCCGCCGCACGGCAACCCCCCGCCGGGCGGCGGCGACTACAGGGCGGTGGACAACGAGGGCCATCGCACATCGAACGAAAGCCGTGACATGCGCAGTACTGGTAACACCGCCCCGCGCGCGGGGCACCGGAGGAAGAACGGCCGGCGCCGCACCGTCCTGATCGGCGCTCTCACCACGTCGCTCGTGGGCGGCGCCGTGGTCGGCGGCGTGCTGATGTCGGCGTCCGCCGCGGAACCGGGCGCGGGTACCTACCGTCTGGTGAACGCGGCGGGCGACACCTGTCTGGAGGTTCCGGCGGGGAGCACGGGCGCCGGGGCGCAGCTGGCCCTGGCGGACTGCGACGGGGGCGCGGACCAGAGCTGGGAACTGGCCGACTCCGGTGACGGTTTCACCGTGACGTCCTCCGCCACCGGCCTGTGCGCGGGTGTCAAGGGCGACTCGGCCTCCGCCGGGAAGGCCGTGCAGCAGCAGGACTGCGGTGAGGGCTCCTCCCAGGTGTGGAAGGTGAGCGCCGTCGGTGACGCCTACCACCTGGTCAACGCGCACAGCGAGAAGTGCCTGAACCCCAAGAACGGCCTGCTGCAGCAGAACTCCTGCGACAACGCCGCCGGCAAGACCTGGACCCTGGAGGAGGTGAACGGCTCGACGCCTCCGGCGTCCACTCCGACGGCCACCCCGACGACGAGCAGCCCCGCCTCTCCCTCCGCACCCGCGGACGACGAGCCGGCCGGTGACGCCGCGTTCGCCTCCTGGCCCACCGCCACCGACGAGCAGCCCGTCTCCTCGACCATCGAGGTGAGCGGCGTGTACGACGGTTCCCTGAAGCGTTTTTACGGCTCGGGCGACCTCGGCGGCAGCGGCCAGGACGAGGGCCAGGACCCGATGTTCAAGCTCGCCGACGGCGCGACGCTGAAGAACGTGATCCTGGGTTCGCCCGCCGCCGACGGCGTGCACTGCTCGGGCAGCTGCACCCTGGTCAACGTGTGGTGGGAGGACGTCGGCGAGGACGCCGCCAGCTTCAAGGGCAAGTCCGCCTCGGCGGCCTACGTCGTCGACGGCGGCGGTGCCCGCAAGGCCGACGACAAGGTCTTCCAGCACAACGGCGCCGGCACCCTGACCATCAAGAACTTCCAGGTGTCCGACTTCGGCAAGCTCTACCGCTCCTGCGGCAACTGCGGGACCCAGTACGAGCGCCACGTCGTGATCGACAACGTCCTGGTCACGAGCCCCGGCAAGGTCATCGCCGGGGTCAACGCCAACTACGGTGACACCGCGACCCTCTCCGACGTGACGATCGTCGGTGACAGCAAGAAGAAGATCATCGTCTGCGAGCGTTTCAAGGGCAACGACAGCGGCGACGAGCCGGCCGCGCTCGGCAGCGGTCCCGACGGCACGTCGTGCGTCTACGAGACCTCCGAGGTCACGTACCAGTAGGGCACACCACACGGGGCGAGGGCCCGGCACCGCCGAACTGCGGCGGTGCCGGGCCCTCGTGGCGCTGTGAGCGGGTAGCTCAGTGGGCGTGGCCGTGGCCGTGGCCCGCGGCGGCCGGCTCTTCCTCTTCCTTCTTCTCGACGACCAGGGTCTCGGTCGTCAGGAGGAGGGAGGCGATGGAGGCGGCGTTCTCCAGGGCGGAGCGGGTCACCTTGACCGGGTCGATGACGCCGGCCTTGACCAGGTCGCCGTACTCGCCGGTGGCGGCGTTGTAGCCGCTGCCCTTCTCGAGCTCGGCGACCTTGGAGACGATGACGTAGCCCTCGAGGCCGGCGTTCTCGGCGATCCAGCGCAGCGGCTCGACGGCGGCCTTGCGGACCACGGAGACACCGGTGGCCTCGTCGCCGGTCTTGTCGAGGTTGCCCTCGAGGACCTTGACGGCGTGGACCAGCGCGGAGCCACCACCGGAGACGATGCCCTCCTCGACCGCGGCGCGGGTCGCGGAGATGGCGTCCTCCAGACGGTGCTTCTTCTCCTTCAGCTCCACCTCGGTGGCGGCGCCGACCTTGATGACGCACACGCCGCCGGCCAGCTTCGCGAGGCGCTCCTGGAGCTTCTCGCGGTCCCAGTCGGAGTCGGTGGTCTCGATCTCGGCCTTGATCTGGCCGACGCGACCGGTCACGTCCTCCTTGTTGCCGCCGCCGTCGACGATCGTGGTGTCGTCCTTGGTGACGGTGACGCGGCGGGCGGAGCCCAGCACGTCCAGGCCGACCTGGTCGAGCTTGAGGCCGACCTCCTCGGAGACGACCGTGGCGCCGGTGAGGACGGCCATGTCCTGCAGCATCGCCTTGCGGCGGTCACCGAAGCCGGGGGCCTTGACGGCGACCGCGTTGAACGTGCCGCGGATCTTGTTGACGACCAGGGTCGACAGGGCCTCGCCCTCGACGTCCTCGGCGATGATCAGCAGCGGCTTGGAGGCGTTGGCCTGGATGACCTTCTCCAGCAGCGGCAGCAGCTCCGCGATGGAGGCGATCTTGCCCTGGGTGATCAGGATGTACGGGTCGTCGAGGACGGCCTCCATACGCTCCTGGTCCGTCACGAAGTACGGCGACAGGTAGCCCTTGTCGAAGGCCATGCCCTCGGTGAAGTCCAGCTCCAGACCGAAGGTGTTGGACTCCTCGACGGTGATGACACCGTCCTTGCCGACCTTGTCCATCGCCTCGGCGATGAGCTCGCCGACCTGCTGGTCCTGGGCGGACAGCGCGGCGACGGCGGCGATGTCGGACTTCTCGTCGATCGGGCGGGCCGAGGCGAGCAGGTCCTCGGAGACCGCGGCGACGGCGGCGTCGATGCCCTTCTTCAGGGCGGCCGGGGAGGCACCGGCGGCGACGTTCTTCAGGCCCTCGCGGACCAGCGCCTGGGCCAGCACGGTGGCGGTGGTCGTACCGTCACCCGCGATGTCGTTGGTCTTGGTCGCCACCTCCTTCACCAGCTGCGCGCCGAGGTTCTCGTACGGGTCCTCGATCTCGACCTCGCGGGCGATCGTGACACCGTCGTTGGTGATGGTGGGGGCGCCGAACTTCTTGTCGATGACGACGTTGCGGCCCTTCGGACCGATCGTCACCTTCACCGTGTCGGCAAGCTTGTTGACGCCGCGCTCGAGGGCGCGACGGGCGTCCTCGTCGAACTTCAGGATCTTCGCCATGGCAGCGGGAGCCCTCTCGGAATTCTGGGTGAAATCACTGCGCCCCGGGCGCCCGGTCCTTGTCGGATGCTGGGGCCAGGGGCGCAGTGGTTCGAGCAAAAGTGCTTGCTACGAGGTCGGGTTGTCCGGGGTGGCCCCCGGATCTCCCTTACTTCTCGATGATCGCGAGGACGTCGCGGGCCGAGAGGACGAGGTACTCCTCGCCGTTGTACTTGACCTCGGTGCCGCCGTACTTGCTGTACAGAACGACGTCGCCGACCTTCACGTCGAGCTCGACGCGCTTGCCGTCCTCGATGCGGCCCGGACCGATGGCCAGGACGACGCCCTCCTGGGGCTTCTCCTTGGCGGTGTCCGGAATGACCAGGCCCGAAGCCGTGGTCTGCTCGGCGTCGAGCGGCTGGACCACGATGCGGTCCTCGAGCGGCTTGATGGCAACCTTGGAGCTGGCGGTCGTCACGATCCGACCTCCCCCTTCGGAGATCTCACGGGGTTAACTGTCTGAGGTGGCGACCAGGTGGATCCGTCGTCGCGGGTGCCGGACCTGCCCGTCGCGTGTGTTGGCACTCTCCAGGGGGGAGTGCCAGACCTGAGACTATGACTGCGATTAGCACTCGGTCAAGCGGAGTGCCAATTGCCTGCGGCGCGTCGCGGGGTGGGGGCGTTGTTCACACCGGGGTGTGGGGCTTGCCCGTGTTGTGGTGAGCGTCCTCTGGGGGCTGCCGCCCCCAGGCCCCCGCTTCGGCCCTGAACGGGCCTCGTCCTCAAACTCCCCCAGAGGGGGTACCCCCAGACGGGCTGAGAGGCGAGCGGTGCTCGCCAGGAGCCGCCGACGGGCTGAGAGGTGAGCCGTGCTCGCCAGGAGCCGCCGACGGGCTGATTCGGCCGGCGTAGTCCTCCAGCCTGCCCACCTTCAGACCCCGCTCCTCCAACTCCCCCAGCAGCCGTGTCGTCCGTTCCGTCAGCGACAGTGGCGGGGCCTCGCCCGACGGTACGGCGATGATGTCGCCGGGGGTCAGGTGGTGGGGGCCGTCGGTGTAGGTGAGGTGGCCGTCGGGTTCCAGGGTGGCCCGCCACAGGACCACCGTCTGGATGCCGCAGTCGGCGGCGGCTCGCAGGGTGGTGGTGTCGTACGTGCCGTAGGGCGGGCGGAAGAGGCGGGGGCGGACGCCGAAGCGGGACGTGAGTTTGCGCTGCTGGCCGCAGATCTCGGCGCGCTGGCCGGCGTACGGCAGACCGCGCAGGGCGGGATGGTCGAGGGTGTGGTTCTGCAGGCTCGCGCCGACCGAGCGCAGGCGGGCGAAGTGCGCGTATCCGGGGCCGGCCACCGTGTCCGTGAGGAACAGGCTGACGGGGAGCCGGTGCTCGCGCACCAGGTCGATGAAGCGGGGGTCGCGTTCGGCACCGTCGTCGTAGGTGAGGAAGACGACCTCGTCGCGGGTGGGGACGTGGTCGACGACGGGCGGGAGCGCGCCGGATCCCGGCGCCGGACCGGCTCCGGGGGACCGGCGGCCCGCACCGTCCCCCGCCCTCTCCCCCGTCCCGCCCGCCGGACCGCATCCGGCGGTCACGGCCAGCAGGGCGGCGGCGACCGCCAGGAGACGGGCCCTCACAGGTAGTCCTCCAGGCGGGCCACCGCGTACCCCTCCGCCGTGACCTTGTCCATGAAGCGGCGGATCATGTCCGGCATCGTGCCCTTCCAGTCCTCGCGGCCCCGGAAGTGGGTGAGGACGATGTCGCCGGGGTGCAGGTCGCGGTCCCACTCGCGGTACTCCCAGTGGTCGACGAAGACCTCCTCGTTCCAGAGGGGGACGTGGGTGATCCCGCAGGCCTTCGCGGCGCGCAGGGTGGCCTTGTCGTAGTTGCCGTAGGGCGGGCGGAAGAGGACGGGGCGCTCGCCGTAGCGCTCCTCGACGACCTTCTGCATGCCGCAGATCTCGCGCTTCTGGCGGGCGTAGGACAGGGCCGGCAGGTAGGGGTGGTGGAGGGTGTGGTTGTGCAGGGCGACTCCCCGGTCCCGCATCTCCTTGAAGTAGCCGTAGTCCTCCTTGACGAGGTAGTCGCTGAGGAAGGCGCTGTACGGGATCTCCAGTTCGCTCATCATCCGCAGGAACGCCGGGTCCTTCTCGGCGCCGTCGTCGATGGTGAGGAAGAGGATCCTCTCGTCGGTGGGGACGGTGGTGAAGACCGGGGGGAGTCCCAGACGGCGGTGGCCGTCGACCTCGAAGCCGTCGCGGGTGGTGATTCCCGGCTTCTTCGCCGGGGGCGGCGGGGCGGTCAGGGGCACCTTCTTCAGCCCCCAGCGTTTCGCGGCGGCGACCCTCGCGGTGTGCGCCGCGCGCAGTCTGGTGGCGTAGGCGTCGAGCGCGCGGGCCGGGGGCGCCTTCAGGGGCTGCTGGCCGCCCGCCGGTCCGACCCGGGCGCCACCGTCGCCGCCCGGTCCGCAGCCGGAGGCGATGGAGGCGAGAGCGAGTACCGCGAGGCCGATCCGCACACCGCCGAACGGCCACCTTTTATCGTTTTGTCCTACTGCTCGCATGGTGCCGGATCCTCGCAGTCCGCCATCGGGAACCCTGTCCGACACCGCGGCCGGAGGCACACGGTCCACCGACTGGCCCACAATGACCCGGTGAACGACCTCGCTCCCCTCCTCACCCCCGAAGGCCGCGCCCTCCTCGACGAGGTGCGCGACACCGATCCGGCGCACGAACTCGCCGTCGCGACCCGGCTCCGCCGCGAGCACCCCGCCGAGCTGGTGTCGGCGGCGCTCGGCCAGGCGCGGCTGCGGCAGCGCGCGGTGGCCAAGTTCGGGGCGGAGGACGCGCGGCGGATGTTCTTCACGCCCGACGGGGTGGAGCAGTCGACGCGGGCGAGCGTGGCGACGTACCGGGCCGAGTGCCTCCGGGCGCTCGGGGTGCGGTCCGTCGCCGACCTGTGCTGCGGGATCGGCGGCGACGCGATCGCGTTCGCCCGCGCCGGGATCCGGGTGCTGGCCGTCGACCGGTCCCCGCTGACCTGCGAGGCGGCCCGCGCCAACGCCGACGCGCTCGGGCTCGCCGACCTGATCGAAGTGCGTGAGGCCGACGTGACGGAGGTGGACACGGCCGGGTACGACGCCGTGTTCGTCGACCCCGCCCGGCGCTCCTCCAGGCGCGGCCGGATCTTCGACCCGGAGGCCTACTCACCTCCCCTGTCCTGGGCCGTGTCCGCCGCGCTCGGGGCACCGCTCGGCCTGCTGAAGATCGCGCCCGGCATTCCGCACGAGGCGATCCCCCCGGAAGCGACCGCCGAATGGGTCTCGGACGGCGGGGACGTCAAGGAGGCCATGCTGTGGTTCGGCCCGGACGTGACGCCGGGGGCACGGCGGGCGACGCTGCTGCCAGCCGGCGCCGGCATCTACGTGACGCCCGGGACCGCGCTCCCGGACCCCGGGGTCCGGCCGGTGGGGCGGTACCTGTACGAGCCGGACGGCGCCGTCATCCGCGCCCACCTGGTCGCCGAGGTGGCCGAGGAGGTGGACGGCGGGCTGATCGACCCGACCATCGCCTACGTCACCGCCGACGAAGCGCACCGCACTGCGTACGCCACCGCCTACGAGATCACCGACCGACTCCCCTTCAACGTCAAGAAACTGAAGGCGCTGCTGCGCGAGCGCCGGGTCGGCGTCCTGACCGTCAAGAAGCGCGGCTCGGCGGTCGAACTGGAGGAACTCCGCCGCAAGGTCCTGCCCAAGCCGCACGGCCCCGGGTCCGTCACGGTCTTCCTGACCCGCGTCGCCGGCGCCCCGACGATGCTGCTGGGGCACCCGGTGCGGTGAGGCACCGGGCCGGGCCGCCTCAGGACGCGACGATCGCCTTGCCGATAGCGAAACCCTTGGCCGGCCCCTCGGGGATCACCGCGTCGGTGCCGTAGGGGACCCGGTGCTCGTCCGCGTACTTGCCCTTCTTCCGGTCGGGCGACGTCAGGACGAGCACCGCCCCCTCGTCGTCGAAGTCGTCGACGGTCACGTACACCGGGATGCCGGCCCTCGCGTACTCCCGGCGTTTGCGGACGCGGTCGCGCTGGAGGTTGCGGTGGCCCCGCTCGACCTCGACGACCATCTTGACTCCGTCGGCGTCGACGCCGAGACCGTCCTCGTCCGGGATCTCGTCGAGGTCGAGCGGGGCCACGAAGAGGTCGGGGATCCAGGCTTTCTGACGGTGGATGACGTTGCCGTCGTGGTGTGCCGCGTAACCACTGCCTGCCAGATGCGCGTCCAGCGCTCTGCGGAGACGGCCGACGAGCACGGTGTGACGACGGCGACCGGTAGGTGACACCTCGATGGCCCCTTCGATGATCTCGGCCCGGTAGCCCTCGGGGAGATCCATGGCCTTCCACGCCTGCCACAGGACCTCGTCCAGATCGGAACCCTGCTCGGAGACGGGCTTGTCCACCACCACCGGGGCCACCTCTTCCGCGAGAGCGGTCATCGAGAAGCACCTCCTCCTTCAAGTGTGGGCGCGGGCGCCACTGCGGCACAAGCGACACGGTGACGCCACGAGTTCGGGAGTCGCACCGCTCCGGGATCGGCGCCGATCAGCCGAACGGGTGATCACCTCATCTCAGCGACGCCCACAGCTCCCCCGCCTCCGGCTCGTCCGCGATCACTCGGTTGCCGTCCCAGGGGGCCGGGACGACCGGCATGGTGAGGGTCGTGACGTCGTCGGACGGGAGGTCCCGCAGGCTCTGGGCGAGGCGGGTGAGTTCGCCGAGCGAGTCCAGACCGGTGTCGGTGGTGAGGCTGCCGGTGAGGGTGTCGGCGAGCTGGTACAGCCGGGTGGGGGCGGCCAGCAGGTCCTCGTCCGCGACCTGCTCCAGCAGCGCCTTCACCAGCTGGTGCTGGAGCCCTATGCGGCCGAGGTCGCTGCCGTCGCCGATGTCGTACCGGGTGCGGGCCAGGGCGAGGGCGTCCGTGCCGTCGAGGTGGTGGGTGCCGGCGTCCAGGGTGAGGTGGCTGCGGTCGTCGTCGATGTCCTCCTCGGTGGTGACGGTGACCCCGCCGAGCGCGTCGACCAGGCGGGCGAAGCCGGCGAAGTCGATCTCGACGTAGTGGTCCATGCGGACGTCCGTGAGCGACTCGACGGTCTTCACGGCGCACACCGGCCCGCCCACCTCGTACGCGGTGTTGAACATCACCCCGGAGGCCGCGCGGGTCGATTCCCCGTCCTCCAGCGGGCAGGAGGGCCGGTCGACGAGGGTGTCGCGGGGGATGCTGACCACCGTCGCGGCGGTCCGGCCGGCGTCGAGGTGGACGACCATGGCGGTGTCGGAGCGGGCGCCGCCGCTGTCTCCGCCGCCGAGCGCCTGGTTCTCCTCGCCGCTGCGCGAGTCGGAGCCGAGCACCAGGATGTTCAGGGACCCGGCCGGCAGGGGCGTGGCCGTGGCGGACGCGTCCGGGGACGGTGCGGTCACGCCCTTGGCGGGGCGGTCGTCGCCCAGGGCGCTGTTGATGTCGACGCTGTCGATGTTGCCGTTGAGCTGCCAGTACGCCCAGCCGGCCGCTCCGGCGCCCAGGACCAGCAGGCCGGCCAGCGTCAGCCCCGTGATCTTCAGTGCTTTCGCCCGCCGGCCCGTCCGTATGTCCGGGCCCTCGGCCTCGTCCCCGTCGTTCCCGGCCCCGCCGCTCTTCTCATGTCCCCTCACGGACAGGAACATAAGTCCGAATTATGGCGAGCAGCGACCCCCGGAGAGTTTTCTTGTGAAATTCTCAGACTTCCGACACGGCTTCCGACGGCCCGAAACTTTCGAACCGGCTCACGCCCCCGCCGGCGCCGCCGTACTGCTCCGCACCACCAGGCTCGTCGCCAGCTCCACCCGGGTCGCCGCCCCCGAGTCCTCGTTCCTGCCCAGATCGAGGACCAGCTTGGCCGCCGCCTCGGCCATCTCCGTCAGCGGCTGCCGTACGGTCGTCAGCGGCGGCCCCACCCAGCGGGCCACCGGCAGATCGTCGAACCCGACCACGCTCAGGTCCTCCGGGATCCGCAGCCCCAGCTCCCGCGCGGCCTCGTACAGCCCGAGGGCCTGGAGGTCGTTGCCGGCGAAGACCGCGGTGGGCCGGTCCTCGCGGCGCAGCAGGGCGAGACCCTGCCGGTAGCCGGCCTCGTGGTGGAAGTCCCCGGTCATGATCAGCTGGGGGTCGACCGGCAGCCCGGCGGTCTCCAGGGCGGCCCGGTAGCCGTCGACGCGGGCGCGGCTGCACATCATCTGCGTGGGCCCGCTGATCGCGCCGATCCGGGTGTGGCCCAGGTCCACCAGGTGCCGGGTCGCGGCGAGCCCGCCCTGCCAGTTGGTCG
Source organism: Streptomyces sp. NPDC051740 (assembly GCF_044453165.1). Classification (NCBI taxonomy): domain Bacteria; kingdom Bacillati; phylum Actinomycetota; class Actinomycetes; order Kitasatosporales; family Streptomycetaceae; genus Streptomyces; species Streptomyces sp. NPDC051740. Next base: position 259,849 of record NZ_JBITCL010000001.1, on the reverse strand, counting down.
CGCCGATGGAGGGCACGTCGGTGCCCGGGTCGCCGGCCGGGTCCATCACCACGAACGGGATGGAGCGGCTGGTCAGCAGGGCCCGCCCGGACTCGTCGAGGCCGGACAGCACGAGGATGACGCCGTGCGGGCGGCGCGCGGCGACCTGGTCGGCCCAGGTGCGTCCGGGCGTGAGCCGGCCCGCGCTCTCGGAGAGGACGACGCTCAGGCCCTCGTCCCGGGCCACGTTCTCCACGCCCCGGATGACCTCCATCGCCCAGGCGCTCTCCAGTTCGTGGAAGACCAGGTCGATCAGGGGCGAGCGGGTGGCCTCGGCGCGGCGGCGCCGGTAGCCGTGGGCGCGCAGCAGCCCCTCGACCCGGCTCCGGGTGGCGGGGGCGACGTCGGCACGACCGTTGAGGACCTTCGAAACAGTCGGGGCCGAGACGCCGGCCTCGCGGGCGATCTCGGCGAGGGTCGCCGTCCGGGCGCTGCGCCCTTGAGTCCGGGTTTCGGCGGGCTGCGGGGATGTCATGGCCGCGATCGTAACCCTGCGGGCCCTGTTGACGAAGGGTTCCGGGGGGCATGGGTTCCCTGAACATTCGGCCCACAAGTCGAAACATTCGTCGAGAATCGTACGGGTGAGGGCCGTCCGTCCACCCGACAGGAGCTCCATGACCACCGCGCCCCGGCGTGACCCCGCCCTGCCCGCCGCATCGGCCCTGCCCCGCGCTCGGTGACTGCGGCGCGGGGCGCGGCGGAGCCGGACGGGGCGGTCGCCTGGGGTGAGACAGGGAACGGGTGTTCCCGGCGACGGGCAGTGCGGCTCGTTCGCACGATTCCCGCATGCAGCTCCGGCCGCGGCGGCTCGTACACGGCGTTCGCGTGGTCCCCCGGCGTCCAGGACGAGAGCGCGGAGATCGGCGCGGACGGCTGGTACGACGTCCCGCTGACCGTCCGCGGCACCGGTGACCGGTCCGGCGCCGAGGGCGTCCGGCTCTGCCCGCACGACCCGGTGGTGTCGGTGACCCGTCCGGACGTCCGCCTGATCGGCTGCCGGCGGGGCGAGCCGGCGCCGGGCGGGGCGTCCCGGGTGACGTTCCGCTTCCACCCGGACCTGTCGGCGTTCACCCGACCGTTCCGGGCGCCGGTCGGTCGAACCGGGCGCGCCGGAGCTGTGGTCGGCGGCCTCCGGCACGGAAGTCCGCCACACGGCCCGGCCGGGCCTCACGGGCCCGGTGCGCGAACCCGGCCCGGACCGGCGGCCGCGGTGCGAGACGAAGGCGGAGGCGGAGGCGGCGGGGCGTCCCGGACGGCGGGCGCTGTCACATCAGATGGACTTCGACGTGGAACCCGTCCCCGAGCACGCCGTTCAAGTGCCCGGCGTGGGCGCCGAGCCACTGGCGCGCGCCGACGGCCGGACCGGTCAGCTCCAGGAGCACGTAGTCGGGGGCGTCATCGGTCGGCCCACCGCAGACGCAGCATCGCAGGCGTTCCGTGAGAACGCCGGTCCACGGCGGTTCCTCGTCATTCGTTCCCACGGCCCACCGGTGACTTCGTCGACGACGTCACTGGGCCCCGAGCGACTCGAACCGCCACCGGTGCACCGGGCGGGTGACCAACACACCGTCCGGCTCCGGGAGTTCCGGCAGGTCCGCGTCGTACGGGGCGTCCCACCAGGTGATGACCAGGACCCGGTCCTGCGGGGCGCGGAAGGTCTCGCGGCGCAGGGGGCGGCGGGCGAGCTCCCGCGCCTGTTCCTCGGTCCAGGCCACCAGGTCCGCGCCCCGGCCGGGGACCGCGCGGGCCTCCCACATCAGTGCGACCGTCATGAGTACAGGTTCTCCTCGCCGACCTCGTGGACGTGGTCGTGTCCGGGCACGTGCGGGTCCGTCACCGGGAGGGAGGAGTCGGCCGACAGGTCCCAGTCGGAGGCGGGGCGGTTGCGGGCGACCATCTCGGCGCCGAGCGCGGCGACCATCGCGCCGTTGTCCGTGCACAGCTTGGGGCGCGGTACGCGCAGCCGGATGCCGGCCGCCTCGCAGCGCTCCTGGGCCAGGGCCCGCAGCCGGGAGTTGGCGGCCACGCCGCCGCCGATCATCAGGTGGTCGACGCCCTCGTCCTTGCAGGCCCGTACGGCCTTCCGGGTGAGCACGTCCACGACCGCCTCCTGGAAGGACGCCGACACGTCGCGCACGGGGACCTCCTCGCCCGCCGCCCGCTTCGCCTCGATCCAGCGGGCCACGGCCGTCTTCAGCCCGGAGAAGGAGAAGTCGTACGCCGGGTCGCGCGGGCCGGTCAGACCGCGCGGGAACGCGATCGCCTCCGGGTCGCCCTCGCGCGCGTACCGGTCGATGACCGGGCCGCCGGGGAAGCCGAGGTCCAGCACCCGGGCGATCTTGTCGAAGGCCTCGCCGGCCGCGTCGTCGATGGTCGCGCCGAGGGGACGGACGTCGGAGGTGATGTCCGTGGAGAGCAGGAGCGAGGAGTGGCCGCCGGAGACCAGCAGCGCCATCGTCGGCTCGGGCAGCGCGCCGTGCTCCAGCTGGTCGACGCAGATGTGCGAGGCGAGGTGGTTGACGCCGTAGAGGGGCTTGCCGAGGGCGTAGGCGTACGCCTTGGCCGCCGACACCCCGACCAGCAGCGCGCCGGCGAGTCCGGGGCCTGCGGTGACGGCGATGCCGTCGAGGTCGCGGGCGCTGACGCCCGCCTCCTCCAGCGCGCGCTCGATGGTGGGGACCATCGCCTCCAGGTGGGCGCGGCTCGCCACCTCCGGGACGACGCCGCCGAAGCGGGCGTGCTCGTCGACGCTGGAGGCGACGGCGTCCGCCAGCAGGGTGGTCCCGCGCACGATGCCGACGCCGGTCTCGTCGCAGGAGGTCTCGATCCCCAGGACCAGGGGTTCGTCAGCCATTGGTTTCGGTTCCTTGTACGCCGTTCCCGTCGACGGGATTCGCCGGGTTCACAGAGGTGGACGGATCGGTCAGTCGCATCACCAGGGCGTCCACGTTCCCCGGCTGGTAGTAGCCGCGCCGGACGCCGATGGTCTCGAAGCCGAAGCGCTCGTAGAGCTTCTGGGCGCGCACGTTGTCGACCCGGCACTCCAGCAGCACCTCGGTGCATTCGAAGGCGGTCGCCGCCCGCAGCAGCTCGGTCAGCAGCCGCGAGCCGAGGCCGGTGCCCCAGTGGTCCCGGGTGACGGCGATGGTCTGCACGTCGGCCGCCGAAACGCTGTCGCCGTCACCGGCCTCGCCGCCGTCGGACTCCGCACCGGAGGTGGTCAGGCCCGCGTAGCCGACGATCCGGTCGCCCTCCTGGGCGACGACGTAGCACCGGGTCGCCCCCGGCCCGCGCGCGTGGGCCAGCTCGGACCAGAACATCCCGCGCGACCAGGCGTCCTCGGGGAACAGGTCCCGCTCCAGCTCCAGTACGGAGTCGATGTCCCACCAGCGCATCTCGCGCAGCACGGCAGTCTCGGTTCCCGTCACTTGGGGGTGACCACCTTGTAGTTCTTGGGGACCTGGGCATCGGGCCGGCGCAGATACAGCGGCCGGGGCGCGGGCAGCTCCTCGCCCGCCGCCAGCCGCTCGGCGGCCAGCCGGGCCAGGGCGGCGGCGGACACGTGCTCGGGCTCGTGCGCCTTGGGGAAGGTGTCCGGGTAGAGCAGCGCGCCCGCGCCGACGGCCGGGAGCCCGGCCACCTGGTCCGCGATGTCGGCGGGCCGGTCCACGGCGGGCTCGGTGAGACGGGTGCGGGAGTCGGCGTAGCGCGCCCAGTAGACCTCCTTGCGGCGGGCGTCGGTCGCCACGACGAAGGGGCCCTCCAGGTCGGCCGCCCAGGCGAGGCCGTCCAGCGTGCACACACCGTGCACGGGCACGCCGAGCGCGAGCCCGAAGGTGTCCGCGGTCATCAGGCCGACGCGCAGCCCGGTGTACGGGCCGGGGCCGACGCCGACGACGATCCCGGTGACGGCGTCCAGCCGGGAACCTGCCTCGGCGAGCATCCGGTCGATCGCCGGGAGCAGCAGCTCGCCGTGGCGGCGGGCGTCCACCTGGCTCGACGAGGCGATGACGTCGTGGCCGTCGTGCAGCGCGACGGTGACGGCGGGGGTGGCGGTATCCAGAGCGAGCAAGAGCACGCAAACAGCCTACGGCTCCCGAGCCCCGGCCACGGCCGCACGGGTCGGCCGGTCACGTACTGCTACGGTCACGACGACGTACGTACATAACAGGGCAGAGCGGGACAGGGGTGACGACGGTGGCAGGCACCAGCTCGGCGGTCGTGGCGGGGCTGACCGCGGCGGCCCTCGCGACGATCGGCTACCTCGGCCACCGGGCGGCGGTGACCGCCCCGGCCGGGCTGCGCCCTCCGGCGCCCGGCACCGCGGCGGCCGTCCAGGAGTCCCTCCGGGACGGCGACCACCCCGCCGCCCTGCCCGCACGGTCGGGGACGGGCGAACGGGTCGTGTACGCGCTGGGCAAGGACCGGGTGTGGCTGGTCGGGGAGAGCGGCGAGGTACGGCGCACCTACGGGGTCAGCCCCAGCACGGTGGACCCGGAGCCGGGCACCTACCGGGTCACGTCCCGGTCCGCGTCGGTCACCGGATCGGACGGCGTTCCGATCGAGTACGTGGTGCGGTTCGCGTCCGTCGAGGGCACGGCGATCGGGTTCAGCGCGGCGGTCGACGGCTCGGCGCCGCGGCTCGACCCGGAGCAGCGGACGGGCGGCATCCGGGAGACGCGCGCGGACGGTGCGGCGATGTGGGGGTTCGCGACGATCGGACGGAAGGTCGTCGTCGTGCGGTGAGTCCCGGTGTGCGCGTTCCGGCCGGATCGCGCGAACGGGGCCCGTGCATTCCGACAAGACGTCGGCAAGATGTTGCGTTCGGCGTCCCGGGCGTGGTCACATGGTATCCAGCCCGTGGTTAGGTCTACCTAACCACGCCCGCCCCCGTCCTTCAGGAGGCGTCCATGCCGGCCCATCAGAGCGCCCGCCGGACCACGGCGCAGTCGCGGCCACAGCCGGTCTCCGGAATCCCGATGCACGACCTGCTGGCGTCCTGCGCGGCGGCCGCCGCGATCTCCACCCCACCCCGCGCACCGGAACCCCGGCCCTGCGAACCGGCCAAGGAACACCGCGAGGCCGCGTAGGCCGACCGGAGCCACGTGGCTCCGGTCGGCCGGCGGCCCGGTCGGGCCGGTCGACAGCGCGTTCAGTGCCGACGGGACGGTCAGGCCGGCAGCACGTTCAGTGCCGACGGGACGGTCAGGCCGCATAACCCGATCAGGCCTCGCGGACCGGTCGGCCGGCAGAACGGTCGGGCCGACAGCACGTTCAGGCCGGCAGGATGTTCAGGCCGCGTAACCCGATCGGGCCGCGCGGACCGGTCGGCCGGCCTGACGCTCGGGCCGACAGGGCGGTCGGGCCGGCAGAGCGGTCGGGCCGTGTGCCCCGGTCAGGCCGACAGGACGGTCAGGTCGGTCGTCGACCAGCGTCCGCCCAGGCCGGTCACGGTCACCTGGCGCACCTCGTCGGTGGTGTCGCCGACCGCCCGGTGGATGACGAGCCGGAGACGGTCCTCGGTCAGCTCCTCGACCTTGCCCTCGCCCCACTCCACGACGATCACCGACTCCGGCAGCGAGACGTCGAGATCGAGGTCCTCCATCTCGTCCAGACCGCCGGAGAGCCGGTACGCGTCGACGTGGACCAGCGGCGGACCGTCCCCCAGCGACGGGTGCACCCGGGCGATCACGAACGTCGGCGAGGTGACCGCGCCCCGCACGCCGAGACCCTCGCCGAGGCCCCGGGTCAGGGTCGTCTTGCCCGCGCCCAGCTCGCCCGAGAGCAGGACCAGATCACCGGCGCGCAGCAGCTTGGCGAGCCTGCGTCCCAGCTCGCGCATCTGCTCGGGGGAGGTGACGGTCAGCCCGACGGAGTTCGCGGTCGGCGTCGGCTCAGCCGGGTTGTGCGGTGCTGCTGCTTCCATAGCGACCAACGGTAGCCCCTGCGGGCACCGCGCCCGCGCGGACGAGCAGGTCGGCGAGGCGGTCGGTGACCACCTCCGGGTGCTCCAGCATCACCAGGTGCCCCGCGTCCGGGACCAGCACCAGCTCCGCGTCGGGCAGCAGACCGGCGATCGCCTCGCTGTGCTCGCTCGGCGTGACCAGGTCGTCCACCCCGGCCAGCACCAGCACCGGCAGACCGGCGAAGTGGGCGAGGGCCTCGGTCTTGTCGTGGTCGTTGAACGCCGGGTAGTACTCGGCGACCACGTCGATCGGCGTGCCCTCGATCATCCGCTCGGCGAACCGGGCGACCGCCGGGTCCACGTCCCGCGACGCGAACGAGTACCGCTTGATGACCCCCGCGAACAGGTCCGCGGTGGCCCGGCGCCCCCGCTCCACCAGCTCGGCCCGCTGCCCCAGCGCCTTCAGCACCCCCGGCAGCACCCGCCGCACCGCGTTGACGCCGGCCACCGGCAGCCCGAAGTTGACCTCCCCGAGCCGCCCCGACGACGTACCGACCAGGACGACGCCCACCACCCGCTCCCGGATCAGCTCCGGGTACCGGTCGGCGAGGGCCATCACCGTCATCCCGCCCATGGAGTGACCGACCAGCACCAGCGGCCCCTCGGGCGCCGCCGCGTCGATGACGGCCTTCAGGTCCTGCCCCAGCTGCTCGATGGTGACCGGCTCGTCCCGCTCCACCTGCGCCGCGCCCCGCGCCGAACGGCCGTGGCTGCGCTGGTCCCAGTGCACGGTCCGTACGACGCCCCGCAGCGCGGCCCGCTGGAAGTGCCAGGAGTCCTGGTTGAGGCAGTAGCCGTGGCTGAAGACGACGGTGACCGGGGCGGGGGCCCTGCGCCCGAACAGCCGGCGCCGGCGCTCGGGGGTCGGGGCGGGGTCGACGTCGTCGGCCTCGTAGTACAGCTCGGTGCCGTCGTCGGCGTACGCCTTGCCGGGCGTGCCGCGCAGCGCGCCGTACGGTCCCGCGGAGTCGAGGGCGAGCCGGGCCTTCCTGCGCATGCCCCGGCCGACCGTCATCCGCTCTATCGCGACGCCCGCGGCGGCCCCGGTGGCGAGCACGCCTATCGCGACACCCGCGACACCGGTGGCGCGGCGCCAGCCCCCGCCGGACGCGGAGGCGACAGCCGCGACAGCCTCCGCGCTGCTCTCGCTCACGTACCGCTCCCCTCGTTGACGTAGACGCGCGGGACACGGGCCCCGATCCGGGTGACGATCTCGTACGCGATGGTCCCGGCCGCCTGTGCCCAGTCCTCGGCGGTGGGCTCACCGCGGTCACCGGGCCCGAAGAGGACGGCCTCGGCGCCCGGCCCCGGCTCGTCCCCGCCCAGGTCGACGACGAACTGGTCCATCGCGACCCGCCCCGCGACCGTGCGCCACTTGCCCCCGACCAGCACCGGGCCGGTGGAGGAGGCGTGGCGCGGGATGCCGTCCGCGTAGCCGAGCGGGACGAGGCCGAGGGTGGTGACGCCCGGGGTGACGTAGTGGTGGCCGTAGCTGACGCCGTGCCCGCCGGGGACGTGCTTCACCAGGGCCATCGCGGCGGACAGGGTCATCGCCGGGCGCAGTCCCAGGTCGGCGGGGGTGCCGATCGCGGGGCCGGGCGAGACGCCGTACATCGCGATGCCGGGGCGGACCAGGTCGAAGTGGCTGTCGGGGAGGGTGAGGGTGGCGGGCGAGTTGGCGATGTGCCGCACCTCGGGGTCGACGCCCTGTCCCTCCGCGTACGCGACCATCTCCCGGAACCGGGTGAGCTGGGCGGCGATGGAGGGATGGCCCGGCTCGTCGGCGCAGGCGAAGTGCGACCACAGGCCGGTGACCCGGAGCAACCCCTCCGCCTCGGCGCGCAGCGCGGAGGCGACCAGTTCCGCCCAGTCGTCGCCGGGCTGGCAGCCGCCCCGCCCGAGCCCGGTGTCGGCCTTGAGCTGTACCCGCGCGGGCCGCCCGGCGAGGCGAGCCGCCCGGGTGACCTCGTCCAGCGCCCACATGCCGCTCAGGGACACGTCGAGGCCGGCCTCGACCGCCTCCCGCCAGGGCCCGCCGGGCGTCCACAGCCAGCACATGATCCGCACGTCGTCCGGCACCCCGGCACCGGGCGCGCGCAGCGCGAGCGCCTCCTGCGGGGTGGCGGTGCCCAGCCAGGTCGCCCCGGCCTCGACGGCCGCCCGGGCGCAGGGGGCCGCGCCGTGCCCGTACCCGTCGGCCTTGACCACGGCCATGAAGGCAGCGCCGGGCGCCCGCTCGCGCAGGACCCGCACATTGGCCCGCACGGCGGCAAGGTCGATCTCGGCACGGGCCCGCAGCTCCGCACCACCCGGGGCAACTGTCTCGTTCATCCGGCCCAGTCTCTCAGAGCCCCGTTCCCGGGGACGCTGCCCCTGGAACCTCACTCCTCAGACGCCGGAGAGGCTGAATTCCAGCCTCTCCGGCGTCTGAGGAGCGGGGTCCGGGGCGGAGCCCCGGGTTCGGGACGGGAAGGGGCGGCGGGGCGAAAACCCCCTGAGGTACCCACCGCACCCCCACACGCACGCCGAGCACCCGGTCAACCCCGTACGACGTCCCGCCACGCCCCCGCGATCCCCTCCGCCACGTCGTGCGCCCCCATCGGCGCCCCGTCCGCCGCGAACCGCCCCGCCAGCCCGTGCAGATACGCCCCCGCACTCGCCGCGTCCACCGCCGACAGCCCGGCCGCCAGCAGCGACCCGGCCAGCCCCGACAGCACGTCGCCGCTCCCCGCCGTGGCCAGCCACGACGTCCCCGTCGGATTCACCCGCACCACCCCACCCCCCGAGGAGGCGATCAGGGTCGTGGACCCCTTCAGCAGCACCGTCGCCCCGTACCGCCCCGCCAGTTCCCGCACCGCCGCCAGCCGCCCGTCCTCGACCTCCCTCCGCTCGACGCCGAGCAGCGCCGCGGCCTCCCCCGCGTGCGGGGTCATCAACGTCGGCGCCCGCCGCCCCCGCACCGCCGACGCCTCCGCCAGCCGCAGCCCGTCCGCGTCGATCAGCACCGGCACATCCGCCGCCAGCACCTCCGCGACCGTCCCCGCGTCGTCCCCGGCCCCCGGCCCGACCACCCACGCCTGCACCCGCCCCGCACGCCTCGGCCCCCCGTCCGACACCAGCGTCTCGGGAAAGCGGGCGATCACGGCCTGCCCGGCGGGACCGACGTACCGTACGGCCCCCGCCCCGCCCCGCAGCGCCCCCGCCACCGCGAGCACCGCCGCCCCCGGGTACCGGGCGGAGCCGGCCGCGATCCCGACGACACCCCGCCGGTACTTGTCGCTCTCCACGGCCGGCACCGGCAGCAGCCGGGCCACGTCCGCGTGCTGCAACGCCTCCAGTTCCGGCTCCTCGGGGAGCGACAGCCCGATGTCGACCAGCCGCACCGACCCCGCGTACTCCCGCGCCGGATCGACCAGCAGCCCCGGTTTGTGCGTCCCGAAGGTCACCGTGAGGTCGGCGCGGAGCGCCGTCCCCCGTACCTCCCCGGTGTCGGCGTCGACCCCGCTCGGCAGGTCGACGGCGACCACGGCCGCCCGCGCCCGCCCGGCCGCGTCGGCGAGCGGCACCGCCTCCGGGCGCAGCCCGCCCTTGCCGCCGATGCCGACGATGCCGTCCAGAACGAGATCGGCCCGCTCGATCAGCGCCTCGGCCCCGTCCACCCCCACCACCCGCCCGCCCGCCCGGCGCAACGCCGCGAGCCCCCCACCGTGCGCCCGCTCCGGCGCGAGCAGCACCGCGCTCACGCCCGCCCCGCGCCGGGCGAGCCGGGCACCGGCGTACAGGGCGTCACCACCGTTGTCCCCGCTGCCCACCAGCAGCAGCACCCTGCTGCCGTACACCCGCCCCAGCACATCCGCACAGGCAGCGGCGAGACCGGCGGCGGCGCGCCGCATCAGCGCCCCCTCCGGCAGCCGTGCCATCAGTTCCCGTTCCGCCGTCCTGACCGTCTCCACGCTGTACGCAGTACGCATGCGTCCGAGTCTCCCGCAGACGGCCCGTCGATTCCCGTGACAGGGGAGCGGACCGCTTGACTGCTTGCCATGCCCTTGCCAAACTCTCGGCCCCCCACAGGATGAATCGATTCAGTCGAATCGGTTCGACGACAGAAGCAGAGGACCCATGGGACGCAGAGCCGCACTTCTCGCAGCAGCCGGCGCCACCGCACTCCTCACCGCAGCCGGCGTCATGACGGCCCCGGCGACCGCCGCCACCTCCCCCACGACCACCGCGGTCCCGGCCCCCGCCCGCGCCGCGGCCTGCGGCGACGGCTCCTACCAGGCCGAGGCCGTGCTCAACGGCAGCACCTGGACCGCCAGGCGCGGCAGCAGCACGGTCTACACCGGCGGCGACATGCGCGCGGCCGTGCAGGCGGCGATCAGCAGCCTGTCCTCCGGCCGCACCAGCAAGGAACGGGTGGTGGTCCGCGGCTCGGGCTCCCTCTCCGCCGGTTCCCGCATCTCCCTGCCGAGCTACACGACCCTGGACGTCTGCGGCACCATCGACGTCACCGGCAGCGGCTCCGGCGACCAGGCCCCGGTCTACTCCCGCGGCACCCGCGACATCGAGGTGCAGCACCTCGACGTCACCGGCGCCCCGCTGTACGGGATCTTCCTGCGCAACGTGCAGAACGTCGTCCTCGGCCAGATCGACATGCGCCTGACGCGCGGCCTCGGCGTCCGCATCGACAACCGCGGCGACACCAGCCAGTGGACGCGCAACGTCCGCATCGACGACGTGTACGTCTCCGGCGCGTCCAGCCACGCCGTGGAGACGTACGGCGTCGACGGCCTCACCATCGGCACGGTGACCGCCCGCGACGTCGGCGAGTCGGGCCTGCTGCTGAACCAGACCGTCAACGCCACCGTCTCCAGGGTGGACGCGGAGAACGCGGGCACCGGCACCGGGTACGCCGCCTTCCGCATGGCCAACCGCAACGGCCGGATCGGCAGCTCCTACCCCACCAACATCCGCGTCGGCGAGGTCGTCGCGCGCGGCGGCGGACGGGGCGTGTTCTGCGTCTCGGAGAGCGGCGGCGCGACGATCGACAGGATCACGCTCTCCGACACGGGCAACAACGCGATCCTCATCGAGAACTGCTACAACGTGAACCTCGCCGCCCAGAGCGGCACGGTCACCGGCGGCGGCGAGATCCGCCTGGCCGCGCGCTCGGAGTTCGCGAACAACAGGGACATCACCGTCCAGAACCTCACGGTGACGAACTCGTCGATCCGCGAGAGCCCCTGCGGCGAGAACACGACGTTCCGCGACAACCGGCTGGTGAACAGCAGCCAGTCGATCTGCTGACGAAAAGGGCGGGGTGCGGCACACCGTGCCGCACCCCGTACGTCCGCCGTCCGCCTCAGCTCGTGGTGAGCATCCCCGCCCGCAGCCGCTTCAGCGTGCGGGACAGCAGCCGCGAGACGTGCATCTGGGAGCAGCCGAGCCGCTCGCCGATCTCCGCCTGCGTCAGCTCCTCCACGAACCGCCAGTGCACGATCTTGCGCTCGCGCTCGTCGAGCTCGGCGATCATCGGGGCCAGCGCGTGGAAGTCCTCGACCAGTTCCAGCGCGGCGTCCTCGGTGCCGATGAAGTCCGCGAGCACGCTCTCGCCGTCCGGCTCGCTGCCGATGGCGGCGTCCAGGGAGGCGGAGTTGTAGCCGTTGGAGGCGATCCGGGCCTCGTTGACCTCTTCCTCGGTCAGGCTCATCAGCTGTGCGAGTTCGGCGGTCGTGGGCGTACGGCCCAGCCGGCTGCGCAGCTCCTCGGTGGCGCGGGCGAGCTGCACCCGGGCCTCCTGGAGCCGGCGCGGCACGTGCACGGACCACGAGGTGTCCCGGAAGAACCGCTTGATCTCGCCGACGATGTAGGGGATCGCGAAGGAGGTGAACTCCACCTCGCGGGAGAGCTCGAACCGGTCGATCGCCTTGATCAGTCCGATCATGCCGACCTGGACGATGTCCTCCATCTCCTCCGGCCCGCGGCTGCGGAACCGGCCGGCCGCGAAGCGGACGAGGGACATGTTCATCTCGATGAGGGTGTTGCGCGCGTACTGGTACTCGTGCGTGCCCTCCTCCAGCTCCGTCAGCCGGCGGAAGAACTGCTTGGACAGCTCCCGGGCGTCCTTCGGCGCGACCTGACCGGGATCGGCGACCTCCGGCAGCTCGGTCACCGTCTGAGCTCGGTCGGTCCGCGCCATCGTTGACGTCACTGTTCGCCCTCCCTGTTGGTTCGGCCCGGCTCCGGGCGCCGGCTCCACGCGTCTACCCCGGTCCACCCGAAACACGCATCCGGGTTAACGACGGCGGTTGCGCAGCAGCCGTACGAGGGCGAACACGACGGTGAGCACGGCGGCGACGACGAGGAACGCGTCGCCCCGGACCGGCAGGTCGACCCCGACCCCGGGGAAGGAGAGCACGGGCCTCACCCCTCCGCGATCACGACCGCCGAAGCCACCCCGGCGTCATGGCTGAGCGACACGTGCCAGGACCGTACGCCCAGTTCGGCGGCGCGCGCGGCCACCGTCCCCTTCACCCGCAGCCGCGGCTGCCCACTGTCCTCGCACCACACCTCGGCATCGGTCCAGTACAGCCCCGCGGGCGCCCCGAGCGCCTTGGCGAGCGCCTCCTTGGCCGCGAACCGCGCGGCGAGCGAGGCGACACCGCGCCGCTCCCCGCTGGGCAGCAGCAGCTCGCTCTCCAGGAAGAGCCGCTGGGCCAGCGCGGGCGTCCGCTCCAACGACTCCGCGAACCGTTCGATCTCGGCCACGTCGATCCCGACTCCGATGATGCTCATGCGCAGCACCTTACGAGTCCGCGCCGGGGGGACGTCGGACGCCGGCGTGGAGGCCGCCGGTTCCCGTGCGCACCGGCGCCCGACGGACGGGCGGGTGCCCGCCGATCCGCCCCTGACGCCCCGTTTCACCCTTTCCACGCACATGCGGAGGGCTCCGGCGGTTCCGCCGGAGCCCTCCGCACACATTCCGCCGCCCTACCAGCGGTACCAGCGGCCCCGCGAGCCACCCGTGCCCGCCGGGCGGACGAAGAAGCCCACCAGCCACAGCACGAGCACGATGACCGCGACCCACCACAGCGCCTTGAGCGCGAAGCCCGCACCGAACAGGATCAGCGCCAGGAGAAGAACCAGAAGCAGGGGAACCATGTGTATCAACCTCCGATCCCGCGAGTGCCCCGGCACTCCACACACAAGCTCTCCAACTCCACGTTAATTTCACAGCTTTGGGGGAATCCACGCGGGACGGCCACCCCCGCGGCGGGTCGGGCCGGCAGGAGCGGACGGCCCGGCGGCCACCGGCGACCCCCGTCGGTCCGCGCCGGGTTCGCACCACACGGACTTCCCCCGCCGCCGCCCCGGGACAGCGGCTGCCGGCCCCACAGACCGGAACACGCCCGCACCGGTGCCGGTCCGCGCCCGTCCTCCAGGGCCGGGCCCACGGGCCGTTCGGAGGGCAGCGGCGAGTCGGGCGGCGCGGGGCCGGTGTCCTGTGAAGACCTACTCCACCGTCACCGACTTCGCCAGGTTCCTGGGCTGGTCCACCTCGTTCCCCCGCGCCGTCGCCAGCTCGCAGGCGAACACCTGCAACGGCACCGTCGCCACCAGGGGCTGGAGCAGCGTCGGGGTGGCCGGGACGCGGATGAGGTGGTCGGCGTATTCGGTGACCGCCTCGTCCCCCTCCTCCGCGATGACGATCGTCCGCGCACCCCGCGCCCGGATCTCCTGGATGTTGGAGACGATCTTGTCGTGGAGGACGGAGCGGCCACGTGGCGACGGGACGACCACGACCACCGGCAGGTCCTCCTCGATCAGCGCGATCGGGCCGTGCTTCAGCTCGCCCGCCGCGAAGCCCTCCGCGTGCATGTACGCGAGTTCCTTCAGCTTCAGCGCGCCCTCCAGCGCGACCGGGTAGCCCACGTGCCGGCCCAGGAACAGCACCGTGTCCTTCGCGGCCAGCGACCGCGCCAGCTCCCGTACCGGCTCCATCGTCTCCAGGACGCGCTCCACCGCACCGGAGATCGACGACAGGTCCCGCACCACCGCGCGGATCTCGTCCGCCCACTTGGTGCCCCGCACCTGGCCCAGGTACAGCGCGACCAGGTAGCAGGCGACGAGCTGGGTCAGGAACGCCTTGGTCGAGGCGACCGCGACCTCCGGGCCGGCGTGCGTGTAGAGCACGGCGTCGGACTCGCGCGGGATCGTGGAACCGTTGGTGTTGCAGATCGCCAGCACGTGCGCGCCCTGCTCGCGGGCGTGGCGCAGGGCCATCAGCGTGTCCATGGTCTCGCCGGACTGGGAGACGGCGATGACGAGGGTCTGCTGGTCGAGGATCGGGTCCCGGTAGCGGAACTCGCTCGCCAGTTCCACCTCGCAGGGGAGCCGGGTCCAGTGCTCGATGGCGTACTTGGCGATCAGCCCGGCGTGGAAGGCCGTACCGCAGGCGACGATGACGACCTTGTCGATCTCGCGCAGGACGTTCGCGGGGATGCGGACCTCGTCCAGGGTCAGGGAGCCGGAGCGGTCGATGCGGCCCAGCAGGGTGTCGGCGACGGCCTTCGGCTGCTCGGCGATCTCCTTGAGCATGAAGTAGTCGTAGCCGCCCTTCTCGGCGGCGGAGGCGTCCCAGTCGACGTGGTACTCGCGGACGTCGGCCGCGCCCCCGTCGAAGTCGGTGACCGTCACCGCGTCCCGGCGCAGCTCGACCACCTGGTCCTGCCCCAGTTCGACGGCGTCCCGCGTGTGCGCGATGAACGCGGCGACGTCCGAGGCGAGGAAGGCCTCGCCCTCCCCCACGCCCACCACCAGCGGGGAGTTCCGTCGCGCGCCGACCACCACGTCCGGCTCGTCCGCGTGGACGGCGACCAGGGTGAACGCGCCCTCCAGACGCCGGCAGACCAGCCGCATCGCCTCCGCGAGGTCCGCGCAGGAGGAGAACTCCTCGGCGAGGAGGTGGGCGACGACCTCGGTGTCCGTCTCGGAGGCGAGGTCGTGGCCGCGCCCGGCCAGCTCGGCGCGCAGGGCGGCGAAGTTCTCGATGATGCCGTTGTGGACGACGGCGACCCGGCCCGCGTTGTCGAGGTGCGGATGGGCGTTGGCGTCCGTCGGGCCGCCGTGCGTGGCCCAGCGGGTGTGCCCGATGCCGGTGGTCCCGGTCGGCAGCGGCCGTTCGGCCAGCTCCTTCTCCAGGTTGACGAGTTTCCCGGCCCGCTTGGCGGTGGCCAGGCCGCCGTCGGCCAGCACGGCGACGCCCGCCGAGTCGTACCCCCGGTACTCCAGCCGCTTCAGTCCGGCCGTCACGACGCTCAGCGCCGACTGAGGCCCCACGTATCCCACGATTCCGCACATGCCCGGCAGCCTACGGCCCGTCAGCCGCCGGAAAAGGCCTCTGCCTGCCCGAAATCGGAAATTCCCACCGGTGCAGGAAGCACCGGTGGGAACGGAACGCGGGGGTGCGTCAGGCGAGCTTGCCGAGCTGGGCGTCGACGACGTCCGCCGGGACCTCGAAGTCCTCGCCGGTGGCCATGGCGGCCAGGTTCACGGCGCTGAAGGAGACCAGGGTGGCGCCCTTGCGGACGACGACGATCTTGTTCGGCGCCTGGATCTCCTCGTCGACGGCCACGGTCAGGGTGATCGCGCTGCCCTCGTCCCCGCCCTCGGGCCCGGCGGCCGTGGCGACCTTGACGACCTGCATCTTCTCACCGGACACGGTGGCGGTGAAACCGCCCGCGCACTTCTCGGCGGCGTCGGTCAGGCCCTTCATCGCCTGCGTGGCGCCGTCACCCTCGTAGGAGGCGAGGTTGATCAGCATCTTGTCCACGTCGAGGGAGGCCAGCAGGGCGTCCTCGGGGCTCGTGCCCTCGGAGGGCTTCACGGGCTCGCCCGTCCAGGACCGCTTCACGGTCGCGGCGGGCTCGCCCTGGGCCACAGCGGCCTGGGCGTGGGCCAGCGGCAGGCAGGCCGCGTCGTCCGTCTTCACCTGGTCCTTGGCGATGTCGTCCGTCGCCGCGACCTTGGTGGCCACCTTGCCGCTCTTGACGTCCGCCTGCGCCAGCCCCGCCTTCTCCAGCTCGGCGGCGGTGAGCGCCTTCGCCGCCGGCGCGGCGGAGGCGGAGGCGCTCGACTCCGCCTTGCCCTTGCTGTCGCCGGCCTTGTCCTCGTCGCCGGAGCCACCGCAGGCGGTGGCGAGCAGGGCGAGCGCGGCGGCGGAGGCGGCGAGCACGGTACGGCGGACGGCGATGGTTCTCACGTGGGGACTCTTTCTCGAAGGCGCGGAGGAATCCGCAGCGCATTGCGCGCCATTCAAACGGATCCCGCACACAGCCGCCGCACAGATGATCACCCGGTGATCACCCGGTATGCGACCGTGACAACCACGTGATCCCGGAAGGCTACGGGCGACCGCCGTACGTGACACAGCCCACCTGCCGCCCCGTTCGAACTCCGTTAACAATGGACTGTGATCTCTCCGGTCTCCTCGATGCCCCGGAGCGCCCACCGGCAGCGGCCGGAGGCGACTCCCTACGTCGACCTCACCCGCGCCGAATGGAGCGCGCTGCGCGACAAGACCCCGCTGCCCCTGTCGGCGGCGGAGGTCGAACAGCTGCGCGGCCTCGGTGACGTCATCGACCTCGACGAGGTGCGGGACATCTACCTCCCGCTGTCCCGGCTGCTCAACCTCTACGTCGGCGCCACCGACGGGCTGAGGGGCGCGCTGAACACGTTCCTCGGCGAGCAGGGCTCCCAGTCGGGCACGCCCTTCGTCATAGGGGTCGCCGGTTCGGTGGCCGTCGGCAAGTCCACGGTCGCCCGTCTCCTGCGGGCCCTGCTCTCCCGCTGGCCCGAGCACCCGCGCGTGGAGCTGGTGACGACGGACGGGTTCCTGCTGCCGACGAAGGAGCTCCAGGAACGGGGCCTGATGTCGCGGAAAGGTTTCCCCGAGTCGTACGACCGCCGCGCGCTGACCCGTTTCGTCGCCGACGTCAAGGCGGGCAAGGGGGAGGTCTCCGCCCCCGTCTACTCCCACCTGATCTACGACATCGTGCCCGGCGAGAAGCTCACCGTGCGCCGCCCGGACATCCTGATCGTCGAGGGACTCAACGTCCTCCAGCCGGCCCTGCCCGGCCAGGACGGCCGCACGCGCGTGGGTCTCGCCGACTACTTCGACTTCAGCGTGTACGTCGATGCCCGCACGGAGGACATCGAGCGCTGGTACCTCAACCGCTTCAAGCGGCTGCGCGAGACCGCGTTCCAGGACCCGTCGTCGTACTTCCGCAAGTACACCCAGGTCTCCGAGGAGGAGGCCCTCGACTACGCCCGCACGATGTGGCGCACCATCAACAAGCCGAACCTCGTGGAGAACATCGCCCCGACCCGGGGCCGGGCCGCACTGGTGCTGCGCAAGGGCCCGGACCACAAGGTCCAGCGCCTCAGCCTGCGCAAGTTGTGACCACTACGCTGCCGTCATGCTGCACCTGCGAATGATCACACCGGCCGAGAAGACCGAGGACGTGGTCCGGCTGGTCGAGGGGACGATCGGCACCGCGCACCTGTGCGTGCTGCCGGGTGCGGCCCGCGACCCGGCGGGGGACGTGGTGATGTGCGACGTGGCGCGGGAGGCGGGTGACGACCTGCTCAGCGAGCTGCAGCGGCTGGGGCTGGACACGAGCGGTTCCATCGCCGTGGAGGACATCGGCCTGTCGCTGTCGAAGCGGGCCGAGAAGGCGGAGGAGGACGCGCCGGGCGAGGGCGCGGACGCGGTGCTGTGGGAGCACCTGACCGAGGCCACCCACGAGGAGTCGACCCTCTCGGTCACCTATCTCGCGTTCCTCACGCTGGCCACGATGATCGCGGCCTGCGGCGTGGTGCTGGACAACGCGATCCTGGTCGTGGGCGCGATGGCGGTGGGGCCGGAGTTCGGGCCGCTGGCCGGCATCTCCACCGCGGCGGTGCAGCGCCGGCCCCGGCTCGCGCTGCGCTCGGTGATCGCCCTGCTGGTGGGCTTCGCGGTGGCGATGGTGGTGACGGTGGCCTTCAGCCTCTTCATGGACGCGGTCGGGCTGTTCACCAAGGAGCAGCTGGAGGGCGAACGGCCGCAGACCGGCTTCGTGTACGCCCCCGACTGGTTCTCCTTCGTGGTGGCGATCCTGGCCGGAGCGGCCGGCACACTCTCGCTGACGTCCGCGAAGTCCGGCGCGCTGGTGGGCGTCGCCATCTCGGTGACGACGGTCCCGGCCGCCGCGAACGCCGCCGTGGCGCTGAGCTACGGCGACACGGTGCAGACCTGGGGGTCGACCGAGCAGTTGCTGCTCAACCTGCTCGGTATCACCCTGGCGGGCACTGTCACCCTGCTGGCGCAGAAGTACTTCTGGGCCGGGCAGCGCGAGCGGCTGCGCAGGCGCGGAGCCTGACCGGCGCGGCGCTTCAACGGCTGCCCGGCGTGGGTGTGGGCCGGGAGTGGTCGCGCTGCCCGGCGCCTGCGGGGTGCCCCGCGTGGGTGCGGTCCGGGGGCGTTCGCGCTGCCCGGAGCCGTACGGGGTGCCCCGCGTTGGTGCGGTCCGGGGGGGGCGTTCGCGCGGCCCGGCGCCGTACGGGGTGCCGTCGCGCCCACCCGTGCCGCCCCAGCGGCACGACTGCCCGCGGTTGCGGGGGGGTGGCGGCACCCTCGTCGGGCTAGCCCAGCGCCGACTTCACCGCGTCCGCCAGGCGGCTCGCGACCGAGCGGGCCTGGTCGATGTCGGCGGCCTCGACCATGACGCGGACCAGGGGTTCCGTGCCCGAGGGGCGGAGGAGGACGCGGCCGGTCCCGCCCAGTTCGCCTTCGGCCTCGGTGACGGCCGTGGCGAGTTCCGCGGAGGTCTTCACGCGGGACTTGTCGACGTCCGGGACGTTGATCAGGACCTGCGGGAGGCGTTCCATCACCGAGGCCAGGTCCCGCAGGGTACGGCCGGTGCTGGCGACCCGTGCGGCGAGCAGCAGGCCGGTGAGCGTGCCGTCGCCGGTCGTCGCGTGGTCGAGGACGATGACGTGGCCGGACTGCTCGCCGCCGAGGGCGTAGCCCTTGTCCTTCATCTCCTCCAGCACGTAGCGGTCGCCGACCGCGGTCTGCACGAACCGGATGCCCTCGCGCTCCATCGCGAGCTTGAAGCCGAGGTTGGACATGACGGTCGCGACGACGGTGTCGGAGCGCAGCGCGGAACGCTCCCGCATCGCCAGCGCGAGCACGGCGAGGATCTGGTCGCCGTCGACCTCCTCACCGGTGTGGTCCACGGCCAGGCACCGGTCGGCGTCGCCGTCGTGGGCGATGCCCAGCGCGGCCCCGTGCTCGACGACCGCGGCCTTCAGCAGGTCGAGGTGGGTCGAGCCGCAGCCGTCGTTGATGTTGAGCCCGTCCGGGTCGGCGCCGATGGTGACGACCTCGGCCCCGGCCCGGGTGAACGCCTCCGGCGAGACCTTCGCGGCGGCGCCGTGCGCCTCGTCGAGGACGATCCTCAGACCGTCCAGCCGGTTCGGGAGGACGCCGACGAGGTGGGCGACGTAACGGTCGAGCCCCTCCTCGTAGTCCCGTACGCGGCCTACGCCGGCGCCGGTCGGGCGGTCCCAGGGGGCGCCGGTGCGGTGCTCCTCGTACACGGACTCGATGCGGTCCTCCAGCTCGTCGGCGAGCTTGTGGCCGCCGCGGGCGAAGAACTTGATGCCGTTGTCCGGCATGGCGTTGTGGCTGGCGGAGAGCATGACGCCGAGGTCGGCGCCGAGCGCGCCGGTGAGGTGCGCCACGGCCGGTGTCGGCAGCACGCCGACCCGCAGGACGTCCACGCCCGCGCTGGCGAGGCCCGCGACGACGGCGGCCTCCAGGAACTCCCCGGACGCGCGTGGGTCACGTCCGACCACGGCGGTGGGCCGGTGTCCTTCGAACGTGCCCGCCTCGGCCAGTACGTGCGCGGCGGCGACGGACAGGCCGAGCGCCATCTCCGCCGTCAGGTCCGCGTTGGCGACACCGCGCACGCCGTCCGTGCCGAAGAGTCGTCCCACTTGTCCTCCTGAGGAAGCGTCAGTATCGAAAGCCGTCGCCGAGGCCGTGCCGGGGCGCTGGGCCCGTCCGCGCGGTCGCCGGTCGTACCGCTGACGGAGCTTGTGATGTGTTCGACGGTCGTGATGCGTATGCGGCTCCGCATCTCCATCCGGCATACGCGCCATAGCGACATGCCCGACCATCCGATCACATTAGCCTTTGAGCGCCTTGTGCCGTTATACGCCCATGGCTATGAATAAACGAACGCCCCGACAGCACTGTGGCGTGCCGCCGGGGCGTTCGGAGTACGCGCGAGCGCCTGCGATTTAGCGCTTGCTGTACTGCGGGGCCTTACGGGCCTTCTTCAGACCGGCCTTCTTGCGCTCGACCGCACGGTCGTCGCGCTTGAGGAAGCCTGCCTTCTTCAGCGGGCCGCGGTTGTTGTCGACGTCCGCCTCGTTCAGCGCGCGGGCGACACCGAGACGGAGCGCACCGGCCTGACCGGAGACACCGCCACCCGCGATGCGGGCGATGACGTCGTAGCGGCCCTCGAGCTCGAGCACCTTGAAGGGCTCGTTGACTTCCTGCTGGTGCACCTTGTTCGGGAAGTAGTCCTCGAGGGTGCGACCGTTGATCTTCCACTTGCCGGTGCCCGGGACGATCCGGACGCGGGCGATGGCGTTCTTGCGGCGGCCCAGGCCGGCGGCCGGCTGGGGCTCACCGAAGCGGGAGGCCATGGACTCCGAGGTGTACTCGCCCTCGACGGGCACCTCGGACTCGGTGGTGTAGCTGTCGATGTCAAGCTCTTCGAGCGGCTGCTCGGCAGTGGTCTCGGCCACGATTCTCCTCAGATTCTGTTCAGTCTTAGGGGGTGGCCGGACTTACTGCGCGACCTGGGTGATCTCGAACGGCACCGGCTGCTGGGCAGCGTGCGGGTGCTGGTCGCCCGAGTAGACCTTCAGCTTCGAGAGCATCTGACGGCCCAGGGTGTTCTTGGGGAGCATGCCCTTGACGGCCTTCTCGATGGCCTTCTCGGGGTTCTTCGCCAGCAGCTCGTCGTAGCGGACGGAGCGCAGACCGCCCGGGTAGCCCGAGTGGCGGTACGCCATCTTCTGGGTCCGCTTGTTGCCGGAGAGGTGCACCTTGTCGGCGTTGACGATGATGACGAAGTCACCGGTGTCGACGTGGGGCGCGTAGATCGGCTTGTGCTTGCCGCGCAGGATGGAGGCCGCAGTGGAGGCCAGACGACCCAGGACGACGTCCTGAGCGTCGATGACGTGCCACTGGCGCGTCACATCGCCGGGCTTGGGGCTGTACGTACGCACGGTTCGTAGCCTTCGCTTCTTCAGTGAATGAGTCCTGACAAGGTCACCGAAGACGATCACGACAGCCCTGACCGCACAGCGGTGACGCAAACCGCGTGCTGGTCGCTGGTCATCGGCCCGGTGGACCGGTGTAAGGGCCCCTCACGTGAGAATGAGTAAGCCACTACACACAACGAAAATGCAGGATACCCATCGTCGGCCGGACGGGTCAAAACGAACCCGTCCGTGAGGGGCTACGCCGATTCTACGGCCGTACGCCGCTCCCCCGCCGCCCCACACGGGCGGCCCGCCTCCCGCGTCCCCCGTACGCGGTGACGGGCGACCGTCACCGCCAGTGCGCACAGCGTGAAGGAGTCACGGAAGGCCCGGCGCCTCCCCGACTCCAGCCACGGCCAGGTCACCCCCGGAAGCTGCGGCACCAGGGCGAGCCAGAACCAGGGCCGCCGCGCCACCGCCCCGGAGTACGGCAGACCGGCGAGCAGCAGCGGCAGGACGGTCAGGAGGTAGTGGTTGTAGGAGGGGCGGGAGACCAGGAACGCGGAGAGCATCAGCCCCGCGGACGTCTCCGCCAGCCGCAGCTCCGCCGGGCCCGGCCCGCGCCGGCGCCGGTACGCGCACACCACTCCCGCGGCGGCCGCGAGCAGCGCGAGCAGCGTGGCCGGGGCCCCGGGCACGCCGAGCCGGGGCAGCACCGCCGCCGGCGAGGCCTCGTAGAGCCGCACGAAGGCGTCGTCGCCGCTCAGCAGGAAGGGCAGGGTCCGGGTGAGGAAGCCGGCGGGGTCGGGCAGGAACAGCGCCGCCACCGCCGAGGCGACCGCCGGGGTCAGCACCAGCACCGCCAGCGCCCGCCACCGGCGCGCGAACAGGAACAGCAGTGCCATCGGGGCGAGCAGCGGCTTCAGCGCCACCGCCACCCCGATGACCGCGCCCGCCGCGACCCACCGGCCCCGGCTCGCCAGCAGCAGGCACAGCGGCAGCGCCAGTACGGCCGTCACCGTCCAGTTGCCCAGCCGCACCAGCTGCCCGAACGGCGCGAAGCCGGCCGCCAGGCCCAGCAGCCCGAGGACGGCGAGCCTGCTGTGCAGCGGCACCCGGTGCAGCCGCAGGGCGCAGGCCCAGCCCAGCGCGAGGGCGAGGACCACCGCCACCGGCACGGCCACGTCGAGCACGGACCGCGGCAGCAGCGCCTGCGGGGCGGCGGCCACGACCGCGCTCGGAAAATAGAGGAAGTGCCGGTCGTCGTAGGGCGAACCGCCGTCCAGCCAGGTCCGCCCGGCGTCCACGACGATCGCGTTGTCCATCCCTCCGTCCGAGGTCACCAGCACCGTATGCACCGTCAGCGCCCCCAGCACCGCCACGAGTCCGGCCCACAGGGGCCCGCTCGCGGGGCGCACCAACCACCCGGAGATGTCGCTTTTGCCCGTCACCATGCGGGCAACGCTAGGGCCCCCGAGGCCCGTTGACGGGGACCAGCACACCCGGTGCCCCGTCTAAGATGCGCCCCATGAGTCTTGGGCAGGGGGGACCTCAGCAGCAGTGGGATCCCTGGAAACCGAATTCCCAGCAGCCCTGGAGCGGCGGCGGCTCCGGTGATTCACCCGACTGGGCCGCACTCGCCGACGCCTCCGAGGCCCGCGCCAAGCGGCGCCGGCTGCTGTTCATAGGCGGTGGGGCGCTCGCCACCGTCGCGATAGGAACGGCCGTGGCGGTCGCCGTCGTCTCGGCGAACGGCAGCGACGAGGCCTCGCCGGGCACCTCCTCCCAGGTGCCCGGGGCCACCGACTTCGACCTACCGAGCCCGACGGGCACGGCCCCGTCGTTCGCCCCGACGAGCGCCCCGCCGCCGCTGGACCCCAAGGACTTCATCGCCAGCGCGAAGAAGGACAAGGCCCCGCTGAGCCCCGACATCCTCTTCCCCGGCACCCAGCTCACCATGGGTGAGACGGTGTACAGGAAGGGCCCGACGGCGGACACCGGGAACTGCGCCTCGGCCGCGAAGTCCACGCTCCCGAAGGTCCTGGACGACAACGGCTGCACCCGCCTGATCCGGGTCACCTACACCAAGGACGGCATGGCGGTGACGGTCGGCGTGGCCGTCTTCGACACCGAGGCCCAGGCGACCAGGGCGAAGCAGCAGGCCGACAAGAAGAGCATCGTCAAGTCGCTGTCGGGCGGCGGCGTCAAGGACTTCTGCTCCGGCGCGGTCTGCCGCTCCACCACCAACTCCTACGGCCGCTACGCCTACTTCACCATCGCCGGGTTCACGGCGGGCAAGGACGTGACGACGAAGGACACGGCCGTCTTCGCCACGGGCGACGACCTCCAGGAGTTCACGTTCCGCCAGATCCGCCGCAGGGGCGAGGCCCAGGCGTCGGCGGCGGCGAACGAGTAGCCGACGCCCGGCGCTCAGGAGGTCTTGATCCAGACGCGGTACTCGCCGGTGCCGGCGGAGTTGCGGAACGGCAGGTCCGCCAGGAGCCGGTAGTGCGGATTGCCCCTGACCGCGTCCGCGATGACGCCGTCCACACGCGGGTTGGTGAGCCCGTCGAGGACGATCAGGTCGAACTCGCCGTCGCGCAGCGCCGCCCGGTAGGCGTCGTCCCCGGAGAGGTACGTGCCCTTCCCGTCCGTGTACTCCATGCCGAAGACGCTCTGCCACTGGCGGTGGGTGGTCTCCTCGCGGAAGTAGTAGAGCGGCACCTCGGGGGTGGAACCGAGGTAGTGGCCCCGGGAGTTCATGTAGGGCTCGATGGCCCGGACCATGTTCGAGGAGTCGGGCCAGAGGGCGAACCGCCAGTCCGCCTGCGTGATGCCCAGGCAGAGCATCGCCGTCCACAGCATGATGCCGAGCTGCGGGTACCGGAAGTGCGCGCCCACCAGGCGGGTCACGCCGACACCGGCCATGGGCGCGGCGAAGAGCAGACCGAAGCCGATGTGCTTGAACAGCGACACCTGGGTGGCCAGGTGAACCTGGTAGGCGGGCGCGAGCACCGCCGTGCCGCACAGCACCAGCCCGAGCAGGGCCCGCCGGCGCCGGCCGGGGTCGTCCAGCCGCCGCGCGAGGGGTGACTCGTGCATGCGGCTGCGCCGGACGTAGGAGACGGCGCCGCCGACGGCGGTGAGGAACATCAGGCCGCCCCACTCCGCCGACCGCCGCAGCAGGAAGCCGGCGCCGTCGGTGCCGTGCTCCCGGTCGGTGGTGGTCTGCCGTACGCCGGCCATCAGGTCGGTGGCGTACACGCCGGCCGCGAGGAGCGCGCCGATGCCCAGGCCGAGCAGCACCATCCGTCCGACCGCAGGCCCGGCGCCCCGGCGGTGCCGGGCGGTGAGCAGGGCCAGCACGACGACGGTCGGCAGGTACAGCGCGGCCGCGTACTTCACGCCGACGGCCAGGACCGCCACGGGCGCGGCGAGCAGGACGGCGGCGGCGGGCGCCCGGCCGGTGCGGACGACGATCCAGGTGGAGAGCGCCAGCAGGAACACGGCGGCGGCGTCGTAGGTGGCGTAGTACCCCATGACGACGGTCGAATGCAGCACCGCGAACAGCGCCGCCGCGGCCAGTGCCGCCCGCTCGTTGAACAGGAGGCGGGTGAGGGAGTACAGCAGCCCGGTGGTGGCGAGCATGAAGACCAGGCTCAGTGACCGCGCCCCCGTGAGCCCGAACCACCCGTCCACGAGCGCGGCGAGCACCGGGTAGAGCTGCAGCGAGCCGGAGAAGTACGCCGCGTAGTCCTTCGGGAGCGGGGTGCCGTGCAGCAGCTGGTCGAGCTGGGCGTGCCCGGCCGCCAGGTACAGGGCCTCGTCCTGGAAGGCCGTGTTGGACAGCCGCAGCGAGAGCACGGCCTGGAGGGTCAGGACGCACAGCAGCACGGCCCGGCTGATCCGGGCCCTCCGTCTGCCGGCGGCCATGTCCCAGGCCACCTCGGGGGTGTCGGGCACGTGGTAGCCCGGCTCGGCCGGCGTCTGTTCCGCCACGACCCGCAGCGCGCGGGTCGGCCGGTCGTCGTGACCGCCCTGCGGCTGTTCCGGGACGCCGGGCCGGTACGACTGCTGCTGGTACGGGTAGGTCCGGGCGTCGTAGCTGTAGCCGCGGCCGTACCCGTCCTGTGGACCGCCCGGCTGCCACAGCTCCTGTGGACCGCCCGGCTGCCACGGTTCCGGTGGACCGCCCGGCTGCCGCGGGACGAACCCATCGGGGTCGGACCAGCCGCCGGCCGTGTCCTCCTCGGCGTACGGGTCGTGGGGCCCCGGCGCGGGGTGATCGTGTCGGCTCATCACGGCTTCCGTACGTCGAAGCCGAACCGGTCGTCGGCGGCCAGGCGCCTGAACTCCTCCAGCGCCAGAGGGCTCGCCTCCAGCCGCCAGTCGGCGCGCTTCCTGTGGTTGAACCAGACGAAGCCGAGCATGTCGTCGTCGGCCGCGACGCCCTCGAAGAGGCTGCGGATGTCGGCCCGCCGCCGCTCGCCGGGCATGGCCGCCGTCTCCAGCAGCAGCATCGGCTTCCCGGTGAAGGTGCGGACCTGGTCCCGGGTCGGCCCGAAGACGCTGTCGAAGGCGCTGCCCTCCTCGACCGTCCAGTAGCCGATCAGGCCGATCCAGTCGACGTAGCCGTCGCCCGGGTAGTACGGCTCGAGCTCGACCTCGCCGACCGGGTTGACGATGTTCGGCGACCAGGCCCAGATGACGTTCGAGGCGCCGGCGTCGACGAAGGTGTCGTGGACGCGCCGCCAGGCGGCCACGTACTCCTCGGGAGTGGTGTGCTCGGTGCCCCACTTCTCCCAGTGGCCGTTGAACTCGTCCGCGAAGGAGATCACGACGGGCAGGTTCAGCTCGCGCACCGCCGCCGCGTACTTCTTGACGTAGGCGTCCGACCCGCCGGCCGCGATGTCGGCCGGCGGGGTGTCGAAGGGCTCCCAGGACATCAGCGTCAGGGCGCCCTCCGCCCAGGCGTTGCGCACACCGGTGGCGTCGAAACCGTCGCCCCAGGCGGCGTAGTACTCGATCAGGTTCGGCTGCTTGCCGACCATCCCGGTGTAGGCGTCGACGCCCTTCATCGAGTGCGGCGCGCCCTCGACGGCGGCGCCGAAGTACTTCCTCGACGGCTTCAGCAGCGGTACGACGTCGTAGGGGACGCTCGCCCCGGCGCTCCCGGCGCTCCCGGCGCTCCCGGCGCTCCCGGCGCTCCCGGCGCTCGGGCCGCCGCCGGCCGCGTCCGGTCCGGCCGGCTCGTCGACGGGTGACGAGCAGCCGCCGAGCAGCAGTGCCGCGAGCAGGCAGGAGGACAGCACCGTACGGGTACGGGAGAGGAGACGCATCAGGCCGTCACCTCCGCCCGGGGCTGCACCAGGACGCGGGCCACCACCAGGGCGTAGAAGAGCCCGGAGGACAGGATCAGCGCGAAGTCCGGGGCGTTCATGGTGAACGTGCGGTACACCGCGGCGACCACCCACACCAGGGCGGTGCCGCCGCTCCACACCCACATGCCGATCCAGAAGCGCCGGGTCCTGTTCCTCCTGGCACCGGACGAGCCGGTGGGCTGCCAGCCCATGCGGTTCCTGCGGAGGATGTCCCAGATGGCGAAGACGTGTGCCCAGCCGTACATCATGCGGGCCGCCCACGCCTCCAGGCGGTAGGGCGCCTTATGCCACATCGGGAAGACGATCGTGGTGTAGACGATGCTCGGGAGCACCAGGACCAGGTGTTCGAGCAGGAGCTTCTCCGGCATCGCCAGCAGCAGCACGATCGGGATCACGGGGGCCGCGAAGGTGAACAGCGCCGTGTGGATGTAGTAGAAGAAGCCGGACAGGTAGCACAGGCGGCTCACCGGCCTGATCCCGGTCCGCCAGAACTTCCTGCTGCCCAGCAGGCTCATGGAGCCGGAGCACCAGCGGTACTGCTGGTCGAAGAAGGCGCCCGCGCTGTCCGGGCACACGCCCGTCGACACCGCGACCGGCACGTAGCGCAGGTCCCAGCCGAGACCGCGCAGGTCGAAACCGGTGTGCACGTCCTCGGAGTGCTCGATCAGCGTGGTTCCGCCGTTGGTGTCCAGGGCCGCGCGCCGGTAGACGGCGCAACTGCCCACGCAGATCGCGCCGTCGCTGCCCTGCCGGGAGACCTGCACGGACCGGTAGAACAGCTCCTGCACGGCGCCCGCGCCGCGCTCGATCCAGTTCTGCGAGTCCAGGACACGGAAGTACTGCGGCGACTGGACGATGCCGATGCGCGGATCCGCCGCCATGTACGGCAGCAGTTCCTGGAGCAGGTCGGCGCGCGGGGTGAAGTCGGCGTCGAGGATCAGGATGAACTCGCCGTCGGACCGGCCGAACCCGAAGTGCAGGTTGCCCGCCTTCTTGAACCAGCCGCGGTTCTCGCGGGTCCCGTAGCGGAAGCCGAAGTCGCGGGCCATCGCCTCCAGTTCGGGGCTGGCGCCGTCGTCCAGCACGAACGGGACGCAGACGCCCGGGTAGTGGCCGGCCATCACCCGCACGTGCTTCCAGGTGTTGTGCAGGACCTCGATGGGCTCACCGCACACGGGCAGGAACACGTCGACGGTGGGGTACACCTCGGGCCGCCAGTCGTGGACCAGTCGCCTGTGGCGGGCGATGTCGAAGTCACGGCTGAAACCGTTCACCCGGAGCGACACCAGGTAGTAGACGACCGTGAAGGCGAGCAGCGGCGTGTACGCCCACAGCGGCGGCGCGGCCTGCGCCAGTTTGACCTGACTGACCACCAGGCAGCAGAAGCTGACCAGCGAACTGATCGTCAGGATCCATAAGTGCCGGCGCGCGTAGGCGTACTTCTCCCTGTCCGTCGGCGGCGGCGGCAACAGCCCCGGCGGAGCCTCACCACCGCGTGATGCCCTGCGTCGCCCCCCGGTCCGCACCGGGCCCGCTGACCCCATAGGAAACCCCCCGGACCTCGACCGGCCTCCCCGAACCCATGATCGAGCTGCCCAAGGTTATACGAGAGACAAGAGGACCGTAAGGGGGTAAAGGGACGGAACTAGCAGGCCGTGCACCCCGAACCACCGGGCAGCGACCGCTTGTTGCGGGCCTCCTTGCTGCGGGCGGCGAGGAGTTCGTCGGCCGGGTAGCCGACCTCCTCCAGGGTCAGGCCGTGCGGGCGTACGACATGGACGGCCGAATCCCGTACGCCCGCCGCCAGCACCTTGCCCGGCCAGTCCGGCGACCGGTGGCCGTCTCCGACGAACAGCAGCGCGCCGATCAGCGAGCGGACCATGTTGTGGCAGAAGGCGTCGGCCCGGACGGTGGCGGTGATGATCCCGTCCCCGCCGCGCACCAGGCTCAGCTCCTGGAGGGTCCGGATGGTCGTGGCCCCCTCCCGCTTCTTGCAGTACGCGGCGAAGTCGTGCTCCCCCAGCAGATCGCGGGCCGCCTCGTTCATGGCGTCGACGTCGAGCGGCCAGTCGTGCCACAGCACATGGCCGCGCAGCAGCGGGTCCACCCCGCCCGGGTTGTCGGTGACACGGTAGGCGTAGCGCCGCCAGATCGCGGAGAACCGGGCGTTGAATCCGCCGGGCGCCTCCCTGAGCGCCCACACCCGTACGTCCCTCGGCAGCCGCCCGGCGAGCCGCTTGAGCAGCTTCGTGTGGTGCTCGGCCCAGACCTCCCGCGGGAGATCGACGTGCGCGACCTGTCCCCGGGCGTGGACCCCGGCGTCGGTACGGCCGGCCACGGTCAGCTCGTACGTCGTCCCCCCGGACCGCGTCACGGTCCGCAGCGCGTCCTCGATCTCCCCCTGCACGGTCCGCCGCCCACCGGCCTGCTTGGCCCACCCGGAGAACCCGGCCCCGTCGTAGGAAAGGTCCAGGCGCACTCGTACGAACCCCGGCTGCACTTCGTCACTCACACGGAAATCCTCTCACCCACACGAAAGCGGGCCCGCTCCTGAAAGGAACGGACCCGCCAACACCCTCAAGGGGCGCGGGGCTGTGTTCGACACGCGGCTCCGCCGCGTGGGCGCGACCAGCCACGACGAAAGCCGCAGCCGCACTCGCACAGCCCCCAGCAGAACGCTTACGCGTCCTTCGACTCCTCGGCCGGAGCCTCGGCAGCCTCGTCCTTGGTCGTGTCGACCTTGGTCTCGGCGGCCTCGGCGGCCTCGGCGTCCTTGGCCGCACGCTTCGTCGCGGCCTCGGCCTCGCCGGTGGCCTCCTGCGCCACCGTCAGCGCCTCGACCAGCTCGATGACGGCCATGGGCGCGTTGTCGCCACGGCGGTTACCGATCTTGGTGATACGGGTGTAGCCACCGGGACGGTTCTCGTACCGCGGGCCGATCTCGGTGAAGAGCGTGTGGACGATGCCCTTGTCCGTGATGACCTGGAGCACCTGACGGCGGTTGTGAAGGTCGCCCTTCTTCGCCTTGGTGACCAGACGCTCGGCGTACGGACGCAGCTTGCGCGCCTTCGCCTCGGTGGTGGTGATGCGGCCGTGCTCGAACAGCGCCTTCGCGAGGTTCGCGAGGAGCAGCTTCTCGTGCGCGGCACTGCCGCCCATACGGGCACCCTTGGTGGGCCTCGGCATGGTGTTTCTCCTAGGTGTCTGCCCCGGCCGTATCAGGTACCGGGGTCAGTATCCGAGCAGGCGGTCGCCCGTCGGAGATCCGGGCACAGGTCCCGAAGGGACCGTGCTCGGAAGGGGCGCGGGGAACTGCGCGACAAGCCACAGCGCACCCGCACCCGACAATCCGGCCTCCTCGCGGAGCGCTCAGTACTGCTCGGTCTCGACGAAGCCCGCATCCGCGTCGTCGTCCGCGCCGAACGCGTCCGCCGCAGCGGTGGGGTCGAACCCGGGAGGCGAGTCCTTGAGCGCGAGGCCCATGCCGGCCAGCTTCGCCTTGACCTCGTCGATGGACTTCGCACCGAAGTTACGGATGTCGAGCAGATCCGCCTCGGAGCGGGCGACGAGCTCACCCACGGAGTGGATGCCCTCACGCTTGAGGCAGTTGTACGACCGAACGGTGAGCTCCAGCTCCTCGATCGGCAGCGCCAGGTCGGCGGCGAGGGCGGCGTCCGTGGGGGACGGGCCCATGTCGATGCCCTCGGCGTCGATGTTCAGCTCGCGGGCGAGACCGAACAGCTCGACCAGGGTCTTGCCGGCGGAGGCCATGGCGTCACGCGGACGCATCGCCTGCTTGGTCTCGACGTCGACGATCAGCTTGTCGAAGTCGGTGCGCTGCTCGACACGGGTCGCCTCGACCTTGTAGGTGACCTTGAGGACCGGCGAGTAGATGGAGTCGACCGGGATACGGCCGATCTCCTGGCCGACCTGCTTGTTCTGCACGGCGGAGACGTAGCCGCGACCGCGCTCGACGGTCAGCTCCATCTCCAGCTTGCCCTTGCCGTTGAGCGTGGCGAGGACGAGGTCGGGGTTGTGCACCTCGACACCGGCCGGGGGCGCGATGTCGGCGGCGGTGACCAGACCCGGACCCTGCTTGCGCAGGTACATCACGACCGGCTCGTCGTGCTCCGAGGAGACGACCAGCTGCTTGATGTTGAGGATCAGGTCGGTGACGTCCTCCTTGACGCCCGGCACGGTGGTGAACTCGTGCAGGACGCCGTCGATGCGGATGCTGGTGACGGCGGCACCGGGGATCGACGACAGGAGGGTGCGGCGGAGGGAGTTGCCGAGGGTGTAGCCGAAGCCCGGCTCCAGCGGCTCGATCACGAACCGGGAGCGGAATTCGTCGACGACCTCTTCGGTCAACGAGGGACGCTGAGCGATCAGCATGTGGTGATCCTTCAGTCAGGGGCGCCCGCTATTTGACGCCCGACCAGTACTGCAAGGGTACGGGCGATACGACCCGAAAGAGTCGTACCGCCCGTGAAAACCCTGGTGAAGCAAGATCAGACGCGTCGGGAACGACGCGACGGATCAGACGCGACGGCGCTTCGGCGGGCGGCAGCCGTGCTGCGACATTGCGGGGGACGACCCCCGCACCCCCAGCAGGGAGCCGACCGCGCGGGCCCGTGCGTCAGACGCGACGGCGCTTCGGCGGGCGGCAGCCGTTGTGCGGGGTCGGGGTGACGTCCTGGATGGAGCCGACCTCGAGACCGGTCGCCTGGAGCGAACGGATGGCGGTCTCACGACCGGAACCCGGGCCCTTGACGAACACGTCGACCTTGCGCATGCCGTGCTCCTGGGCGCGGCGGGCGGCCGACTCGGCGGCCATCTGCGCGGCGAACGGCGTGGACTTCCGGGAGCCCTTGAAGCCGACGTGGCCGGCGGAGGCCCAGGAGATCACGTTGCCGGACGGGTCCGTGATCGACACGATCGTGTTGTTGAACGTGCTCTTGATGTGCGCGTGGCCGTGAGCGACGTTCTTCTTTTCCTTGCGGCGCACCTTCTTGGCAGCGCCCTGACGTCCCTTGGGGGGCATGTCGTTCTCCTACGGGAGGTGGTCGGTCCTACAGCGAAGACCGCTGGACGGCGAGTCCGCTGCGGACTACTTCTTGCCCGGCTTCTTCTTGCCGGCGATGGCGCGACGCGGGCCCTTGCGGGTACGCGCGTTGGTGCTGGTGCGCTGACCGCGGACGGGCAGGCCGCGACGGTGACGCAGACCCTGGTAGGTGCCGATCTCGACCTTGCGGCGGATGTCGGCCTGGATCTCGCGACGGAGGTCACCCTCGGTCTTGATGTTGTTGTCCACGAACTCACGGATCGCGACGAGCTGCTCCTCGGAGAGGTCGCGAACGCGGGTGTTCGGGTCGACGCCGGTGGCGGCCAGCGTCTGCTGCGAAAGGGTCCGGCCGATGCCGAACACGTAGGTGAGGGCGATCTCCACGCGCTTTTCGCGCGGGATGTCAACACCGGAAACGCGTGCCATTCAATGGCTCCAGTTGATTGTCGGAGGTCTTCCACAGGACCGGATCCCAGCCCGCCGTACCAGGTACGGGCCGGGTCCCCGGCCTCCGAGCCGGGGGTGTCGAGCCGTGCGGCTCGGGACCTGCGTATGAACGTGTGTTGCTCGCGTCGCGCGAATTTCTGCGGAAGTCGCAGAGGGTCGATCGTGCTGCGGTCAGCCCTGGCGCTGCTTGTGGCGCGGGTTCTCGCAGATGACCATGACCCGGCCGTGACGGCGGATCACCCTGCACTTGTCGCAGATCTTCTTGACGCTCGGCTTGACCTTCATGGGTGTGAGGTTCTCCGGGTCAGTGCCATCACCCCGGCGGGCCGGGGAGCGGGCAAGATCTACTTGTACCGGTAGACGATCCGGCCACGCGTCAGGTCGTACGGAGACAGCTCCACCACGACCCGGTCGTCAGGGAGGATGCGGATGTAGTGCATGCGCATCTTGCCGCTGATGTGTGCCAGGACCTGGTGGCCGTTCTGGAGCTCGACCCTGAACATGGCGTTCGGAAGAGACTCGACGACAGTGCCCTCGATCTCGATGGCACCTTGCTTCTTGGCCACGCTTCGCCCTTCGAATCGACTACCTTGATCGACTCTGGCGTGCACCGTGTGTAGCAGATGCAGACATGCGGGTGCACAAGAGCCGACGAGTCAGTCTACGTCAGCGCACCCGGAAAAACGAATCGGGGAAGTCTGCCCCACGAAGCTGATCCTTAACCGGGCGGAACCCGTCCCTTGACGCCGCTCTCGCGGGCTCGACGCCCGGGGCGCCTCACGGGCTTCGGGCGGCTGCGCCGGCCTCCGGCCGGCGGACCGCCCGGAGCCGGCCGTCAGCCGAGCGGATCCGGCGCGGCCGTGATGCCCATCTCCGCGAGCTTCGCCTTGCCGCCGTCGGGGGCCGTCAGGACCAGGGGGCCCTGCTCGGTGAGGGCGACCGAGTGCTCCCAGTGGGAGGACCAGGTGCCGTCGGTGGTGATGACCGTCCAGTCGTCGGAGAGGACCTTCGTCTTCGGGGTGCCCAGGGAGACCATCGGCTCGATGGCGAGGCAGAAGCCCGGGACCAGCTTGGGGCCCTTGCCCCGCTTGCGCTCGACGTAGTTCAGCAGGTGCGGGTCCATGTGCATCTCGGTGCCGATGCCGTGGCCGCCGTAGTCCTCGATGATCCCGTACTTGCCGCCGCCCGGCTTGGGCTGGCGGCGGATGTACGTCTCGATCGCGCGGGAGATGTCGACGAGCCGGTTGCCCTGCTTCATGGCCGCGATGCCGGCCCACATCGACTCCTCGGTCACCCGGGACAGCTCGACCAGCTCCGGGGAGTGGCCGGACCCGACGAACGCGGTGTACGCGGCGTCGCCGTGCCAGCCGTCGATGATCGCGCCGCAGTCGATGGAGATGATGTCGCCGTCCTTGAGGACGACGTCGTCGGAGGGGATGCCGTGGACGACGACGTCGTTCACCGAGGTGCAGATCGTCGCGGGGAAGCCGCCGTAGCCGAGGAAGTTCGGCTTGGCGTCGTGCTCCGCGAGCACCTTGCGGGCGACCTGGTCCAGATCCCTCGTCGTGGCCCCGGGCACGGCGGCCTCACGGGTGGCCGCGTGGATGGCGGCGACCACCAACCCCGCCTCACGCATCTTGGCGATCTGCTCAGGGCTCTTGATCTGCACCATGGGGGACGACGGCCTTTCTGGGACCAGGCGAGGAAACGAACACTTCCAACGATACGGGGCCCCAGCCCCGCTCCCGCAGGCGATCACGCCGCATGCCCCGCAATCCGCGGGCAGTCGTGCCGCTGGGGCGGCACGGGTGGGCGCGACGGCACCTCGTAAGCGCCGGGCCGCGCAACCCCACCCCCGCCAAGCCACAGCCGCGGCCCCTTGCGCAAAGGAACCGCGGCTGCGACCGACGTACAGAAAACTACTTACCGCTCTTCAGCGCCTCCAGCGCCCGCCCCGTGACCTCGTCGACCGCCCCCATCGCGGAGATGGTGACGACAAGTCCCTGCGCCTTGTAGTAGTCGATGATCGGCTCGGTCTGCGTGTGGTAGACCTCCAGCCGCGTCCGCACGGTCTCCTCGGAGTCGTCGTCCCGCTGGTACAGCTCACCACCGCAGACGTCACACACGCCCTCCTGCTTCGGCGGGCTGTACGTCACGTGGAACACGTGCGCGGACTCGTTGCGGCAGATCCGCCGGCCGGCGATCCGCTTGACGACCTCGTCCTCGGGAGCCTCCAGATCGAGGACCGCGTCCAGCTCGATGCCCTCGGTCTGCAGCAGCTCGTCCAGCGCCTCGGCCTGCGACACATTGCGCGGGAAGCCGTCCAGCAGGAAGCCGCCCTCGGCGTCGGGCTGCTCCATGCGGTCCTTGGCCATGGCGATGGTGACCTCGTCGGGGACGAGATTGCCCGCGTCCATGTAGGACTTCGCGAGCTTCCCCAGCTCGGTCTGCCGGCTGATGTTGGCGCGGAACAGGTCGCCCGTGGAGATGTGCGGGATGCGCAGTTTCTCGGCAAGGCGGGTGGCCTGCGTACCCTTACCGGCACCCGGCGGCCCGACGAGGACGATTCGCATCAGCGGAGGAACCCTTCGTAATTGCGCTGCTGGAGCTGGCTCTCGATCTGCTTCACGGTCTCGAGACCGACACCCACGATGATCAGGATGCTGGTCCCGCCGAACGGGAAGTTCTGGTTCGCCCCGAAACCAGCCAACGCCATTGTCGGCACGAGAGAGATCAGACCCAAGTACAGCGAACCCGGCCAGGTGATCCGGTTGAGTACGTAGCTGAGGTACTCAGCGGTCGGTCGGCCAGCCCGGATGCCCGGGATGAAGCCACCATACTTCTTCATGTTGTCGGCGACTTCCTCGGGGTTGAAGGAGATCGCCACGTAGAAGAAGGCGAAGAACACGATCAGGAGGAAGTACAGAACGATGTGCGCCGTGGCCCCGGGGTCGGCGAGATTCGTCTCGACCCACGTCGCCCAGCCCGCCGTCGAGCTGGTGAACTGGACGATCAGCGCCGGAATGTACAGCAGCGACGAGGCGAAGATGACGGGGATCACGCCCGCCTGGTTCACCTTCAGCGGGATGTAGGTCGACGTGCCGCCGTAGGAACGGCGGCCGACCATGCGCTTCGCGTACTGCACGGGGATCCGGCGCTGGGCCTGCTCGACGAAGACGACCAGGCCGACCATGACGAACCCGACGAGCATGACGGTGCCGAACTCGATCCAGCCGTCCGCGAGGCTGCCCTGCTCCTTGATGGCCCACAGGGCGGAGGGGAAGGTCGCGGCGATCGAGATGAACATCAGGATCGACATGCCGTTGCCGATGCCGCGGTCGGTGATGAGCTCACCGAGCCACATGACGACGGCCGTACCGGCGGTCATGGTGACGACCATGGTGATGGTCACGAAGATCGACTGGTCCGGGACGATCTGGCTCGCGACCGGGCAGCCCTGGAAGAGGGAGCCGCTGCGGGCGGTGGCCACCAGGCCGGTGCCCTGCAGGATGGCCAGCGCGACCGTCAGGTAACGGGTGTACTGAGTGATCTTCGCCGTACCGGCCTGGCCCTCCTTCTTGAGGGCTTCCAGACGCGGGATCACGACGGTCAGCAGCTGCAGAATGATGCTCGCCGTGATGTACGGCATGATGCCCAGCGCGAAGACCGTGATCTGGAGCAGCGCGCCACCGCTGAACATGTTGACGATGCCGAAGAACCCCTGGTTCGCTTCGGCCGCGTCGATACAGGTCTGGACGTTGCGGTAGTCGACGCCCGGGATGGGAACGTTGGTGCCGATGCGGTACACCACGATGATGCCGAGCGTGAAGAGCAGCTTCTTGCGCAGGTCGGGCGTCTTGAACGCCCGGGCGAACGCGGTGAGCACGGTGCCTCCTGCGACCCCCCGCGCAACTGCGTCAAGGGTGACGGTCTTGAGATTCCGACTAAGGACGAATACGTAACGGTCAACTGCCGTCCTGAGTGCCCCATTGGGGCGCCCGAGGTCGGCGGGCTGCGCAGGCCACCTTACCGGCGAGACTGCCGCCCTAGGAACGACCAACCGGGGATACCCCATTTGTGGGGTATCCCCGGTCGGGATCGCTCTACGTCATCGAGACACCTGAAAGGGTCAGACGAGCTCGGTGACGGTACCGCCGGCGGCGGTGATCTTCTCCTTGGCGGAGCCGGAGACGGCGTCGACCGTCACCTGCAGCGCCACGGAGACCTCGCCCTGGCCCAGGACCTTGACAAGGCTGTTCTTGCGCACGGCACCCTTGGCCACGAGGCCCTCGACGGTGACCTCGCCACCCTCGGGGTAGAGCGCGGCCAGCTTGTCGAGGTTCACGACCTGGTACTCGGTCTTGAACGGGTTCTTGAAGCCCTTCAGCTTCGGGAGGCGCATGTGGAGGGGCATCTGGCCACCCTCGAAGCGCTCCGGAACCTGGTAACGGGCCTTGGTGCCCTTCGTACCACGACCGGCCGTCTTACCCTTCGACGCCTCACCACGACCGACACGGGTCTTGGCGGTCTTGGCGCCGGGGGCGGGACGGAGGTTGTGGATCTTGAGCGGGTTGTTCTCCGCCATGATCAGTCGACCTCCTCGACCGTCACGAGGTGGCGGACGGTGTGCACCATGCCGCGGAACTCGGGGCGGTCCTCCTTGACGACCACGTCGTTGACCTTCTTCAGGCCAAGCGAGCGCAGCGTGTCACGGTGGTTCTGCTTGCTGCCGATGTAGGACTTGACCTGCGTAATCTTGAGCTGCGCCATGATTACGCACCCGCCCCGGCACGCGCACGGAGAAGAGCCGCGGGGGCGACGTCCTCGAGCGGCAGACCACGGCGGGCCGCGATCTCCTCGGGACGCTGCAGGCCCTTGAGGGCCGCCACGGTCGCGTGCACGATGTTGATCTGGTTGTCGGAGCCGAGCGACTTCGACAGCACGTCGTGGATACCGGCGCACTCGAGCACGGCGCGCACCGGACCACCGGCGATCACGCCGGTACCCGGGGACGCGGGCTTGAGCAGCACGACGCCGGCAGCCTTCTCACCCTGGATGGGGTGCGGGATGGTGCCCTGGATGCGGGGGACCTTGAAGAAGTGCTTCTTGGCCTCCTCAACACCCTTGGCGATGGCGGCCGGCACCTCCTTGGCCTTGCCGTATCCGACACCCACGGTGCCGTCACCGTCGCCCACCACGACCAGCGCGGTGAAGCTGAAGCGACGACCACCCTTCACAACCTTGGCGACGCGGTTGATCGCGACGACGCGCTCAACGTACGCGGTCTTCTCGGCGGCAGCTGCGCCGCCGTCACGGCCCTTCCGGTCCCGCCGCTCGCCGCCACCGGCACCGCCACCGCGGCGCTGGGGTCCAGCCATTGGAATTACCTCTCTCTGTTTCCGCTAGCTCGCAGCAACATAAGTCGCTACCGCGACGGGCGGCTCTAGAACTTCAGGCCGGCTTCGCGGGCGGCGTCCGCCAGAGCGGCGATGCGCCCGGCGTACTGGTTACCACCACGGTCGAACACGACGGCCTCGACACCGGCGGCCTTGGCACGCTCGGCGACCAGGGCGCCGACCTGCTTGGCCTGCGCGGACTTGTCGCCCTCGCCACCGCGGACCGACGCGTCCAGGGTGGACGCCGACGCCAGGGTGTGACCCTTCAGGTCGTCGATCACCTGCGCCACGATGTGGCGGTTGGAGCGGGTCACGACCAGACGGGGACGCTCCGCGGTACCCGCGATCCGCTTGCGGATCCGGATGTGACGGCGCTTGATCGCGGCGCGCTTGTAGGCGTCGCCCTTGAGGATCTTCTGCCCGTATGCCATGGCTTACTTACCCGCCTTTCCGACCTTGCGGCGGATGACTTCGCCCTCGTACTTGACGCCCTTGGCCTTGTACGGGTCGGGCTTGCGCAGCTTGCGGATGTTGGCCGCAACCTCGCCGACCTTCTGCTTGTCGATGCCCTCGACCGAGAAACGGGTCGGAGCCTCGACCTTGAAGGTGATGCCCTCGGGCGCCTCGACGGTGATCGAGTGGCTGTAGCCGAGGGAGAACTCCAGGTTCGAACCCTTGGCGACAACGCGGTAACCGACACCGCTGATCTCGAGCTTCTTCACGTAACCCTGGGTCACGCCGGTGATCATGTTCGCCACCAGCGTGCGGGACAGGCCGTGAAGGGCCTTGTTCTGACGCTCGTCGTTGGGGCGGGTGACGTTGAGCACGCCGTCCTCACCCTTGACGATCTCGATCGGTGCCACGACGGTGTGGGTCAGCGTGCCCTTGGGGCCCTTGACCGAGACCGTACGGCCGTCGATGGTGACGTCCACGCCGGCGGGAACCGCGATGGGGAGCTTGCCGATGCGCGACATAGCTGTTTCCTCCGTTCCCTTCCGCTACCAGACGTAGGCGAGGACTTCCCCACCCACGCCCTTCTTGCCGGCCTGCTTGTCGGTGAGGAGCCCGTGCGACGTGGAGATGATCGCCACGCCCAGGCCGCCGAGCACCTTCGGCAGGTTGGTGGACTTCGCGTACACCCGGAGACCGGGCTTGGAGATCCGCTTGATGCCCGCGATGGAGCGCTCACGGTTCGGGCCGAACTTCAGCTCGAGGACGAGGTTCTTGCCGACCTCGGCGTCCTCGGTCT
Organism: Streptomyces sp. NPDC051740; assembly: GCF_044453165.1. Classification (NCBI taxonomy): domain Bacteria; kingdom Bacillati; phylum Actinomycetota; class Actinomycetes; order Kitasatosporales; family Streptomycetaceae; genus Streptomyces; species Streptomyces sp. NPDC051740. Next base: position 220,989 of record NZ_JBITCL010000001.1, on the reverse strand, counting down.
TCCAGCCCGTGATGAAGCCCTCCTGCTGGAGGATCTCCGCGATGTGCGACTTGATCTTCGAGTGCGGCATCGCCACGGAGTCGTGGTACGCCGAGTTCGCGTTCCGCAGACGCGTAAGCATGTCTGCGATCGGATCAGTCATGGTCATGAATTGGCCTTCGGCCTCTCTCGCCGGGGTTTCCTGGTGCGCCATCCCTCTCCCCGATCCGAGACGGGACGGGTGCGGCGCGGTGGACCTACGGCGTAGTAAGTCGTACGGGCACGGCAGGTGCCCAACCCCGCAAGCCTAAGCCATACGGAGCGGGCCTCCTGCCGTTCCCATTGCTTACCGAGAGCCCTGGGAGTCCGGAATTACCGGGACTACCAGGAGCTCTTGGTCACGCCCGGCAGCTCGCCACGGTGAGCCATCTCACGAAGGCACACGCGGCACAGGCCGAACTTGCGGTACACGGAGTGCGGGCGGCCACAGCGCTGGCAGCGGGTGTAGCCACGCACGCCGAACTTGGGCTTGCGAGCAGCCTTCGCGATCAGAGCCTTCTTCGCCATCTCGCTCACGCCTCCTTGAAGGGGAAGCCGAGGTGACGGAGAAGGGCGCGGCCCTCTTCGTCGTTGGTCGCCGTGGTCACCACGGTGATGTCCATACCCCGGGTGCGGTCGATCTTGTCCTGGTCGATCTCGTGGAACATGACCTGCTCCGTGAGACCGAAGGTGTAGTTGCCACGGCCGTCGAACTGCTTGGGGGACAGGCCGCGGAAGTCGCGGATGCGCGGCAGCGCGAGCGACAGGGTGCGGTCCAGGAACTCCCACATGCGGTCGCCACGGAGCGTGACGTGGGCACCGATCGGCTGGCCCTCACGCAGCTTGAACTGCGCGATGGACTTGCGGGCCTTGGTGACGGCCGGCTTCTGACCGGTGATCGTGGTGAGGTCGCGGATGGCGCCCTCGATCAGCTTGGAGTCGCGGGCGGCGTCGCCCACACCCATGTTGACCACGATCTTGACGAGGCCGGGAACCTGCATGACGTTCTCGTAGGAGAACTGCTCACGCAGCTTGCCCGCGATCTCCTCGCGGTACTTCGTCTTCAGACGCGGGCTGGTGGTGGTCGTCATCAGATGTCCTCACCCGTCCGCTTGGCAACGCGGATCTTGTTGCCTTCGTCGTCGAAGCGGTAACCGACGCGCGTGACGACCTTGTTGCCGTCCTTCTCCACGACCAGCTGGACGTTGGAGACGTGGACCGGGGCCTCGGTGGTCACGATGCCGCCGGCCTGCGAACCGCCTGCGGTCGGGCCGGCCTTGGTGTGCTTCTTGACCCGGTTGACACCCTCGACCAGGACACGGTCCTCGCGGGGGTAGGCCGCGATGACCTTGCCCTGCTTGCCCTTGTCCTTACCGGTGATGACCTGGACCAGGTCGCCCTTCTTGATCTTCATGCTCACAGCACCTCCGGCGCGAGGGAGATGATCTTCATGAACTTCTTCTCGCGCAGCTCACGGCCGACCGGGCCGAAGATACGGGTGCCGCGAGGGTCGCCGTCGTTCTTCAGAATGACGGCGGCGTTCTCGTCGAAGCGGATGTACGAGCCGTCCGGACGGCGGCGCTCCTTGACGGTGCGAACGATGACCGCCTTGACGACGTCACCCTTCTTCACGTTGCCACCGGGGATCGCGTCCTTGACGGTGGCGACGATGACGTCACCGATGCCCGCGTAGCGGCGGCCCGAGCCACCGAGCACACGGATGCAGAGGACTTCCTTCGCACCCGTGTTGTCGGCGACACGCAGCCGCGACTCCTGCTGGATCACGTCTATCTCCTGTTTGTCTGCCGGTTCCCCGACGGGGTCGATCGCTCAACCCCGTCGGAGCCTGGCGGAACTGTCCTGCGAGGAATGCCCCGCAGGAACGTACTTGTGGGAATTCCCTTGCGGGAACTACCTACTTGGCCTTCTCGAGGATCTCGACGACGCGCCAGTGCTTCGTGGCGGACAGCGGCCGGGTCTCCATCAGGAGGACGCGGTCGCCGATGCCGGCGGCGTTCTGCTCGTCGTGGGCCTTGAGCTTGCTCGTGCTGCGGATGACCTTGCCGTACAGCGCGTGCTTCTTGCGGTCCTCGACAGCGACGACGACGGTCTTGTCCATCTTGTCGCTGACGACGATGCCCTCACGGGTCTTGCGGTCGCCCCGCGCCTCGGTGTTCGTCTCAGTCACGTTGTTCTCGCTCATCAGGCGTTCTCCACCGTTTCGATGCCCAGCTCACGCTCGCGCATCAGGGTGTAGATCCGCGCGATGTCCTTGCGGACCGCCTTCAGACGGCCATGGTTCTCGAGCTGCCCGGTCGCCGCCTGGAAGCGGAGGTTGAACAGCTCTTCCTTGGCTTCGCGGAGCTTCGCCAGAAGCTCCTCGTCACCCAGCTCGCGCAGCTCGGACGCCTTGGTACCGGCCGACATCACGCTTCACCTGCCTCGCGCTTGACGATCCGGCACTTCATCGGCAGCTTGTGGGCTGCGCGAGTGAGGGCCTCACGGGCGATCTTCTCGTTGGGGTAGGACAGCTCGAACATGACCCGGCCCGGGTGCACGTTCGCGATCCACCACTCCGGCGAACCCTTACCGGAACCCATGCGGGTCTCGGCCGGCTTCTTCGTGAGCGGGCGGTCCGGGTAGATGTTGATCCAGACCTTGCCACCACGCTTGATGTGGCGGGTCATCGCGATACGGGCCGCCTCGATCTGGCGGTTGGTCACGTACGCCGGCGTGAGGGCCTGGATGCCGTACTCGCCGAACGCAACCGTCGTACCGCCCTTGGCCATGCCACGGCGCTTCGGGTGGTGCTGCTTGCGGTGCTTGACCCTACGGGGGATCAGCATGTCGGTCAGGCCTCCGTTCCGGTGCTCTCAGCCGGAGCGGCAGCCGGAGCCTCGGCCTTGGGGGCCTCGGCAGCGGGAGCCTGCTGCGGCTTGCGGCCGCGGCCGCCACGCTCGCCACCGCGGCCACCACGGGCCGGGCGGTCGGCGCCACCGCGGGCCGGGCGGTTACCCGCACGGGCAGCGGCGTTCTCGGCGCGGACCTCGGCGATGTTCTTGACGTCGCCCTTGTAGATCCAGACCTTCACACCGATGCGGCCGAAGGTCGTCTTGGCCTCGAAGAAGCCGTAGTCCACGTTCGCGCGGAGCGTGTGCAGGGGCACACGGCCCTCGCGGTAGAACTCCGAGCGGGACATCTCGGCACCACCGAGGCGGCCACCGCACTGGATCTTGATGCCCTTGGCGCCGGCCTTCATCGTGCCCTGCATGCTCTTGCGCATGGCGCGACGGAAGGAGACGCGGGAGGAGAGCTGCTCGGCGACGGCCTGGGCCACCAGCTGAGCGTCCGTCTCCGGGCTCTTGACCTCGAGGATGTTCAGCTGGACCTGCTTGCCGGTCAGCTTCTCCAGGTCACCGCGGATGCGGTCGGCCTCGGCGCCGCGGCGGCCGATGACGATGCCGGGACGGGCGGTGTGGATGTCCACACGCACGCGGTCACGGGTGCGCTCGATCTCCACCTTCGAGATGCCGGCGCGCTCCATGCCGGACGTCATCATCCGACGGATGGCGACGTCTTCCTTGACGTAGTCCTTGTACAGCTTGTCGGCGTACCAACGCGACTTGAAGTCGGTGGTGATGCCGAGCCGGAACCCATGCGGGTTAACCTTCTGGCCCATTACCGGGTTCCTTCCTTGCTGCTGACGACCACGGTGATGTGGCTGGTCCGCTTGCGGATCCGGTAGGCGCGGCCCTGGGCACGCGGACGGAACCGCTTCAGGGTCGGGCCCTCGTCGACGTACGCCTCGGAAATGACGAGGCTGTCGGCGTCGGTGTGGTCGTAGTTGTGCGCGGCGTTGGCGATGGCGCTGTCCAGCACCTTGCCGACCGGCACGCTCGCGGCCTGCGGGGCGAAACGCAGGACCGCCTGAGCCTCCGTGGCACTCATGCCACGGATGAGGTCCACCACGCGGCGGGCCTTCATGGGCGTGACGCGGATGTACCGCGCCTGGGCCCTGGCTTCCATGGTTGTCCCTTCAGTGTCTGTCATGGTCGATTGCACCCCGCCGACTAGCGGCGCTTCGACTTCCGGTCGTCCTTGACGTGGCCCCGGAAGGTGCGGGTCGGCGAGAACTCGCCGAGCTTGTGGCCGACCATCGACTCGGTGACAAACACCGGGATGTGGGTCTTGCCGTTGTGCACCGCGATCGTGTGGCCCAGCATCGCCGGGACGATCATCGAGCGACGGGACCAGGTCTTGATGACGTTCTTGGTACCGGCTTCGTTCTGGACGTCCACCTTCTTGATCAGGTGGTCGTCGACGAAGGGTCCCTTCTTCAAGCTACGAGGCATCTCAACCCGTCCTTAGCGCTTCTTGTTCGTCTTGCGGCGGCGGACGATGTACTTGTTCGACGCCTTCTTGGGCGAACGAGTACGGCCTTCCTTCTTGCCCCACGGGGACACGGGGTGGCGGCCACCGGAGGTCCGGCCCTCACCACCACCGTGCGGGTGGTCGACCGGGTTCATGACGACACCACGGACGGTCGGGCGGACGCCCAGCCACCGCTTACGGCCGGCCTTGCCCCAGTTGATGTTCGACTGCTCGGCGTTGCCGACCTCGCCGACCGTGGCGCGGCAGCGCTGGTCGACCAGGCGGATCTCTCCGGACGGCATGCGCAGGTGGGCCATCGTGCCCTCCTTCGCGAGCAGCTGCACGGAGGCACCGGCGGAGCGGGCGAACTTGGCGCCACCACCGGGACGGAGCTCGATCGCGTGGATCGTGGTACCGACCGGGATGTTGCGGAGGGCCAGGTTGTTGCCCGGCTTGATGTCGGCCCCGGGACCGTTCTCGACGCGGTCGCCCTGCTGCAGGTTGCGCGGGGCGAGGATGTAGCGCTTCTCGCCGTCGGCGTAGTGCAGCAGCGCGATGCGCGCGGTGCGGTTGGGGTCGTACTCGATGTGCGCGACCTTCGCCGGCACGCCGTCCTTGTCGTGACGACGGAAGTCGATCACTCGGTAGGCGCGCTTGTGGCCACCGCCCTGGTGGCGGACGGTCACACGACCGGAATTGTTACGGCCGCCCTTGCTGTGCAGGGGACGGACCAGCGACTTCTCCGGCGTGGACCGCGTGACCTCGACGAAGTCGGCGACGCTGGAGCCACGACGGCCCGGAGTCGTCGGCTTGTACTTGCGGATACCCATTTCTCAGTCCTCGTCCGATATCGAACGATCCTGACCGCTTACGCGGTCGGACCGCCGAAGATGTCGATACGGTCGCCCTCGGCGAGGGTCACGATCGCGCGCTTGGTCGCCGCACGCTGACCGAAACCGGTCTTGGTGCGCTTGCGCTTGCCGATGCGGTTGATCGTGTTGACCCCGGTGACCTTGACCTCGAAGACCGCCTGGACGGCCTCCTTGATCTGGGTCTTGTTGGAGCCCGGCGCGACGATGAACGTGTACTTGTTCTCGTCGATGAGCGCGTAGCTCTTCTCCGACACGACCGGCTTCAGCAGGACGTCACGGGGGTCCGTGAACGCCTTGCTCGCCGGGGTGACGACGGTGTTCTTGCCTTCGGCCTCGTGGCGGCGCGCCTTGGCGACACGCGCAGCCTTGGCCGCCTTGGCGGCCTTCGAGGCGATCGAGGGGTGACGGGCAGCCATCAGACCTCGCTCCCTTCGTTGTCGTTGGCCTTGTTCGGGCCGGCGACGAAGGACTCGAAAGCGGCCTTGGTGAAGACCACGTCGTCCGAGACGAGAACGTCGTACGTGTTCAGCTGGCCCGGCTCCAGGATGTGGACCTGGGGCAGGTTGCGGGCGGACAGCCACGCGGCCTCGTCGGCGCGGTCGACGACCAGGAGCAGGTTCTTGCGCTCCGAGATCTTGCCGAACAGCGACCTGGCGGCCTTCGTGGAGGGGGTCTCGCCCTCGATCACGCCGGTGACGACGTGAATGCGGTTGTGGCGCGCCCGGTCGGTGAGGGCGTGACGCAGGGCGGCAGCCTTCATCTTCTTGGGGGTGCGCTGGGAGTAGTCGCGCGGCACGGGACCGTGCACGACGCCACCACCGGCGAACTGCGGCGCGCGGGTCGAGCCCTGACGGGCGCGGCCGGTGCCCTTCTGGCGGTACGGCTTCTTGCCGCCACCACGGACCTCGCCGCGACGCTTGGTCTTGTGCGTGCCCTGGCGGGCAGCGGCGTTCTGCGCGACGACGACCTGGTGGATCAGCGGAATGCTGATCTTCTCCACGCCGAAGATCTCCGCGGGGAGCTCGACGCTACCGGTCTTCTCGCCCGCAGGCGAAAGGATGTCAACAGTGCTCATCGGTTACCTCAGGCCCCCTTGGCCGCGGTGCGGACCAGGACGAGGCCGCCGTTCGGACCGGGAACCGCGCCCTTGATGAGCAGCAGACCCTTCTCCGCGTCAACGGCGTGGACGGTCAGGTTCTGGGTGGTGACCCGCTCGTTGCCCATGCGACCCGCCATGCGGAGGCCCTTGAACACGCGGCCCGGGGTGGCGCAGCCACCGATGGAGCCCGGCGAGCGGTGCTTGCGCTGGGTGCCGTGACCGGCGCCGAGGCCCTTGAAGTTGTGACGCTTCATGACACCGGCGAAGCCCTTGCCCTTGCTCTTGCCGGTGACGTCGACCTTCACGCCCGACTCGAAGACCTCAGCGGTGACTTCCTGGCCCAGCGTGTACTCGGAGGCGTCCGCGGTGCGGATCTCGACGAGGTGACGACGGGGGGTGACGTCGGCCTTGGCGAAGTGGCCCTTGAGGGGCTTGTTCACCTTGCGCGGGTCGATCTCGCCGAAGGCGATCTGGACCGACTCGTAGCCGTCGACGTCGTTCGTGCGGACCTGGGTGACGACGTTGGGGCCGGCCTTGACGACGGTGACCGGAACAACACGGTTGTTCTCGTCCCACACCTGCGTCATGCCGAGCTTCTCGCCCAGGATGCCCTTGATCTGCTTAGCCATTCTCAGATCACCGGCCTTCAGAGCTTGATCTCGATGTCGACACCGGCCGGGAGGTCGAGTCGCATCAGAGAGTCAACGGTCTTGGGGGTCGGGTCGAGGATGTCGATCAGGCGCTTGTGCGTGCGCATCTCGAAGTGCTCGCGCGAGTCCTTGTACTTGTGCGGCGACTTGATGACGCAGTACACGTTCTTCTCAGTGGGCAGCGGCACCGGGCCCGCGACCGACGCACCAGTGCGAGTCACCGTCTCGACGATCTTCTTCGCCGAAGAGTCGATGACCTCGTGGTCGTAGGCCTTGAGCCGGATGCGGATCTTCTGTCCCGCCATGGCTACTCCGTAGTCCTGTCTCTCTTTACGCTCTGGAACCCGATGCTCCAGGTCTCGTCCTCCGACCCACGCGGTCGGGCGTGTCGCACTCCCGCTGACATGAATGTCCCTTGTTTCGAACATCCCCGCGGGATTGACACGGCCCTACCAGAACCGCGGACCGGGGGCGAAAGGCCCACCGGGCGCCTGGCCGGCGCTGCGCATACGCTTCCCGAAAGATTCCCGTACGTCCGCCCCTCATCAGGGACGACGAGTACTGTGGGACTCGCTTCCGGTCCTCCCGACGGGAGGCGCGCAGCATCAACACTCGACCGAGCAACTCCGACAGTTTGCCACACGGGGACCGGGGCTGGCCAATCGGGCGGAAGAGATTACCCGGAAGGTGACGGGGATCAAACGCCGGAGCGCCGGAATCGCGGTTCACCGCTCCAGGACACGTTGCCGGGCAACCCGCGAATCTCCTGAGCGCCAGAGATCATTCCCTGCCGGACGATCTCACCGAGTCGCGACACTCGGCACGGCATGACGGAGCAAACCGCCCCTCACGGGAAACATGAGGTCACGGAGGGTACGGAGCTTGCGCCGTCGTGATCAGTCGGGCGTACGCTCCGAGCCGAACGGCGCGACGAACGCGGCCCACGCCCTCGGCGTGAGCGCGAGTCGCGGGCCGGATGCGTTCTTGGAGTCGCGGACGTGGACGGTGGTGGGGGTGGGGGCGATTTCGATGCAGTCGTTGCCGTTGCTGCTGTCGCTGTAGCTGCTCTTGAACCAGTGGAGTTCCGGCGTGCTCATAGCTCTCCGTAAGTTGTTAGGTGGCCCGGGAGGGCCGGGTGTGGCTGATAGCTCTCTGCCGTGTTGTGGCTCGCTGGGAGTGGCCGCCCGGCTGCTCGCCACCGAGCAGCTGCGCACGTGGGGGCTGCCGCCGCATCCGGCGGAGCTCATCGTCGCGGAGCTGGCGGCCAACGCCGTCACCCACGGCCGCGTCCCCGGCCGGGACTTCCGGCTGCTGCTGTACGTCGTCGGCGACACCCTCCGCGTCGAGGTCACCGACACGCGCGGTGACCGGCTGCCGCGCCCGCAGCGCTCCGCCGCCGCCACCGACGCCGAGTCCGAGTCCGGCCGCGGCCTGCTGCTCGTGGACGCTCTCGCCGACCGCTGGGGAGTCGCCCCCGGCCCGCCCCCGCTCAAGACCGTCTGGGCCGAGGTGGGGACCGGACCCACCGGATCCCGGCCCGACGCCCCGCCCCGGTGACCGACGACGAGAGGACCGTACACACCAGACTCAGGGCAGCTCGGCCCACGTCCCCATCGTGGCCTCCAGTGTCCAGATGCGGACCTCGGCCCTCGCCCGGTCCGCGTACAGGTCCCGCTCGGAGACGATGCTCAGGTCGCCGGTGCCCAGCTGCTGCCGTACGGCGTGCGTGGCCAGGTCCATGCCCGTGGTACCGCCGTCACAGAGCGAGGCGAGGAAGGCACCGTCCCAGGTCCGCTCGTGCAGCACCCAGGGCGCCTCCCCGTTCGCGGTCTTGCGCAACATGCTCATGAAGACCGCGGCACACTTCCGGCGGGCGTCACCGTTCTTGATCTGGAAGACGTGATTGCCGGTCTCGATCACGGTCGCGGTCGGCAGCACGAAGCGCACCTTGGCCTTCAGCCGGGCGTCCATCTCCGACAGGACTTCGTCGCGGTGGCCGTCCATGTGGGGTACGCCGAGGATCTCGACGAAGACGGACGTGTCCAGGAAGTCGACGACGGGGAGCCGCAGCCCGGACCGTTGCTGTCTGCTCACGGACTCACAGGCTCCTCAGGAAGTCCTCGACACTCGTCACGCCCTCTTCCCGGGGACGCACGGCATCCGGCAGGCGCCCCTTGGTCACCGCGTCGCCGAGGTCACCTGCGGCCAGGAGGTCGACATAGCCGGGCAGTTCCGTGAGGCGGGTCAGCCGGCTCTCCCCCGACTCCGGGTCCCGGCTGCACACGACGACTCCCGGATGGTCCTGCGCGTTCAGGGAGTTGAGCAGGGCCGGGCTGTGGGTGGTGAAGAGCACGTCGATGCGACGCCGCTGGGACTCCTCCTTCATCAGGCGCAGTACCCGTGCGGCCTGGGTGGGATAGAGACCGTTCTCGATCTCCTCGATCACCAGGTGCCGCTGCGTCAGGAGCGGTTCGGCTCCACCGTCGGAGACGGGCGCGCTCAGCAAGGCGGTACCGAAGGCCAGGAACCGCAGCATGCCGTCGCTCAGGAGCCGCGCCGGAACGTCGTGCTCCGCTCCGTGATATCCCGCCTCGCGCAGTACCAGCTGCACGTCCCCCAACCTGGTACCGACGCTACTCACCCCCCGTACCGGGTACTCGGGCATACCCGCCACCAGCTCCGTGAGCCTGTCGAAAGCGGCGGGGTCGGTCTTGGCCAGGCCGGCGACCGCCGCGCTCAGGTTGTCGGCGCTGCGTCTGAGTTCCGCGTCGCGCGCATTGACGTACTGCCTCATGAGATGCGGAACCGGGTCGAGGAGGAAGACGTCCCGCAGAACGGCGAGCACGTCCCGCGCCGCTCGGTGTACGAGCTTCGTGGCCTCGGTGGTCGCGGGCAGCCTCACCGGCACCTGCCCGGCCAGCAGCCTGTCGGCGGCGAACGGTACCCCCGGATCGAGACCGCGCCGCCCGTTGAAGTAGCGGACGTTGAGGTCACTGCGGCGTGCGTCCGGTGCGTCGCTCGTCAGGAGAGAACGACCTGCCGCCAGCCGGCGGCCCGCATAGGGCACGCCCTCGACCGCCGTCAGCTCCTCACGGAGGATGCGCACTTCGGGAGAGACCGCGATCACCACGTCCAGATCGAAGACCGCCTCGCCCGACCGCACCCGGCACCCGAGCGCGAAACGGTCCTCCCCGAGCGGCGCACACCCCTCGGCGCCGCCCCGGATCGGCTCCTCTCCTCCGGTGCGGGGCCCGTCCAGCGCGTCCCGCACCGGCTCGCCCAGCGCCAGCCGGGACAACACCATCAGCCCGTCGAGCGCGTTGGACTTCCCACTGCCGTTCCGCCCGATCAGCACGGTCAGATCCTGTAAGGGCAGGCGCTGGTCGGTGAAGCTCTTGAAGGAGGTCAGTCGCACCTCTTCAAGACGGGGAGTGTCCACCGCGGGCACCTCTTTCGCTCACTGTCGACCTGGCGCGGTCCTCCGCTCAGCTAAGCAGCAGCCCACACGACGCGTCCAACGGTGGACGATCACTCTCGACTCCCGGAGGTCAGATCACGCGGAAGAGGTCGGCGGTGGTGTGGACGTCGGTGAGGTCCTCGATGAGGCGGAGGTTGTCGCACAGGGCCTGAAGGACCGAGTCGGCCGCGGCGGCGCGCGGGGCGCCGATGACCAGGCCGAAGACCCGGAAGCCGAGCCGGTGCCGGGTGTCGTTCCAGGTGCGCGTCCACTGCTCGGTGACGCCGCAGTCGTCGTCGGTGATCATCACGATGTCGCCGCGCATGCGGGCGGTGTCGTCGAATTCCGCCTCCAGCAGCTCGCCCGCCGCCGACAGCGGGGTCTGGTAGCTGGTGCCGCCGCCGAGGAAGGTCTCGGCGAAGTCCACGGTCCGGTCGACGGGGGCCGGCTCGTCCGCCGGGAAGCGGAAGACCTGGAGTCTGCCGGGGGCGGAGAACAGGATGCCGACGAAGTCACGTCCCGCGGCGCGGGCCTGGTCGAGCAGGGCCAGGGCGCACGCCTTGGACCAGGCCTCCCGGGTGATTCCGCCCGGCCCCTCCTCGTACATGGAGTGCGAGGTGTCCACGCACGCGATGATCGCGCCCCGGCCGGTGGTCTGCTCACCCCGGCTGTCGTAGAGCGTCAGTTCCCCGGCGGCGTAGCGGGCGGCGAACACCGCGCGCAGCTCGGGCAGGCCGAGGTGGGCCAGTTCGGAGGGGACGACGCGGGAGAGGTCGTCGCCGAGGGTGACGCCGACCAGTTCCCCGGTGGCGTTCTCCACCTTGCGGGCACGCTCGCCGTCGGCCATCTGCCGGAAGCGGCCGATCAGGTCGGCCCACTGGGCGAGGCGGCCGGTGCGCAGCCGTTCGGCGAGCCGGGCCCGCTCGGCGAACGGCATCCGCTCCAGTTCGCCGGATCCGACTCCCCACGCCCGCATCAGCGCGGCCTCCCGCCGGACGGTCTCCGCGGCCCTCGCCGCAGCGCCGCGTGCGGTGGCGCGGATTCCGGGGACGGCCGTCGCGGCGGCCCGGGCCGCCTGCCGTGCCGCGGCCTCGGCTGCCTCGGCTGCCTCGGCGGTCTCGATCGCCCGGCGTACGGCGTCGGCGGCCCGCGCGGTGCCGGCCTCCTCGGTGGCCTCCTCGGCGGCTTCCTGGAGCGTCTCGTCCACGGCGGTCGCCGCCGCTGCGGCGGCCCGCTGCGCCTGTTTCGCCCGCTCGCCCCGCTCCTGCGCGTCCCGGGCGCGCTCCAGCAGTCCGCGCAGCGCTCCGGCCTGGGCGAGTACGGCCATGGCGGCGGCGTAGGGATCGCCGGCCGTCTCCCGGCGCAGCCCGGCGAACTCCGGTGACTCCGTCAATGCGGTCATGATCTGGTGGTTGACCAGCCGGGAGGGGTCCATCGCGGCCGGTTCGCGCAGCCGCGGGCCGGCCTTGTAGGCGGCCAGGAACACGTCGGTGAGGAGGTCGGTGGTGTGGTGACCGTGGTGACCGTGGTGGCCGTGGTGGCCGCCCAGCTCCGCCGCCAGATCGCGCAGGGCGGACGACTGCTCGTAGGTGTCGTGCCAGGTGACGCGGTCGAACCGGTCCGCGACCACGACGGCGGTGTGTCGTTCGACAGTAGTGGCAGGCCGGGCGAGCCATGCCCCGGCCCTGGTCGCGAGCTCGTCCATGGTGCCGCTCAGAGCTGCGCCTGCACCGTGCTCGCGTCCACGCCGAGGGCCTCGGTGAGGACGCGGGCGCGGACGGCGCGCTGGCGGCCGGTGACCCGGTCGATGGCGGTGGTCGAGCGGCCGGCGCCCACCGCCTCGGCACGCAGCTTCTCCAGCCGTCTGCCCGCCGTGGCGAGCTGGTGGTGCGCCTTCTTGATGACCCACTCGCTCAGCGCCTCGCGGGACTGTCCGGCCATGGCGTCGAGCTGGGCCTCCAGTTCCTCGATGGTGTCGGCCAGGTCGAGCGCCTCCTTGGCGTCGGGGTTCACCAGGTGCAGCACCTCGCGTTCGACGGTCGGGCGCTGGGCCGGGGAGTCCCACAGCACATGGGTCAGCACCGGCAGGTCGGTCTCGGCGACCGCCGTACGGCCGTCGAGGTACGCGGATGCCTGGAGCAGGCCCACCGCCTGCCGCCAGCGGCGGTCGGAGGCGACGAGTTCCTTTCGGCGCAGGGCGGCCCGCAGGGTGCACACCGCGTCCACGATCGCGTCGGGGACATCGACGGCCGGTACGGCCTCGGTCACGGCGTGCCGCAGCGCGGTCAGCTCGATGGCCGTCCGGGCCGGGGCGGTCGGGCGGTGGACGGCGGAGCGGACGAGCGCGGCGAAGTTCGAGGGGTCCTCCAGGTAGCCGACCTCGATCCGCACCAGCAGCCGGTCGTAGATCGCGGCCGAGTCCTCCCCCGTGGGGAGTTCGTTGCTGGCGGTGATGGCCCCGATGAGGGGGCAGCGGATCGGTTCGCCGCCGTTCTCGGGGTGGTAGATCCGCTCGTTGAGGTAGCCCAGGGTCTCGTTCAGCGCCGCCGTGGAGCATTTGAAGATCTCGTCGATGAAGGCGACGTGGGCGGTGGTGGCGCGGCCGTCGTAGACCTGGCGGTACTCGCCCCGGGCCAGCGCGGCGACGTCGATGGGGCCGAACATCCGCGTCGGCGCGGTGAACTTCGACAGCAGGATCTCCCAGTAGGCCGCGCCCTCGATCCGGCCCGTGAGCTCCCGCGCCATCTCGGACTTCGCCGTCCCGGGCGGTCCGAGCAGCAACGAGTGCTGCCCGGCCAGCAGGGTCACCAGCAACGTCCGTACGACGTCGGCGCGTTCGTAGAACCGCTCCGACAACTCGTCCCCGATCAAGCGCAGTCGGCGGGCCGTGTCCTCCGCGTCCTCCGTGTCCATGGCCGCTCCCCCTTTCCCTCCGCGGTACTCAGTCCACGAAGCGGAACGTCGACGTGATCGCGTCGAAGATGTCGAAGAAGGAGTCCGCGAGGTCCAGGACCTGGCTGCTGCCGGCGACCAGGGCGACCTTGCCCTCCTGGCCGGGCACGGGAACGAAGGTCTGCGTCAGCACGGCACGGACGGTCCGGCCGAGTTCGTCGCCGGGGACCGGGATGTCCTCGATGCCGTACGTCCGCGCGGCCGGGCCGACGCCGGGTATGTCGACGGTGGTGACCTTGCGCCAGGAGTCGCCCTCCTTCTTCGCCTCCTTGACGGCGAGCTGGGCGGCGACGGCGGCCGGGTCGGTGGGCAGCGGGTCGCCCTTGCTCGTACGGCCGCCGACCAGGGAGACCGTCACCGAGCCGGTGATCGGGGTGTCGCCGCCGAAGCTCTCCGCCATGCAGCCGCAGTACAGCGCGCCGGACTTCCAGGCGTCCGCGGCGGCCTTCCGCAGGAAGGAGATGTACGTGTCCCGGTGCGGGGCCAGTTCCGGGTGTGCGCGCAGGCGGTCGTTCACCATCCGGTGGATGGAGTCGTCCCGCGACTCCGGCCGCACGTCGAACTCCCACCACGACTCCGGCACCTTGATCCGGAAACCGCCCCGCTCGACGGTCAGCGCCTCCATGTAACGGGCCATGACGCCGGCGTCCCCCTTCGGTCGATGACTCGATCATCCGTTCCGACATCGTGCCACTGGGCGACACCTCCTCGTTCAACCGGGCGGTTCTTCTCAGCCCGTCTTGGCGACCGTGAGGAGCACCGCCGCGTCCTCCAGGGCCTCCAGGCCGTGGCGGGCGGGAGGGATGACGATGAGGTCGCCGGTGCGGCCCTCCCAGTCGGTGTCACCGCTGGTGAGGCGGACACGTCCGCGCAGGACCAGCAGGGTGGCCTCGCCGGGGCTGTCGTGGTCGGCGAGGGACGTGCCGGCGGTCAGTGCGAGGAGGGTCTGGCGCAGGGTGTGCTCGTGGCCGCCGTGGACGGTGGTGGCGCTGCGGCCGTTGGAGGCGGTGGCGGCGCGTTCCAGGTGTTCGCGGGCGAGGGCGTCGAGGGAGAGCTTCTGCATGGCACCGAGCCTTCCCGAGGGGCCTTGCCGGCCGCCAGGGCCATGTGGGGTACATCGTGATGTCCGCGGCGTCCGTGGTGTCCGCCACGTCCACCCGTCCTGCCGTACGACTGCCGGTGCCCTCCGCGATACTGGCGCGGTGCAGTCGACACCGCCGCCCCCGCAGCCCATCACGCCCGACCCGCCGGAGGCGATCGCGCGTCCGCTGCTCACCCAGTCGTGGCTGGACCTGACGTTCGTCCACTGGGCGGTGGACCCGGCCGACGTGGCCCCGCTGCTGCCGCCGGGCACCGTGCCGGACACCCTGGACGGTGTCACGTACGTCGGTCTCGTCGCGTTCCGGATGCACAGGGTGGGGTGGCTGCGCCTGCCGGGTGTGCCGTATCTCGGGAACTTCCCGGAGACCAACGTCCGCCTGTACTCGGTGGACGCGCACGGGCGGCGCGGGGTCGTCTTCCTCTCCCTGGACGCCTCCCGGCTGATCCCGGTGGCGGTCGGCCGGCTGGGGTTCCGGATGCCGTACCTCTGGTCCCGGATGCGCGTGGAGCACCTCGACGGCGGCACGGTGACGTACACCGCTTCCCGGCGCTGGCCCGGACCGCGGGGCGCCGGCGGCCGTATCACCGTACGCAGGGGCGAGCTGATCGCGGAGCCGACCGAGCTGGAGCACTTCCTGACCGCCCGCTGGGGCATGCACGGAGCCTTCTTCGGGCGGTCGATGTACCTGCCCAACGCGCATCCGCGCTGGCCCCTGCACCGGGCCGAGCTGCTGGAGTGCGAGGAGGACCTGGTCACCTCGGCCGGGCTGCCGAGGCCGGCCGGGGAGCCGGTGAGCGTGCTGTACTCACCGGGCGTCCCCGCCCGCTTCGGACGCCCGGCCCGTCCGGCCGGCATCCCCACGCCGTGACGGCGTGACGGACCTGGGTCCGCGGCCTCGGGGACGGTCAGGCGGTGCCGTTCAGCATCGCGGCCGTGAGGACGGTCAGGCGGTGCCGTTCAGCATCGCGGCCGTGAGGACGTCGCCGGCGACGCCCCAGCCGCCGTCGGGGACCTCTTCGACGAGGACGACGGTGGTGGGGCGGGCCCGTTCCCCGTAGATCTCCGCGTAGAGGTCGGTGGTGCGCTCGACGAGCTTCCTCTTGTCCTCGGCGGTGAGGGTGCCCGCGGGGACCTTGAACTGGGCGAAAGGCATGGGTGTCTCCTGACAGGGGGTGGTGGTGGGTTCGTTGTCGTGCGGTCGCGCCGTCGTCAGACCATGCCGCCGTTGGCGCGCAGGACCTGGCCGTTCACCCAGCGCCCCGCGGGGCTGCCGAGGAAGGCGACCACGGCGGCGATGTCGTCGGGCGTGCCCAGTCGCTCCAGCGGCGGCGTCTTGGCCAGCCGGTCGACCTGCTCGGGGGTCTTGCCCGTGAGGAACATGTCCGTGGCCGTCGGGCCGGGGGCCACGGTGTTCACCGTGACGTCCCGTCCGCGCAGCTCGCGCGCCAGGATGAGCGTCATCGCCTCCACGGCGCCCTTGCTCGCCGCGTACGCCCCGTACGCCGGGAACTGCGTGCCGACCACGGAGGACGAGAACGCCACGAACGAGCCCCCCGCGCGCAGTCGCCGGGCCGCCTGCTGGGCGACCACGAAGGTGCCCCGGATGTTGGTGCGGTGCAGGGCGTCGAGTGCCGCCAGGTCCAGGTCGGCGATGGGCGACAGGACCATCCGTCCGGCCGAGTTCACGACCACGTCGACGCCGCCGAACTCCTCCTCCGCCCGGTCGAACAGCGCGGCGACCTCCTTCTCCTCCGCCACGTCCGCCCGTACGGCGACCGCCCGGCCGCCGACCCCGGTGATCGCCGCCACCGTCTCCTCGGCGGAAGCCTCGTCACGGGTGTAGTTCACGACGACGGCCAGGCCGTCCTCGGCGAGCTTGCGCGCGACCGCCCGGCCGATGCCACGCGATCCGCCGGTGACGACGGCGACGCGTACGGCTGCCGGAGCGGAAGTGTCCTGGTTCTGGTTCGTGGTCATGCCTCCACCATGCGCGGCGGCGGCCGGCGCATCCAGGGGATGTCATCCCCTGGGTCGGCGGCCCGGCCCGACGCACAATGGGCGCCATGAGCGCCGCGAAGTACGCCGAGCTGGGGACGTTCCTGCGTTCACGGCGGGAACGCATCCGCCCGGCCGACGTCGGTCTGCCGGCCGGGCCCAGACGCCGGGTGCCCGGGCTGCGCCGCGAGGAGGTGGCCCAGCTCGCCGGAGCGTCGGTGGACTACTACAACGAGCTGGAGCGCGGGGCCGGATCCCAGCCGTCCGAGCAGATGATCGCCGCGCTGGCGAGGGCGCTGCGGCTGAGCGCCGACGAGCGCGACTACCTGTACCGCCTGGCGGACCGCCCGGTGCCGGTGCAGGGCGGGGCCGCCTCGCACGTCCACCCCGGCATGCTGGACCTGCTCGGCCGCCTGGCCTCGACGCCGGCGCAGGTGATCACCGACCTGCACGTCACCCTCGTGCAGAATCCGCTCGCGGTGGCGCTGCTCGGGGACCAGTCCGGTTTCCGGGGCCCCCGGGCCAGCTTCGTCCACCGGTGGTTCACCGAGCCCGCGGCCCGGGACCAGTACCCCGGGGCCGACCACGAGAGGCACTCCCGCTCCTTCGTCGCGGATCTGCGGGCCGCCGTCGCACGGAGGGACGCGAAGGACCCCGAGGCCGGGGCGATGGTACGGACGCTGCTCGACGTCTCACCGGAGTTCGCCGCTCTGTGGGCCGACCACGACGTGGCCTTCCGGCGGGACGACCGGAAGCGGCTCGTCCACCCCACGCTGGGTCTGATCGAGGTCAACTGTCTGCACCTGTTCAGCGAGGACGGGCGTCAGCGGCTGCTCTGGTTCACCCCGGCCGTCGGGACGGACAGCGCGGGGCTGCTGGATCTGCTGTCGGTGGTCGGGACGCAGGAGGTCGTCGAGCCGTCGGGCTGACGCCCTTCCCCGTGCGCCCCGCCCCGTGGCCGGGCGCACGGGGTCCGGGAAAGCGGGGGGGGGGGGGGGGGGGGGGGGGGGGGGGGGGGGGGGGCCCCCCCCCCCCCCCCCCCCCCCCCCCCCCCCCCCCCCCCCCCCCCCGCGACCTGCCGCCCGCGCCCCTTGCGGGCCGGCGGCGCGTTCACCCGTGTGTCAGATGACGCCCTGCGCGAGCATCGCGTCCGCCACCCGTTCGAAGCCGGCGATGTTCGCGCCGGTCACGTAGTCGCCGGGAGCGCCGTAGCGCTCGGCGGTCTCCGCGCAGGTGGTGTGGATGTCGGTCATGATGCGGGCCAGCTCGTCCTCGACCTGGTCGGCCTTCCACGACGTGCGCGACGCGTTCTGCGTCATCTCCAGCGCGCTGACCGCGACCCCGCCCGCGTTGGCCGCCTTGCCGGGGCCGAAGGCGACACCGGCCCGCTGGAAGAGCTGCACGGCCTCCGGCGTGGTCGGCATGTTGGCGCCCTCGGAGACCGCCTTCACGCCGTTGCGGATGAGGGTGTCGGCGTCGACGGCGTTCAGTTCGTTCTGGGTGGCCGACGGCAGGGCGACGTCCGCCGGGACCTCCCAGACCCGCCCGCCGGGCACGAACCGCGCGGAGGCGCCCCGGCGCTCCGCGTAGTCGCTCACCCGGCCGCGCTCGACCTCCTTGATCTGGCGCAGCAGGTCGAGGTCGATGCCCTTCTCGTCGACGACGTAGCCGCTGGAGTCGGAGCAGGTCACCGGGTTGGCGCCGAGGGCGACCAGCTTCCGGATGGTGTAGATCGCGACGTTGCCGGAGCCGGAGACGACCGCGGTCTGCCCCTCCAGGTCCTCGCCGCGGGCGCGCAGCATGGCCTCCGCGAACAGCACGTTGCCGTATCCGGTCGCCTCCGGGCGGATCAGCGAGCCGCCCCAGCCGGCGCTCTTGCCGGTGAGCACGCCGCCCTCCCAGCGGTTGGTGATCCGCCGGTACTGGCCGAAGAGGTAGCCGATCTCGCGGGCGCCGACGCCGATGTCACCGGCCGGGATGTCGGTGTACTCGCCGATGTGCCGGTACAGCTCGCTCATGAAGGACTGGCAGAAGCGCATGACCTCGGCGTCGCTGCGGCCCTGCGGGTCGAAGTCGCTGCCGCCCTTGCCGCCGCCGATGCCGAGGCCGGTCAGGGCGTTCTTGAAGATCTGCTCGAAGCCGAGGAACTTGATGATCCCGAGGTTCACGGAGGGGTGGAAGCGCAGCCCGCCCTTGTAGGGGCCGAGGGCGCTGTTGTATTCGATCCGGAAGCCCCGGTTGACGTGGACCCGGCCCTGGTCGTCCTGCCACGGCACCCGGAACATGATCTGCCGCTCCGGCTCGACCAACCGCGCGACGAGCCCCGGCTCGGCGTACTCGGGGCGCGCGGCGAGCACCGGTGCGAGGGTCTCCAGCACCTCGCGCGCCGCCTGGTGGAACTCGGGCTCCGCGGGGTTGCGGCGCTCGATCTCGGCGCGCAGCAGGTCGAGCGAGGTCTTGGGGTCGGGTCGTGAGGTCACGGGGTCCCTTTCTGGCGCGGCTGACACCGGTATGGAAACCGGTGATGGGCGCTCGGCGCCGTTGCCGCGCGCAGGACAGCGGCCGCCCCGGTCGTATACGACAGGTCGGCCGACCCTCCCAGTGTTACCCCTGTGTTAACTCGATACCAAGGGTCGGGCCCGATTGTCCGCTATGTGGACATGCCGTACGGAGTCCGGAGGCCCGGCGGGTTTCGCTCCTGGGCGTACGTCACGGAGTTCGCCCACGCCTCACCCCGCCGGAACCGCCGGCGTCCCGCGCTTCGGTGCGGCAGGCGGGAAGGTGACGCCGGTCCGTGCCCGGACGTGGCACGTTCCCCCGAGGCGTGCGCACTTCGGCCGCCATTGCCCACATGCCGCCCATCCGAGCACCTGTGCGGCATTTCATCACCGAATGTTCACGGTTTCCGGCAAAGCGGCCCCTTGCCACCCACCGGCCCATGAGATCGACCCGCGCGCCGTGCCGATCAAGGCCCGGCTATGGTGGCGATCACGACCGTGAAAGGTCAACCACCGGGCGGACAAGGGGAATCGACGTGGATCAGCAAGGCTCCGGCATGGACGCTCCCCTACGGATCGACACCGCCAAGCCGCACCCCGCGCGGATGTACGACTGGTTCCTCGGCGGGAAGGACAACTACCCGGTGGACGAGGAGCTGGGTCGGCAGCTCGTGGCGTTCGCGCCGCCCATTCCGGTCATGGCGCGGATGAACAGGGCGTTCATGCACCGTGCCACCCGCTGGGTGGCCGGCCAGGGCGTGCGCCAGTTCCTCGACATCGGGACCGGCATCCCGACGGAGCCGAACCTGCACCAGGTGGCCCAGGGGACCGCCGCCGACGCACGGGTCGTGTACTGCGACAACGACCCGATCGTCCTGGTCCACGCCGAGGCGCTGCTGCGGGGCACCCCCGAGGGGGTCGTCGACTACGTGCAGGCCGACGCGCGCGACACCGCCGCGATCGTCGAACGGGCCCGCAGGACGCTGGACTTCGAGCGGCCGGTCGCGCTCTCCCTGATCGCTCTGCTGCACTTCATCGGCGACGAGGACGGGGCGTACGAGCTGGTGGAGCGGCTCAAGGACGCGCTGGCGCCGGGCAGTCACCTGGTCATGTCCCACCTCACGCCCGACTTCCACCCGGAGGAGGCGTCCCGGAAGGTGACCGACCTGTACCGGGCGGGCGGGCTCACCATGGACATGCGCAACCGGGAGCGGTTCGCCCGCTTCTTCGAGGGACTGGAGATCGTCGACCCCGGCATCGTGGCGGCCGAGGAGTGGCACCCGGAGCTCGGTGAGCCGGTTCCCGGGCAGGAGGGCGTCCACAGCGGGGCGTACGTGGCGGTGGCCCGCAAGGTGTGAGCCCTCCCCTCGCGGATCGGGACGGCGGGGCCGCCCCCGGCCGGATGCCGTCGGCGCATCCGTCGGACGGCCGCCAGGCACCCGTCCCGGCACCATGAGGGGAGCGTCTCTCCCAGCGGAACACCGCGTAAGCGGCGTCGGACCGGGAGAAACGCTCCAATCACCGAACGGTGACGGGATTCGCCAACGGCATCCCAATCGGGGCGGCCCCGCCGAGTGGCATCCCGACCGGGGCGGCCCCGCCGAGTGGCATCCCGACCGGGGCGGCCCCGCCGGGCGTTCTCAGCCCTTCCGGTGCCCGCGGTCCTTCTCGCAGTCCTCCTCCCGGGCCGCCTCCTTCAGCGTGTCCCGCAGGGCGTAGAAGGCGGGCTTGCGCTTGTAGTCGTCGGTCATGACGTTCGCGAAGCCCTCGCCCTCGAAGAACACCGGCACCCACGAGTACTTGTCGGTGAAGCCCCAGATGGTGAACGAGTTGCAGCCGTCGACGGCCAGGCACGCCTCGAGCGTCCGCTGGTAGTAGTCGGCCTGCTGCCGCTCCTGCGCCTTGGTGGGCACACCGCCCTCGGGGACGTCCATGCGGACGTCCAGCTCGGTGACGGCCGTCTCCAGGCCGAGCGCGTCGAACCGGCTCAGGTTGTCCTCCAGGTCGCCCGGGAAGCCGTACCGCGTGCTCAGGTGGCCCTGGACGGAGAAGCCGTGGACGGGGACGCCCTGTTCGAGCAGGTCCTGGATGAGGGTGTAGTAGGCGTCGCTCTTCGCGTTGACGCTCTCGACGTTGTAGTCGTTGAAGAACAGCTTCGCCTTAGGGTCGATCTCGTGGACCCACCGGAAGACGTCCGCGACGACGCCCGGGCCCAGCTCGCGGATCCAGATGTTGTCCTGGGTGCGCAGGTTGCCCTGGTCGTCGAAGATCTCGTTGGCGACGTCCCACTGCTGGATCCTGCCGGCGTAGCGTCCGACGACGGTGGTGACGTGCTCGCGCAGGATGGTGCGCAGCTCCTCCTTCGAGAAGTCGCCCTCCTCCAGCCACGCCGGGTTCTGGCTGTGCCACAGCAGGGTGTGGCCGCGTACGACCTGCTTGTTGCGCTTGGCGAACTCGACGATGGCGTCGGCCTGTACGAAGTCGTAGCGGTCCCGCTCGGGGTGGATGTAGTCCCACTTCATCTGGTTCTCGGGGGAGACCGAGCTGAACTGGTGCCCCAGGACCTTCCGGTACTCCTTGTCGTACGTGAAGGGGTCCGGGTAGTCCTGTTCCAGGTGGTGGCCGCCGCCTGCCACGGCGGTGCCCACGACGAAGCCCTCGGGAGCGACCGAGCGCAGCCGTTCGGACTTGGCGTTGAAGTGCAGTGCGGCCTTCTCGCCGGCCGACGGGCCGGCGGCGGCCGAGCCCGTCGCGAGCGGCAGGGCCAGGGCGACGGTGGCGAGGGCCACGGTGGCGAAACGAATGGATCTCATGCGGGGAGTCTCATTCCCATCGTCATTCTCGAAAGTTTCGAATCTGTATCCGAAACATTAGGGATGGGCGGACGCTAAGGTCTGGCCGAGCCGCGCGTCAATACCCGTGCGCGTATCGATGCCCGCACCTGTGCGCAGGTCGCGCCCGCACCTGTGCGCAGGTCGCGCCCGCACCTGTGCGCAGGTCGCGCCCGCGCCGACGGCCGGCCGGACAGCAGGTCCGTACCAACCCCTTGCTCCCGCACCCGTCAGGTCGCAAGCTCCCCTCATGGAGCTGGAGTTGCGGCATCTGAAGACGATCCGGGCGATTGCCGACGCCGGCAGCCTGACCAGGGCGGCGACGGCCCTCGGACTCGCGCAGCCCGCGCTGAGCGCACAGCTCAAGCGGATCGAACGCGCCCTGGGCGGTGAGCTGTTCGAACGCGGACGGCACGGAGTGCGGGCCACCGCGCTGGGCGAACTCGTACTGGAACGCAGCCGGATCGTGCTGCCCGCGGTGACCGAACTGCAGCAGGAGGCGGCGCGGTTCGCCCGCACCTCGCGCGCGACCGCCTGCTTCCGGCTGGGCGGCACCCACGGTCCGCTGCTGGGCGCCCTGGTGGACCGGCTGGCGGACGCGGTGCCGGACGCCCGCCTCACCACCTGCGCGTCCTGGTCCGAGCGGGAGCTGGCCGCACTGCTCGTCGAAGGCCGGCTGGACTACGCCCTCGCCGGAACCTGCGGCTCGGCCGAACCGCCCGGCGCGGAGGGCCTGGTCTGGCGGGAGGTCGCGGTCGACCCGGTGTTCGTCATGGTGCCGGAGGGCCATCCGCTCGCCCACCCCGGCGAGGTGGACCTGACCGAGCTGGCCGGCGAGGAGTGGGCCTGTGTCCCCGGCGACGGCTGCTTCGGGGACTGCTTCACGGCGGCCTGCGCCCGCGCCGGCTTCACCCCGCGCCGGATGTACGAGACGGACACCTCGTCCCTGGTCCATCTGGTGCAGGTCGGCCGGGCGGTCGGGCTGTGCCGGGCGACCTTCCCGACCACGCCCGGGATCACCACCCGGCCGCTCACGGGCACTCCACTGACCTGGCGGCACCTGCTGGGCCGGCACACCGTGACACAGCGGGCGGAGACCGCCGCCACCGTCCTCGAACAGGCCCGGCTGGCCCACGCGGGCGTGGCGGCGCGCAGCGACAGCTATACGGAGTGGCTCGCCGCCCAGCCCGTTCCATAACACCGGGGAGGGGGCAGGCCGGGTTCTTACGCCCGCCGATCGGCCCTCCCTACGGTTTCGGCACCTCCCCACCGAACCGAGGAGATGCCCCATGCCCCACCGACACCTCCCCCGCCGCACCGGATCCGTGGCGGCCGCCGTCACGGCGACGGCCGCCCTGCTCGTGGCCGGGCTCAGCGGCTCCGCGAGCGCGGAGCCGACCACCCCGGCGGCACAGGCGCTGCGCACGGACGCCGCCCCGCCCGCCCTCCTCGAGGCCATGGAACGCGACCTCGGCCTGGACCGGGCGCAGGCCGAACGGCGCCTGGCCAACGAGGCGGAGGCCGGAGCGACGGCGGGCCGCCTGCGCGCGGCGCTCGGCGCCGACTTCGCGGGCGCCTGGGTGCACGGCGCCGAATCCGGCACCCTGACCGTGGCGACGACCGACGCCCGCGACATCCCGGCCATCGAGGCACAGGGCGCGAAGGCCACCGTCGTACACCACTCCCTGACCGACCTGGACGCGGCCAAGTCCCGCCTGGACCGGGCGGCCGAGCGCAACGACACCACCGACGCCCCCGTCCGGTACGTGGACGTCCGCACGAACACGGTGGTCGTCCAGGCGGTACGCCCCTCCGCCGCCCGCGCCCTCCTGTCGGCGGCCGGCACCGACCGCTCCCTCACCCGGATCGAGAAGTCGGCCGACCGGCCCCGCGCGCTGTACGACCTGCGGGGCGGCGAGGCGTACTACATCAACAACAGCGGCCGCTGCTCGATCGGCTTCCCCGTCACCAGGGGCACCCAGCAGGGCTACGCCACCGCCGGTCACTGCGGGCGGACCGGTGACAACACGAGCGGCCACAACCGGGTGGCCCAGGGCACCTTCCAGGGCTCGGTCTTCCCGGGCCGGGACATGGCGTGGGTGGCCACCGACTCCCCGTGGACGGCGACTCCCTACGTGAAGGGCGCGGGCGGCCAGAACGTCCAGGTCACCGGTTCCACCCAGGCCCCGGTCGGCTCATCCGTGTGCCGCTCGGGCTCCACCACCGGCTGGCACTGCGGCACCATCCAGCAGCTCAACACCAGCGTGACCTACCCCGAGGGCACCATCACCGGCGTCACCCGCACCTCGGTGTGCGCGGAGCCCGGTGACTCGGGCGGCTCGTACATCTCCGGCAGCCAGGCGCAGGGGGTCACCTCGGGCGGTTCGGGCAACTGCGGCAGCGGCGGTACGACGTTCTTCCAGCCGATCAACCCGCTGCTCCAGAACTACGGCCTCACCCTGAGGACCACCGGCGACGACGAGGAGCCGCCCGGGGAGGAGGAGCCGGGAGGCACCTGGGCCGCGGGCACCGTCTACCGGCCGGGCGACACGGTGACGTACGGCGGCGCCACCTACCGCTGTCTCCAGGGCCACCAGGCCCAGACCGGCTGGGAGCCGCCGAACGTCCCGGCGCTGTGGCAGCGCGCGTGAGCCCTCACTGACCACGTCGACGGGGGATGGAACCGGCCCCGGGCACGCTGTGACGGCGCCGCCGGGGCCGGTTGCCCTCACAGGAGGGTGACGTCACGGCCGACCGGGGGAAGCCCGCCTCGTCCGGCTCGGCCATGCGCCGTGCCGGTGCCCGGGTGCCGATCGGATCGTCTGTTCCCACCACCAACTGTTCGTGGTCGGGGAGGGTGAATGGCCCGATGGCCGGTCGGAACAGTCGGACGGCGGGACGTGTGCTTCGCCAACGACGCCTTCCCATGCCCCCGCAAGGCCTCGCGCCCTGCGGGCACGCGCCCCCGCCTGGACGAGAACCGCCCTGCGGGTGCCGCTCGATATCTGCTCTCCGTCACCCGTCAGCCGGTGTCACGAAAGCTGCTCCCGCGGGAATGAGCGCAGGGCCGACAACACCTCGGCGCTGTAGGTGTCACACACATTCAGCAGTTCACGCCCTGCCTGATCGGCGAACGCTTCAGGGCCACCAGAAGCAGCCAGGATGACTTCATGACATCGACTCTCGACTTCGAGATTCCTAGTGGCGAAATACCCTAGGCCGTAGGAGCGGAAACGATCGTCGACGCTCTCCAGATAGCGCCCTCGGCGATGTTCACCTTCGATCACCATAAGCGTGTCCTCCATGCACTGATCGAGGTAATCAGCCTGTTCCCGGGCAAGGATGATGATCCTGTCGGTCTGGACCTCACTCAACTCACCCAGAGCTTGGCCCAACAGGATCCAGCCACCAATGGCCTCCAACTGGAAGCTTTCTGCGAGTTCCGGGTCGATTTCGGACTCGAACAGCGGCGCCCGCATCAGTTGAGCAATGCCCTGTTGAAGCGCATCGTCCGACTCGCCATTCAACCGTTCGGCGCCGGTATGGACCAGTGATTCGATCACAGCGGGCTCGATTCCCCAGCCCTCCGGCATCTCGATCTCCAGCAAAGGCGCCTGAAACCGACGCAGCGCGAGAAACGCTGCCTGATGGCGCTGCGCCCTGTTCATCCTCTGGATCCGAGCTGTCAGCACCTCGTCGAAACGCCAGTCGAGCGGGTCGCCCATGACACTCACCGATATCCCATCGTCGCCAGAAAATTCGTCCATGCCTCATGGTCATTCCATACGTACATGGACTGCCCTGGTATCTTCGCCCGCGTCCCTGGAGTAACTGGTCCCACCATCGCCGCTCCCACTTCGCCCAGGAATTCCTCGCAACCGTCGGGTGCGCAGGCATTGCGCGACACACCGCCTGCCACCGGCGACACGCAGGGCACCGGCATGCTGAGCGTGCACTACGGCGGTTCGGGCGGGATCTACGAGGCGACCACCGAGACCTTCTCCGAGGACACCACCGGCTACCCGGGCTCCGTCGGCTGGGACGAGATCTTCACGTACTCGCTGGCCGCCGGGGACGTCAACGGCAACGGCTACTGCGACCTGGCCGTCGGACACCCCCTCGACATGGCCGGCGACAAGCCGAACTCCGGAACCATCAGGCTGATGTTCGGCACCCCCCAGCGGCCTCAACGCCGCGGACACCGTCCAGCTCGACCAGTCCACGGCGAACGTGCCCGGTGCTCCGGAGGCCGAGGACCGCTTCGGCGAGCAGATGGCGGTGGGCGACATCGACGGCGACGGCGCCGGTGATCTCGTCGTCGCCACGATCGGCGAGCAGGTCCCCGGCAGCTCGGACCGCGGCTCCCTGCACATCCTGTACGGCCCCATCGAGGACGCCCCCGCCTCCGGCGGCTATGTCGACGCCGGGAACGTCACGGGCATCGGCGAGTTCGCGGGGAGCGCCCTGGCCGTGGGCCACTTCGACGACGACGAGTACGCGGACGTCGCCTTCGGTGTCTCGGACGAGGAGATCGGCACCGAGGGCGCCGCCGGCCGGCTGGCGGTGCTGTACGGCGGCTCGCAGGGACTGTCGGCCAACAGCCGTGTGAAGCTGTTCGACCAGGACTCACCGGGTGTCTCCGGTGCGCCCGAGTCGGAGGACTTCTTCTCCTCGTCCCTCGCCGCCGGCGACTTCGACGGCGACGGTGTGGACGACCTGGTGGTCGGTATGCGCAGTGAGGCGATCGGCTCGGTGAAGGGCGCCGGGGCCTCGTTGGTCCTCTTCGGCAATCCGACCGGAGGCATCACGACCAAGGGTGCCCTGTGGATCGATCAGGAGACGGCCGGGGTGCCCGGCACGGCCGGCGAGGGCGACCACTTCGGCTGGACCGTCGGCGCCCTGGACACCGACGGCAACGGCCGGGTGGAACCGCTGGTCGGTGCCCCGGGCAACGCGGCCGGCACGGTCACGGTCCTCAAGGTCGGGCCCGGCACCCTGGAGTCGGCCAAGGCCCTGGCCGAGGCCGATCTGGGCTTCTCGGCGGGCAGCGACGGCGACGCGTTCGGGATGGCGCTGCCCCACTGAGCCGGGTCAGCCGGCCGCGCCGTCGAAGACTTCGGCCGTCGACGGCGCGGTGAGGGCCCTCTTGAGCCACAGGTCCAGGATCTCGGGATCACCGCAGCCGACGATCCGCTCCCGGTCCTCCTCGCTGAGCTCGACACCACGGTGGCCCAGCAGAACCAGAACGGCCTCCGCCCGGCCCTCCACCCGGCCCTCCGCCCGGCCCTTTGTTTCCCCCTCGGCCCGCAACTGCTGGGCGGTCTGCGACTGGAAGAAAGAGAGGTCGACGGCCATGAGGTGCCTCCAGATGTCCGCGGCCGGCGTCTTGCCGAGGCCTTGTTCCATGAGTTCGATGTAGGTGGCTGCGGTGCTCTCGTCGTCGGCAGACAGGCCTTTCAGTGCCTTCGCCAGCGCATTCAGTATGGCATCGGCGTCCGGATCTCGGCGGTGCAGCGCCGCGGACAGGACCGTGAGCGGAATGTCGCGGGCAGCCTCGTCGGGGCTGGCGATCACCGGCACGTCGTCGGGCCCCAGTACGAGAGGGCGCAGGGTGAGCGAGGGCCACTGCCGGGGACCGATGTCGAACTGCCGGGCTGCCCACGTGGCCGTCCCCCGGTCCGCGCAGACGACCAGGAGTACCGGCGGGATGCGGTACTTGGCGTACGCGTACGAGAGGTAGTACGCCCAGCTCGCGAGCTTGCGCGGGTCCGGCTCGCTCTGCGACTCGACCGCGAGGAGGAAACTGCCGTCTTCGGTGTTCATCTGCAGCAACGTGTCCACCCGGCGCTCCAACGGCCGAGTCTCCGTCAGGTCGGTGGAGAGCTCGACCGTGGAGACGGGCGGAGGGAAGGTGGCGCCAAGGTTTCTGGCGGCGCGGACGAAGAGGCCTGGGTCTTCCTGGAAGATCCGGTGCAGGGCCTCATGGGATGAGCTGACCATGCGGCGAACCTACGGGCGCGATGGCATACGCCACGTACATATGCGGCACTGTTCACGCGACCGAGCGACCCGACCGGCGCCGCGTTGACGCCCATAAGCGCCGCACAGGCGGAAGGGCCCGTACGACCGAAGTCGTACGGGCCCTCTCAGGTGCTCGCGGTAGGAGCTACCAGGTCAGATCAGCAAGCTCACTTGTTGATCTTGGTGACCTGGCCGGCGCCCACGGTCCGGCCACCCTCACGGATGGCGAACTTCAGGCCCTCCTCCATGGCGACGGGCTGGATGAGCTCCACCTTCATCTCGGTGTTGTCACCCGGCATGACCATCTCGGTGCCCTCGGGGAGGGTCACGACGCCGGTCACGTCCGTCGTACGGAAGTAGAACTGCGGGCGGTAGTTGTTGAAGAAGGGGGTGTGACGGCCACCCTCGTCCTTCGACAGGATGTAGGCCTGGGCCTCGAACTCGGTGTGCGGGGTGACCGAACCGGGCTTGATGATGACCTGGCCGCGCTCGACGTCCTCGCGCTTGATGCCGCGGAGCAGCAGACCGACGTTCTCACCGGCCTGACCCTCGTCGAGCAGCTTGCGGAACATCTCGATGCCGGTGACCGTGGTGGTGGTCTTCTCCTGCTTGATGCCCACGATGTCGACGGTCTCGTTGACCTTGAGGACACCACGCTCGATACGACCGGTGACGACGGTGCCACGACCGGTGATCGTGAAGACGTCCTCGATCGGCATCAGGAACGGCTTGTCGACGTCACGCTCGGGCTGCGGGATGTTCTCGTCCACGGCCTTCATCAGCTCGAGGACGGAGTTGCCCCACTCCTTGTCGCCCTCGAGGGCCTTGAGCGCGGAGACCTTGACGACCGGCAGGTCGTCGCCCGGGAACTCGTACTCGGAGAGCAGCTCACGGACCTCGAGCTCGACGAGCTCCAGGATCTCCTCGTCGTCCACCATGTCGGCCTTGTTCAGGGCGACGACGATGTACGGAACGCCGACCTGGCGGGCCAGGAGCACGTGCTCCTTGGTCTGCGGCATCGGGCCGTCGGTGGCGGCGACCACGAGGATGGCGCCGTCCATCTGCGCCGCACCCGTGATCATGTTCTTGATGTAGTCCGCGTGACCGGGGCAGTCGACGTGGGCGTAGTGACGCGTCTCGGTCTGGTACTCGACGTGCGCGATGGAGATGGTGATACCGCGCTGGCGCTCCTCGGGAGCCTTGTCGATCTGGTCGAAGGCCGAGGCCTCGTTCAGGTCCGGGTACGCGTCGTGCAGCACCTTGGTAATGGCGGCCGTGAGGGTCGTCTTACCGTGGTCGATGTGACCGATGGTGCCGATGTTGACGTGCGGCTTAGTCCGCTCGAACTTCGCCTTCGCCACGGGGGTCCTCCTGAGAGTGGTTCTGGTACGCCTTACTCATCGGCGCCAGGTGATCTTTGCTGGGAAACCCGGACCCGGGGCATTCCGCCGGGTTGGCGGTGGAATGCCCCTTGCAGGCTCCGGGGTCAAGCCTAAAGCGTGTGAACGGGGTCCGTTAAACGGAGTCCGTTACTCGCCCTTGGCCTTCGCGATGATCTCCTCGGCGACGTTCCGCGGAACCTCGGCGTAGGAGTCGAACTGCATGGAGTAGCTGGCACGGCCGGACGTCTTGCTGCGCAGGTCGCCGACGTAGCCGAACATCTCCGAGAGGGGCACGAGACCCTTCACGACGCGGGCACCGGCCCGCTCCTCCATGGCCTGGATCTGGCCACGGCGGGAGTTGATGTCGCCGATGACCTCACCCATGTAGTCCTCGGGCGTGGTGACCTCGACGGCCATCATCGGCTCCAGGAGCACGGGCGAAGCCTTGCGCGCGGCCTCCTTGAAGGCCTGCGAACCGGCGATCTTGAACGCGAGCTCGGAGGAGTCGACCTCGTGGTAGCCACCGTCGATGAGCGTGACGCGGACGCCCGTCATCTCGTAGCCGGCCAGGATGCCGAACTGCATGGCCTCCTGCGCACCGGCGTCCACCGAAGGGATGTACTCCTTCGGGATGCGGCCACCGGTCACCTTGTTCACGAACTCGTACGAGGCGTCGCCGCCCTCGATCGGCTCGATCGCGATCTGCACCTTGGCGAACTGACCGGTACCACCGGTCTGCTTCTTGTGGGTGTAGTCCACGCGCTCGACGGCCTTGCGGATCGTCTCGCGGTAGGCGACCTGGGGCTTGCCGACGTTGGCCTCGACCTTGAACTCACGGCGCATGCGGTCGACCAGCACCTCGAGGTGCAGCTCGCCCATACCACCGATGATGGTCTGGCCCGTCTCCTCGTCCGAGTGGACCTGGAAGGACGGGTCCTCCTCGGCCAGACGCTGGATCGCGACGCCCAGCTTCTCCTGGTCGCCCTTCGACTTGGGCTCGATGGCGACCTGGATGACCGGCGCCGGGAAGTCCATGGACTCCAGGATGACCGGGTTCTTGTCGTCGGACAGCGTCTCACCGGTGGTGGTCTGCTTCAGGCCCATGACGGCGACGATGTCGCCGGCGCCCACCGACTCGATCTCCTCACGCTTGTTGGCGTGCATGCGGTAGATCTTGCCGATGCGCTCCTTCTTGCCCTTGACGGAGTTCAGCACGGCGGTGCCGGACTCCAGGCGGCCCGAGTAGACCCGGACGAAGGTGAGCTTGCCGAGGTGCGGGTCGCTCATGATCTTGAACGCGAGCGCGGCCAGCGGCTCGTCCTCGGACGGCTTGCGCCTGACGACGGTCTCGGCGTCCTTCGGGTCGTGACCCTCGATGGCCTCGACGTCGAGCGGGGTCGGCAGGTAGCGCACGACCGCGTCGAGCAGGGGCTGGACGCCCTTGTTCTTGAACGCGGTGCCGCAGAACACCGGGGTGACCGTGGTGTCGCTGGACTTGCCGGAGGCGATGGTGATGCGACGGATCGCGGCGTACAGCTGCTCCTCGGTGGGCTCCTGGCCCTCCAGGTACAGCTCCATGATCTCTTCGTCGTTCTCGGCGACGGCCTCGACCAGCTTGCCGCGCCACTCCTCGGCGGCCTCGGTGTGCGTGGCCGGGATGTCGACGACGTCGTACATCTCGCCCTTGGCGGCCTCGGCGGACCACACGAGCGCCTTCATGCGGACCAGGTCCACGACGCCCTGGAAGTCGGCCTCGGCACCGATCGGGAGCTGCATGACGAGCGGCTGGGCGCCCAGGCGGTCCGAGATCATGTCCACGCAGCGGTGGAACTCGGCGCCGGTACGGTCCAGCTTGTTGACGAAGCAGATGCGCGGGACGCCGTAACGGTCGGCCTGACGCCACACCGTCTCGGACTGCGGCTCGACACCGGCGACACCGTCGAACACGGTCACGGCACCGTCGAGCACACGCAGGGAGCGCTCCACCTCGACGGTGAAGTCGACGTGCCCCGGGGTGTCGATGATGTTGATCGTGTAGTCGTTGTCCTCGAGCGGCCAGTGACAGGTGGTGGCAGCGGACGTGATCGTGATGCCACGCTCCTGCTCCTGCTCCATCCAGTCCATGGTGGCGGCGCCGTCGTGGACCTCACCGATCTTGTACGACACACCGGTGTAGAACAGGATCCGCTCGGTGGTGGTCGTCTTGCCCGCGTCGATGTGGGCCATGATCCCGATGTTGCGGACCTTGGCCAGGTCAAGTGAAGTGGTAGCCATAAGGCTTCAGTCTTCTCTCGGTCTCGATGTGGGTAGCGACTACCAGCGGTAGTGCGCGAAGGCCTTGTTGGACTCGGCCATCTTGTGCGTGTCCTCGCGCTTCTTCACAGCGGCACCCAGGCCGTTGGAGGCGTCGAGAAGCTCGTTGAGCAGACGCTCGGTCATGGTCTTCTCGCGACGGGCGCGGGAGTAACCGACCAGCCAGCGCAGCGCGAGCGTGTTGGCACGACCGGGCTTGACCTCGATCGGAACCTGGTACGTCGCACCACCGACACGGCGGGACTTGACCTCGAGGGTCGGCTTGATGTTCTCCAGCGCGCGCTTCAGCGTGATGATCGGGTCGTTGCCCGTCTTCTCACGCAGACCCTCCATGGCGCCGTAGACGATGCGCTCGGCGGTGGAGCGCTTGCCGTTGAGCAGCACCTTGTTGATCAGGGAGGTCACCAGAGGAGAACCGTAGACCGGGTCGATGATGACCGGGCGCTTCGGGGCGGGGCCCTTACGAGGCATTCTTACTTCTCCTTCTTGGCGCCGTAGCGGCTGCGGGCCTGCTTGCGGTTCTTCACACCCTGGGTGTCAAGCGAACCGCGGATGATCTTGTAGCGAACACCCGGCAGGTCCTTCACACGGCCGCCGCGCACGAGCACGATGGAGTGCTCCTGCAGGTTGTGCCCCTCACCCGGAATGTAAGCGGTGACCTCGATCCCGCTGGTCAGACGCACACGCGCGACCTTACGCAGGGCCGAGTTCGGCTTCTTCGGGGTGGTCGTGAACACACGCGTGCAGACGCCGCGACGCTGGGGCGAACCCTCGAGTGCGGGCGTCTTGTTCTTCTCGACCTTGTCCTGCCGGCCCTTCCGGACCAGCTGCTGGATCGTAGGCACTACTTCTCCGGTTTCTGTGTGCCGAATGGTGAAGCTAACCTGGAACATCGCCGACCCACGCGGTCGGGTGTGTCGAATCCCGCGAACCTCCGCCGCACGACGGAAAGAACGTGTGGATTGCGGTGGCCGTTTCTCAGCCCCCGGTGCGGTGTGATGGCACGCACGAAGGCCAGGGCACACCCCAGGCACAAGGTCTGAGCGTACCTATCGCATTCGCTGCGGTCAAAACAAATGGGCCCGGCCCGCGCCGCCAGGCGGAACACGCCGGTCTTCGATTGTCAACCGGAGGCCAGCGCGAGCGCGAACGACAGCAGCATCAGGACCACCCACGCCCCGTTCGCCAGCCAGCCGAGCGCCAGACCGGTCAGCGCCAGTCCGTCGCCCTCCTCCCCCGTACGCGCGATCTCGGCCCGCGCCATGTGCCCCAGGATCACCGCCGGGATGCCGGTGAGCCCGAAGGTGAACAGGCAGAGCCCGCCGCAGACGGCGGAGGCGACCGCCTTGCCGTTCACCCGCGCCCGGGACACCGGCCGGAACACCGCCGGCACGACGGGCGCCGCATGCGGTACGGGCCCCTGCGGCAGGTCGGCCACCAGCAGCGCCAGCTCCCCCACCGTACGGGCGGCGTACGCCCGCGCGACCCTCCGGTCGAACTCGGGCTTCTCCAGCCGCCCCTCCCCGTACCCGGCTCTGAGGACGTCCACGGCCCGCTCCCGGTCGGCGTGCGAGGCCAGCATCGACGGGACGGCCTGCCCGCCCCACGGCTGCGGCACACCGGGCCCCTGCTGCCAGGGCTGCCAGGGCTGTCCCTGCGGATACGGCGAATACGACACCGGACACCATCTCCCCCGTCACACCGGGTCCCTCCATGATGCACTCGGACGGCCGTTCCGGCACCGGTTCGGCACACGAAGCCGAGGGGCGGCCACCCCGTACGGAGTGACCGCCCCTCAGTGCTTCAGACGTACGCCTTACTGGTTGTACGGACCGTAGTCGTAGTCCTCCAGCGGAACGGCCTGGCCGGAGCCCGTGCCGAACGGCGAGTAGTCGATGTCGTCGTAGCCGACGGCCGAGTACATCGCGGCCTTGGCCTCCTCGGTCGGCTCGACCCGGATGTTGCGGTAGCGGGACAGGCCCGTACCGGCCGGGATGAGCTTACCGATGATGACGTTCTCCTTGAGGCCGATGAGGCTGTCGGACTTGGCGTTGATCGCCGCGTCCGTCAGGACTCGGGTCGTCTCCTGGAAGGAGGCGGCCGACAGCCAGGACTCCGTCGCCAGCGAGGCCTTGGTGATACCCATCAGCTGCGGACGACCGGAGGCCGGGTGACCGCCCTCCTGGACCACACGACGGTTCTCGGTCTCGAACTTGGAGCGCTCGACCAGCTCGCCGGGCAGCAGCTCGGCGTCGCCCGACTCGATGATCGTCACACGGCGCAGCATCTGCCGGATGATGATCTCGATGTGCTTGTCGTGGATCGACACACCCTGCGAGTTGTAGACCTTCTGGACCTCGCCGACCAGGTGGACCTGGACGGCACGCTGACCCAGGATGCGCAGCACGTCGTGCGGGTTGGTGGCACCCACGGTGAGCTGCTGGCCCACCTCGACGTGGTCGCCCTCGCCGACCAGGACCTTGGCGCGCTTCGAGATCGGGAACGCCGTCTCGTCGCTGCCGTCGTCCGGGGTGACGACGATCTTCTTGGTCTTCTCGGTCTCCTCGATCCGCACGCGGCCGGAGGCCTCGGAGATCGGGGCGACACCCTTCGGCGTACGGGCCTCGAAGAGCTCGACGACACGGGGCAGACCCTGGGTGATGTCGTCACCGGCCACACCACCGGTGTGGAAGGTACGCATCGTCAGCTGGGTACCGGGCTCACCGATGGACTGGGCGGCGATGATGCCGACCGCCTCACCGATGTCGACCAGCTTGCCGGTGGCCAGCGAACGGCCGTAGCACATCGCGCAGGTGCCGACGGCGGACTCGCAGGTCAGGACCGAGCGGGTCTTGACCTCCTCGACGCCGCGGGAGACGAGCTCCTCGATGAGGACGTCGCCCAGGTCGGTGCCGGCCGGGGCCAGCACCTGTCCGTCGACCACGATGTCCTCGGCGAGGCAGCGCGCGTACACGGAGGTCTCGACGTCGCCCTCCTTGCGGAGCACGCCCGTCTCGTCCCGGCTCGCGATCTTGAGACGCAGACCGCGGTCGGTGCCGCAGTCCTCCTCGCGGATGATGACGTCCTGGGAGACGTCGACCAGACGACGGGTGAGGTAACCCGAGTCGGCGGTACGCAGAGCGGTGTCCGCCAGACCCTTACGGGCACCGTGCGTGGAGATGAAGTACTCCAGCACGGACAGGCCCTCACGGAACGACGCCTTGATCGGACGCGGGATCGTCTCGTTCTTCGCGTTCGACACCAGACCACGCATACCGGCGATCTGACGCATCTGCATCATGTTGCCTCGTGCGCCCGAGTTCACCATCATGAAGATCGGGTTGGTCTTCGGGAAGTTGTCGTTCATCGCCTCGGCGACCTCGTTGGTCGCCTTGGTCCAGATGTTGATGAGCTCCTGCGTGCGCTCGTCCTTGGTGATCAGACCGCGCTCGTA
This sequence comes from Streptomyces sp. NPDC051740, assembly GCF_044453165.1. Taxonomy (NCBI): domain Bacteria; kingdom Bacillati; phylum Actinomycetota; class Actinomycetes; order Kitasatosporales; family Streptomycetaceae; genus Streptomyces; species Streptomyces sp. NPDC051740. The sequence goes on along the minus strand of NZ_JBITCL010000001.1, from coordinate 185,974 downwards.
CTGCTTCTGGACCTTCTCGTCCTGCGCCTCGTAACCCTTGACGATCTCCTTCTTCGCCTCGGGAACGACGACGTCGGAGATGGCGACGGTGACACCGGAGCGGGTGGCCCAGAAGAAGCCGGACGCCTTCAGGTTGTCGAGCGTCGCCGCCACGATGACCTTCGGGTAGCGCTCGGCGAGGTCGTTGACGATCTCGGAGAGCTGCTTCTTGCCGACCTCGTAGTCGACGAACGGGTAGTCCTCGGGCAGCAGCTCGTTGAAGAGCGCGCGGCCCAGGGTGGTGTTCAGCCGGAAGCTGTCACCCTGCTGCCACTCGGGCTCGCCCTCCTCGCGCGCCGGCGGGGTCCAGCCGCGCGGCGGGATGGTGCCGACCGGGAAGCGGACGTCGATCCTCGACTGGAGCGACAGCTCGCCCGCGTCGAAGGCCATGATCGCCTCCGCGACCGAGGCGAAGGAACGGCCCTCGCCCTTGAGGTCGCGCATCTCGCCGTCGGTGGTGAGGAAGAACAGACCGAGGACCATGTCCTGGGTCGGCATCGTCACCGGACGGCCGTCGGCCGGCTTGAGGATGTTGTTCGAGGACAGCATCAGGATGCGGGCCTCGGCCTGCGCCTCCGCGGACAGCGGCAGGTGCACGGCCATCTGGTCACCGTCGAAGTCCGCGTTGAACGCGGTGCAGACGAGCGGGTGGATCTGGATGGCCTTGCCCTCGACCAGCTGCGGCTCGAAGGCCTGGATGCCGAGGCGGTGCAGGGTGGGCGCACGGTTCAGCAGAACCGGGTGCTCCGCGATGACCTCTTCGAGCACGTCGTACACGACCGTGCGGCCGCGCTCGACCATGCGCTTGGCCGACTTGATGTTCTGCGCGTGGTTCAGGTCGACCAGGCGCTTCATCACGAACGGCTTGAAGAGCTCCAGCGCCATGGCCTTCGGCAGACCGCACTGGTGCAGCTTGAGCTGCGGGCCGACGACGATCACGGAACGCGCCGAGTAGTCGACTCGCTTGCCGAGCAGGTTCTGACGGAAGCGGCCCTGCTTGCCCTTGAGCATGTCGGACAGCGACTTCAGCGGACGGTTGCCGGGGCCCGTCACCGGGCGGCCACGACGGCCGTTGTCGAAGAGCGCGTCGACGGCCTCCTGGAGCATGCGCTTCTCGTTGTTCACGATGATCTCGGGCGCGCCGAGGTCGAGAAGCCGCTTCAGGCGGTTGTTGCGGTTGATGACACGGCGGTACAGGTCGTTCAGGTCGGAGGTCGCGAAGCGGCCACCGTCGAGCTGCACCATCGGACGCAGGTCCGGCGGGATGACCGGCACGCAGTCGAGCACCATGCCCTTGGGGCTGTTGGACGTCTGCAGGAACGCGGAGACGACCTTCAGCCGCTTGAGCGCACGGGTCTTCTTCTGGCCCTTGCCGGTGCGGATGATCTCGCGGAGACGCTCGGCCTCCTCCTCGAGGTCGAAGGACTCCAGGCGCTTCTGCAGCGCCGCGGCACCCATCGAGCCGTCGAAGTACGTGCCGAAGCGGTCACGCAGCTCGCGGTAGAGGAGCTCGTCGCCCTCGAGGTCCTGGACCTTGAGGTTCTTGAACCGGGTCCACACCTCGTCGAGGCGGTCGATCTCGCGCTGCGCGCGGTCGCGCAGCTGCTTCATCTCGCGCTCGGCACCCTCGCGCACCTTGCGGCGCACGTCGGCCTTGGCGCCCTCGGCCTCCAGCTCGGCCAGGTCGGTCTCGAGCTTCTTGGCGCGGGCCTCCAGGTCGGCGTCGCGGCGGTTCTCGACCTGCTGGCGCTCGACGGAGACGTGGGCCTCCAGCGAGGGCAGGTCGCGGGTGCGGCGCTCCTCGTCGACGTACGTGATCATGTACGCCGCGAAGTAGATGACCTTCTCCAGGTCCTTCGGGGCGAGGTCGAGCAGGTAGCCGAGGCGCGACGGAACGCCCTTGAAGTACCAGATGTGCGTGACGGGCGCGGCCAGTTCGATGTGGCCCATCCGCTCGCGGCGCACCTTGGCGCGCGTGACCTCGACGCCACAGCGCTCACAGATGATGCCCTTGAAGCGGACGCGCTTGTACTTGCCGCAGTAGCACTCCCAGTCCCGGGTCGGACCGAAGATCTTCTCGCAGAAGAGTCCGTCCTTCTCGGGCTTGAGGGTGCGGTAGTTGATGGTCTCGGGCTTCTTGACCTCGCCGTGGCTCCACTGACGGATGTCGTCAGCGGTGGCCAGACCGATCCGGAGCTCGTCGAAGAAGTTGACGTCGAGCACTATGCGTCAATCCCTCTCAGGGTTGTAAGTCTTGGGGTCTGATACGGGGGTCCTGGGGCGGGCGGCCTTCACGGGGAAGGCCGCCCCACTCCCGTCAGACCTCTTCGACGCTGCTCGGCTCGCGCCGGGACAGGTCGATGCCGAGCTCCTCCGCAGCGCGGAAGACGTCCTCGTCGGTGTCACGCATCTCGATGGACATACCGTCGCTGGACAGCACCTCCACGTTCAGGCACAGGGACTGCATCTCCTTGATGAGGACCTTGAAGGACTCGGGGATGCCGGGCTCGGGGATGTTCTCGCCCTTGACGATGGCCTCGTAGACCTTCACGCGGCCGGTGACGTCGTCGGACTTGATGGTCAGCAGCTCCTGGAGGGCGTAGGCGGCGCCGTACGCCTCGAGTGCCCACACCTCCATCTCGCCGAACCGCTGGCCACCGAACTGAGCCTTACCACCCAGCGGCTGCTGGGTGATCATGGAGTACGGGCCGGTCGAACGGGCGTGCAGCTTGTCGTCGACCAGGTGGTGCAGCTTCAGGATGTACATGTAGCCGACCGAGATCGGCTCCGGGAACGGCTCGCCCGAGCGGCCGTCGTACAGCCGCGCCTTGCCGGACGGGAGCACCATGCGCTCGCCGTCGCGGTTCGGGATGGTGTGCTGGAGCAGACCCGCGAGCTCGTCCTCACGCGCACCGTCGAAGACCGGGGTGGCGACGTTGGTGCCGGGCTCGACCTTGTCGGCGCCGATGGCCTGGAGCCGCTCGGCCCACTCCTCCGCGAGGCCGGAGACGTCCCAGCCGCGGCTGGCGAGCCAGCCGAGGTGAATCTCCAGGACCTGTCCCGGGTTCATTCGGGACGGGACACCCAGCGGGTTGAGGATGATGTCGACCGGGGTGCCGTCCTCCAGGAACGGCATGTCCTCGATCGGGTTGATCTTGGAGATGACGCCCTTGTTGCCGTGGCGGCCGGCGAGCTTGTCACCGTCGGTGATCTTGCGCTTCTGCGCGACGTAGACGCGGACCAGCTGGTTCACGCCCGGCGGCAGCTCGTCGCCCTCCTCGCGGTCGAAGACGCGGACGCCGATGACCTTGCCGATCTCGCCGTGCGGCACCTTCAGCGAGGTGTCACGGACCTCGCGGGCCTTCTCACCGAAGATCGCGCGCAGCAGCCGCTCCTCGGGGGTCAGCTCGGTCTCACCCTTGGGCGTGACCTTGCCGACGAGGATGTCGCCGGCGACGACCTCGGCACCGATGCGGATGATGCCGCGCTCGTCGAGGTCGGCGAGGACCTCCTCGGAGACGTTCGGGATGTCCCGGGTGATCTCCTCGGGGCCGAGCTTGGTGTCACGGGCGTCGACCTCGTGCTCCTCGATGTGGATCGAGGAGAGGACGTCGTCCTGCACGAGGCGCTGCGACAGGATGATCGCGTCCTCGTAGTTGTGACCCTCCCACGGCATGAACGCGACCAGCAGGTTCTTGCCGAGCGCCATCTCGCCGTTCTCGGTGGCCGGGCCGTCGGCGAGGACCTGGCCGGTGATGATCCGGTCGCCCTCGTTGACGATGACCTTCTGGTTGACCGAGGTGCCCTGGTTGGAGCGCGAGAACTTGGCCAGGCGGTACGTGATGTACGTGCCGTCGTCGTTGGCGGTGGTGATGTAGTCCGCGGAGACCTCCTGGACCACACCGTCCTTCTCGGCCTTGACCACGTCGCCGGCGTCGACGGCGGAGCGGTACTCCATGCCGGTGCCGACGAGCGGGGACTCGCTCTTGATCAGCGGCACGGCCTGGCGCATCATGTTCGCGCCCATGAGGGCGCGGTTGGCGTCGTCGTGCTCGAGGAACGGGATCATGGCGGTCGCGACCGACACCATCTGGCGCGGCGAGACGTCCATGTAGTCGACGTCGTCACCGGGGACGTAGTCGACCTCGCCGCCACGGCGGCGGACCAGGATCCGGTTCTCGACGAACCGCATGTCGTCGTTGAGCGGGGCGTTGGCCTGCGCGATGACGAAGCGGTCCTCCTCGTCGGCGGTCAGGTAGTCGACCTCGTCGGTGACCTGGCCCTCGACGACCTTGCGGTACGGCGTCTCGATGAAGCCGAACGGGTTGATCCGGCCGTACGAGGCGAGCGAACCGATCAGACCGATGTTCGGGCCTTCGGGCGTCTCGATCGGGCACATGCGGCCGTAGTGCGACGGGTGCACGTCACGGACCTCGAAGCCGGCCCGCTCACGGGAGAGACCACCCGGGCCGAGGGCGTTCAGACGACGCTTGTGCGTCAGCCCCGACAGCGGGTTGTTCTGGTCCATGAACTGCGACAGCTGGCTGGTGCCGAAGAACTCCTTGATGGAGGCGACGACCGGCCGGATGTTGATCAGGGTCTGCGGCGTGATCGCCTCGACGTCCTGGGTGGTCATGCGCTCGCGCACGACGCGCTCCATACGGGCGAGACCCGTACGGACCTGGTTCTGGATCAGCTCGCCGACGTTGCGGATACGACGGTTGCCGAAGTGGTCGATGTCGTCGGTCTCGACCATGATCGAGCGACCGGACTCGCCGACCGTCTCGGTCTCCCCGGCGTGCAGCTTCACCAGGTACTTGATGGTGGCGATGATGTCGTCGGTGGTGAGCACGCCGGCGTCCAGCGGCTCGTCCCCGCCGAGCTTCTTGTTCACCTTGTAGCGGCCGACCTTCGCGAGGTCGTAGCGCTTGGGGTTGAAGTACAGGTTCTCCAGCAGCGTCTGCGCGGCCTCACGCGTGGGGGGCTCGCCCGGACGCAGCTTGCGGTAGATGTCGAGCAGCGCGTCGTCCTGGCCCTGGGTGTGGTCCTTCTCCAGGGTGGCGCGCATGGACTCGTACTCGCCGAACTCCTCGAGGATCTGCTCGGTGGTCCAGCCGAGCGCCTTCAGGAGGACGGTGACGGACTGCTTGCGCTTGCGGTCGATACGGACACCGACCATGTCGCGCTTGTCGATCTCCATCTCCAGCCAGGCACCCCGGGACGGGATGATCTTGGCGGAGAAGATGTCCTTGTCGGACGTCTTGTCGATGGAGGAGTCGAAGTAGACACCCGGCGAACGGACGAGCTGCGACACCACGACACGCTCGGTGCCGTTGATGACGAACGTGCCCTTGTTCGTCATGAGCGGGAAGTCGCCCATGAAGACGGTCTGGGACTTGATCTCGCCGGTCTCGTTGTTGGTGAACTCGGCGGTGACGAAGAGCGGGGCCGCGTACGTGAAGTCGCGGTCCTTGCACTCGTCGATGGAGTTCTTCGGCGGCTCGAAGCGGTGGTCGCGGAAGGTCAGCGACATCGACCCGGAGAAGTCCTCGATCGGGGAGATCTCTTCGAAGATCTCCTCCAGACCGGACTTGGTGGGGACGTCGTGCCCGCTCTCGAGAGCCTCCTCGACCCGACTCTGCCAAGCGGTGTTCCCGAGCAGCCAGTCGAAGCTTTCGGTCTGCAGCGCGAGCAGGTTCGGAACCTCGAGAGGCTCCTTGATCTTTGCAAAGGAGATGCGCAGCGGGGCGGTGCTGGCACCGTTGTTCGTATTCGCGGTCGAGGCGTTGCGCGAGGCGGCCAAGAGGGGGTCCTTCCGAGGGCTCGGACTCACTACGCGCGTACCGGCCCCCCACTGGGCAGAGAGACAGACATCCCAGGTCAGAGATGATCTAGTCGTCGGTGCTCGAGCGAGGGCATGCCCCTGGTGACGGGCAGGGGACAGCTAACAGGCAGCGCAAAGGGTCAGTGTAGCCATTTGGCACACTGATGTCCAATGCCGGTTTACGGAACCGGTGGAGGCCCTCGTTCTTCTCAACTCCTGCGACACGGCGCTGCCCTCAACGCACGTTGATACTGCCCTCTTTGCCGTCGATCCATGCCTCGGATTCGGATCCTTGTGACGACGCGTCCTGAGAATTGCGCGCTGCGTGCGGTTCGTCAAGGCCCCTCTCGCCGGAACCGCCTGCCACCAGGCAGATCTTCGTGGTCCCCGGAGGCACAACGAAGATCACCTTACTCCCCGCCGTCCCGGGTGCAAGGCAGCGGCCGCCGGACCCCTCATACGCCGAGGAGCGACCACCCGGATGGATGATCGCTCCTCAGCGCTTGAGCGTTACACGTCCCTGGGGACGCGCAGGGGACCCGTGGGGACCCCGAAGGTGTTACTTGACCTCGACGGAGGCGCCGGCGCCCTTGAGGGACTCGGCGGCCTTCTCGGCGGCGTCCTTGGCGACCTTCTCGAGGACGGGCTTCGGGGCGCCGTCCACGAGGTCCTTGGCCTCCTTCAGACCCAGGGAGGTCAGCTCACGCACGACCTTGATGACCTGGATCTTCTTGTCGCCGGCACCGGTGAGGATGACGTCGAACTCGTCCTTCTCCTCGGCGGCCTCGGTCGGGGCGGCCGGACCGGCCGGGCCGGCGACGGCGACGGCGGCGGCGGCGGTGACGTCGAACTTCTCCTCGAAGGCCTTCACGAACTCGGAGAGCTCGATGAGGGTCATCTCCTCGAACTGGGCGAGCAGGTCTTCCTGGCTGAGCTTCGCCATGATGGCGGTCCTTCCACTAAATCGGCAGGTGCCGGGTGTACGGGGTGAGGCGGGCGTATGCCTGACGGCATTACTCCGTAGACGTCGGGCCCGCGTCGATCCTCATCGCGTGCGGTTCACGCGGCGAGGATCGGGGAGCGAGCCGAATTACTCGGCACCGCCCTGCTCGTCCTGCTTGGCACGGAGCGCGTCCACGGTGCGGACGAGCTTCGAGGGGAGCGCCTGGAAGAGCTGAGCAGTCTGCGTCTGCTTGCCCTTGAAAGCGCCCGCCAGCTTGGCGAGCAGAACCTCGCGGGACTCGAGGTCCGCAAGCTTCTTGATCTCGTCGGCGGACAGCGCCTTGCCGTCAAGGACACCGCCCTTGATGACGAGATTCGGGTTGTCCTTGGCGAAGTCACGAAGACCCTTCGCCGACTCCACCGGGTCACCGGTGACGAAGGCGACTGCCGTCGGACCGTTGAACAGGTCGTCCAGCGTCGAGATCCCGGCCTCGTTGGCCGCAATCTTGGTCAGCGTGTTCTTCACCACGGCGTACTGGGCGTTCTCACCGAGCGAACGGCGCAGCTGCTTGAGCTGGGCCACGGTGAGACCGCGGTACTCGGTCAGCACGGCGGCGCTGGAGTTGCGGAACTGGTCCGTCAACTCGGCAACCGCGGCAGCCTTGTCGGGCCTCGCCATAGAGCCTCGGCCTCCTTCCGGGTGATTCGGACCGCGCGGACCCGAAGGAGGACTGGGGAAAACGAAACGCCCCGGCGCAGGCGCACGGGGCGTAGCTCAACCGGTTGCTCGCTTCCTTGCGGCAGCGAACTCCGGGAACTCTTCCACTGACACCTGCGCGGGTCGTCCGCAGTTCAGCGGATCCTTCGGCCACCGTGAACTCTGACGAGCTCACGGCAACGACCAGCGGTCTTTGGCTTCCGTGGAAGAGTACGCGAACGGATCGGCGTCAAGCAAATCGGCCGATCGGGAGCGTCAGGTCCTTCAGGAGTCGAGGCCGGCCTCGGGGTCCGCCCCGAGGTCCTCCAGCTCCTTCAGCATTTCCATGAGGTCGAAGGTCTCGCTCGCCGACGGTGCCTCGACCTCGGCCTTGGCACCGTAGTCGGAGTAGTTGGCCGTCATGTTCATCGTGCCCTGCGGCGTCTTCATGCCGACGGCCATCTTGACCGGGTAGTTGTCCTCGTTCACCCAGACCTGGGTGTCGTACCCCTTCAGGCCCGACTTCTTGGCGGTGGCGATCAGGTCCTCGCGCTCCTTCTCGGAGAGCAGGTCGAACGACTTGTTGGCGTCGATCATCTCCTCGAAGCTCAGCGTGCCCTTGTAGCGCTGCGTCTGGACGCCGTCGACCTTCTCCGGGCCGACGTGCTTCAGGCTCGGCGACTCCAGCAGGAGGGCGAGCTGCTTCGCCGGGTCCTGGTTCATGTTCTCCAGGCCGCCGGTCATCTGCTTCTGGATCTCGGGGTCGCCGGACGCCTCGGCGATGGCGGCGAAGTCCATCTTCATCCAGCGCTTGCCGTCCATCTCGGCGGCCTGCTTCGCGCCCATGTCCATGTACATGACGTTGTCGAGCATGATCATGCGGACCCGCTCGGGCGCGTCCGGGTCGCCCGCCGTGAGCATGGAGCCCTTCATGGTGACGTCCATGACGGCCGGGTCCCAGCCCTGTACGCCGGAGAGCTCCATGGTGCCGCCGCCGTCCACCCCGGCCGGCGTCGTCATGGTCATCCGGACCTTGGAGGACTTGGCCTCCGAGGTGTTCCTGAAGGCCGCCTGGAGGACCTTCGTCATCTCGTTCTGCGTCTGGACCCCGGACTCCGCCGAGTCGGCGGCCTTCTTCTTCGTCCCGCCCCCGTCACCGTCCTGACAGCCCGCGACGCCCGCGACGACGGCCGCGGCCGTCAGACAGACACCCACGCGCTTCCATGCGGCCATGCCCATGAATCCCACCCCTGGTTGTTTCGCTGTGTCACACCTGTGAAGTCAGAAGAAAGGTAACCCACGCCACTGACACTGTCGTACGAAAAAACCCGCCCCCGCGCCTCGGACGAGACGCGGGGACGGGTTTTTCGCGGTGTGCACGGGCCGGTCACCCGGCCCGCCCGGCTCAGACGGCGGCCGGGTCCTCCTCGACGAGGAGGTTGCGGGTGCGGTTGGAGTCGAGCGGAATGCCGGGGCCCATCGTGGTGGTGATGGCGGCCTTCTTGATGTAGCGGCCCTTGGCGGCGGACGGCTTCAGACGGAGGATCTCCTCCAGCGCCGCTGCGTAGTTCTCCACCAGCTTGGTGTCGTCGAACGACGTCTTGCCGATGATGAAGTGCAGGTTCGAGTGCTTGTCGACGCGGAACTCGATCTTGCCGCCCTTGATGTCGTTGACGGCCTTGGTGACGTCCGGGGTCACGGTGCCGGTCTTCGGGTTCGGCATCAGGCCACGGGGACCGAGCACGCGGCCGAGGCGGCCGACCTTGCCCATGAGGTCCGGGGTGGCGACGACGGCGTCGAAGTCCAGACGGCCCTTCGACACCTCGTCGATCAGCTCGTCGGCGCCGACGATGTCGGCGCCCGCGGCACGCGCGGCCTCGGCACGGTCACCGGTCGCGAAGACCAGGACCCGGGCGGTCTTACCGGTGCCGTGCGGGAGGTTCACGGTGCCACGGACCATCTGGTCGGCCTTGCGCGGGTCGACACCCAGACGGAAGGCGACCTCGACGGTGCCGTCGAACTTGGTCGTGGACGTCTCCTTGGCGAGACGGACGGCCTCGAGCGGGGCGTACAGCTTCTCCCGGTCGATCTTGGCGTCCGCAGCGCGGAGAGACTTGCTGCGCTTGCTCACTGAAAGCTCCTGTGAATTGTCGAGGAGTCGTGGTCCGGGCCGAGCCGGCCCTTCCACTACTGCTTGGCTTACGGGGGTGGAGGTCAGCCCTCGACCGTGATGCCCATGGAACGGGCGGTGCCGGCGATGATCTTCGACGCGGCGTCCAGGTCGTTGGCGTTGAGGTCGGGCATCTTGGTCGTGGCGATCTCACGGACCTGGTCGGCGGTGATCTTCGCGACCTTGGTCTTGTGCGGCTCGCCGGAGCCCTTCTCCACACCCGCGGCCTTGAGGATCATCTTGGCGGCCGGCGGGGTCTTGGTGACGAAGGTGAAGGAACGGTCCTCGTAGACCGTGATCTCCACCGGGATGACCCAGCCGCGCTGCGACTCGGTCGCGGCGTTGTAGGCCTTGCAGAACTCCATGATGTTCACGCCGTGCTGACCCAGCGCGGGGCCGACCGGCGGAGCCGGGTTCGCGGCACCGGCCTGGATCTGGAGCTTGATGAGCCCCGTGACCTTCTTCTTCTTGGGAGGCATGGCTCTCCGGGTCCTTTCGGTTCGGGTCCTGCCCGCGTCATGGGGACAACCCGGACGCAGGCATACCGCACAACGATAACGGGTATAGATGCGCGGCCAAAAACCGAGCAGGTCAGACGGACGCTCGCACGCCCGCCTGACCTGTTCGGAAGCTGTGTGCCAGAAGAGCTAGTTCTTCTGGATCTGGTCGAAGGAGAGCTCGACCGGGGTCTCGCGGCCGAAGATCTCCACCAGGCCCTTGACCTTCTTGGAGTCGGGGTTGATCTCGTTGATGGTCGCCTGCAGCGTGGCGAACGGGCCGTCGGTGACGGTGACCGAGTCGCCGACCTCGAAGTCCAGCACCTGGACCTCGACCTTGCGCTGCGGGGCCGGCTTGCCCTCGGCCTCGGCGGCCTCGCGGGCGGCCTTCTCCTCGGCCTCCGGGGCGAGCATCTTGACGATCTCGTCCAACGTCAGCGGGTACGGGTCGTAGGCGTTGCCCACGAAGCCGGTGACACCGGGGGTGTTGCGGACGACGCCCCAGGACTCGTTCGTCAGGTCCATGCGGACCAGGACGTAGCCCGGCAGCTTGTTCTGGCGGATCGTCTTGCGGTCGCCGTTCTTGATCTGGACGACCTCTTCCTGCGGCACCTCGGCCTGGAAGATGTAGTCCTCGACGTTCAGCGAGACGGCGCGCTGCTCCAGGTTGGTCTTCACCCGGTTCTCGTAACCCGCGTACGTGTGGATGACGTACCACTCGCCGGGCAGCGTCCGCAGTTCCTCACGGAGCTTCTCGACCGGGTCACGGTCGTCCTCGGGCTCCTCGGCCGCTTCCACGGCCTCGGCGCTCTCTTCCGTCTCGGCGCTCTCGTCCGTCTCGGCGCTCTCGTCCGCGGTGGTGTCGGCAGCCTCGGCCTCGGCGAAGGCCTCGGTGTCCTCGACGTCCGGGCCCTCGACGGCGGCGAGCGCGTCCTCGGCGGACTCGGCCCCTTCGCCGTAAGGCTCAACGGCGTCGTTCACGTTCGGGTCAGACACGGTGGCTGCTTCTTCCTGGATACAAGGGGTGGAACATGCGAAAAGGAGCGCCGGATACCTCGGCGCTCTTCGCTCTCGGCTCAGCCGAAGACGTACTTGGCGGCGTGACTGAGACCATAGTCGATCAGGGTGACCAGACCGATCATCAGGACGACGAAGACGATCACGACGGTCGTGTACGACGTCAGCTGGTTTCGGGTCGGCCAGACGACCTTGCGGAGCTCCGAGATGATCTGGCGGTAGAAGAGCGCGAGGCGCTTCAGCGGGCCTTTCTTGGCCCGCTTGCCGCCCTTGCGGGTCTTCTTCTGGGAGTCCGGCGCCTCGTCCTGGGCATCAGGCATGTCGATGGAGCCCACGGCGTCCGTCACTCGTCCTCACCTGATTCCGGGTCGTGGCCGTGCCGCGCCCGGTCTGAGCCCGCACGGCGGTGCATTGCTGTACGTACATGCGCACACATCCTGGCGAAGGTGTGTGTAGCAGGGCCGGAGGGACTTGAACCCCCAACCGCTGGTTTTGGAGACCAGTGCTCTACCAATTGAGCTACGACCCTTTGTGTGTCCCCCAACGTACCGCATCCGACCGGATGCTTGGTGTGCACCGGCTGAGCGCGGGCCGCTGAAGGCCAACGAGGTGAGAGTGTACGTGTTCCTGGGCCGGGCGTCGAACAGAAAGTACGCGGGAGGCACCGTTCCGGCGGAGGACCGTCCCGGCCGTGGTGGACCGGCGGCATCGATCCGGACTGGTGTTCAGGGGTTTGCCCGGTGTTGTTCAGTACGTGAAACCCTCGTGCCGCGTGGGTTTCCGGTCTGGAACGATGGGCCCCATGAGCGCTGCAACCCCTCCCACCGAGCGCCGGGTCTCCGCCCGAGTCGGTGCGATCTCCGAGTCCGCCACCCTCGCCGTGGACGCCAAGGCCAAGGCCCTCAAGGCCGCCGGGCGACCGGTGATCGGCTTCGGTGCCGGTGAGCCCGACTTCCCGACGCCTGACTACATCGTCGAGGCCGCGATCGAGGCCTGCAAGAACCCGAAGTACCACCGGTACACGCCGGCCGGCGGTCTGCCGGAGCTGAAGGCCGCGATCGCCGCGAAGACGCTGCGCGACTCCGGCTACGAGGTCGACCCGTCGCAGATCCTGGTCACCAACGGCGGCAAGCAGGCCATCTACGAGGCCTTCGCCGCGATCCTCGACCCGGGCGACGAGGTCATCGTCCCGGCGCCGTACTGGACGACGTACCCGGAGTCGATCCGGCTGGCCGGCGGTGTCCCGGTCGAGGTGGTCGCCGACGAGACGACCGGTTACCGGGTGAGCGTGGAGCAGCTGGAGGCGGCCCGCACCGAGAAGACGAAGGTCGTCCTCTTCGTCTCCCCGTCGAACCCGACCGGCGCGGTCTACAGCGAGGCCGAGACCGAGGCGATCGGCCGCTGGGCCGTCGAGCACGGCCTGTGGGTGCTGACGGACGAGATCTACGAGCACCTGGTCTACGGCGACGCCGTGTCGGTGTCGCTGCCCGCGCTCCTGCCCGAGCTGCGCGACAAGTGCATCGTGGTCAACGGTGTCGCGAAGACGTACGCGATGACGGGCTGGCGGGTCGGCTGGATCATCGGCCCGAAGGACGTGGTGAAGGCCGCGACCAACCTCCAGTCGCACGCCACGTCGAACGTCTCCAACGTCGCCCAGGTGGCCGCACTCGCCGCCGTCTCCGGCGACCTGGACGCCGTCGCGACCATGCGTGAGGCCTTCGACCGCCGGCGGAAGACCATCGTGCGGATGCTCGACGAGATCGACGGCGTGGTCTGCCCGGAGCCCGAGGGCGCGTTCTACGCCTATCCCTCGGTGAAGGCGCTGATCGGCAAGGAGATCCGGGGCAAGCGGCCGCAGAGCTCCGTCGAGCTGGCGGCACTCATCCTGGAGGAGGCCGAGGTCGCGGTGGTGCCGGGTGAGGCGTTCGGCACGCCGGGCTACCTGCGGCTGTCGTACGCGCTGGGCGACGAGGACCTCGTCGAGGGCGTGAGCCGGATCCAGAAGCTGCTGGCGGAGGCGCGCGACTGACGTCGCCCTCCCCCACAGGGGCGCCCGGGTCTCCTCCCGTGCGCCCCTGTTTGTTTGTGCGAGCAAGACCACGAATGGGGAAACCGCTACCGGGACGGCGGGAGCGTGCGGCAGGATCGGCGAATGCTGAGCTCTTCAGGGGGGTACCCCCCGAACCCCCCGCGTGTACGTGATCTCTCTGAGCTGCCGAAAGCCCATCTGCACCTGCACTTCACCGGGTCCATGCGGCCCACCACCCTGCTGGAGCTGGCCGACAAGTACGGCGTGCGCCTGCCCGAGGCGCTGACCGACGCCCTGACGAGCGGGGAGCCGCCGAGACTGCGGGCCACGGACGAGCGCGGCTGGTTCCGCTTCCAGCGGCTGTACGACGCGGCGCGCTCGTGCCTCAGGGAGCCGGACGACATCCGGCGCCTTGTGCGGGAGGCGGCGGAGGAGGAGGTGCGGGACGGCTCGGGCTGGCTGGAGATCCAGGTGGACCCGACGTCGTACGCGCCCCGGCTGGGCGGGCTGATCCCGGCACTGGAGATCATCCTGGACGCGGTGGACGCGGCGGCGCGGGACACCGGGATCGGGATGCGGGTGCTGGTGGCGGCCAACCGGATGAAGCATCCCCTGGACGCGCGCACGCTGGCCCGGCTGGCGGTGCGGTACGCGGACCGGGGGATCGTGGGGTTCGGCCTCTCCAACGACGAGCGGCGCGGGATGGCCCGCGACTTCGACCGCGCGTTCGCGATCGCGCGTGAGGGCGGGCTGCTGTCGGCGCCGCACGGCGGCGAGCTGACGGGCCCGGCGTCGGTACGGGACTGCCTGGACGACCTGGAGGCGGACCGCATCGGACACGGCGTACGGGCGGCGGAGGACCCACGGCTGCTGAAGCGGCTCGCGGACCGCCAGGTGACGTGCGAGGTGTGCCCGGCGTCGAACGTGGCGCTGGGCGTCTACGACAAGCCCGAGGACGTACCGCTGCGGACCCTCTTCGAAGCGGGCGTACCCCTGGCGCTGGGCGCGGACGACCCCCTGCTGTTCGGCTCCCGCCTGGCGGCCCAGTACGAGATCGCACGGAACCACCACGGCTTCACGGACCCGGAACTGGCCGAACTGGCCCGCCAGTCGGTACGAGGCTCAACGGCCCCGGAGGACGTGAAGGCAAAGCTGCTGGCAGGGGTGGACGACTGGCTCACCGCCCCGGCGTAACTGTCGGCGATCGTGCCTCCCCCAGTGCCTCAAGGGCCTGGGAGATACCCCCAGGGCGGCACGGGTGGGCACAGCGGCACATGGACGATCGTGCGGCGCGAGTACGCGGCGAAGGAGAACAGGACGACGAGCCGGTTCAGCCCGTCGTGGTCGCCGAGGAGCAGGCCGATCGGTTCCGGGGCACGCGGCGAGGTGCGGCGCAGGATGTGCCGGGGCTGGACGACGCGGTGCTCGCGCGGGCCGGTCCGGGGACGGAACTCGCGCAGTCTCAGATGCATGGGGCCGGCTTCACGCGCCCAGGATCGCGGACCCGTGCGCCGGACGGCGACGGAGATTCGGCTACAGGCTGACGCCCACCGTGACCGGTTCGTTGACCAGGGTGACGCCGAACGCGCCGCGGACGCCCGCGACGACTTCCCGGGCCAGGGCGAGGAGGTCTTCGGTCGTCGCCTCGCCCCGGTTGGTGAGGGCGAGGGTGTGCTTGGTGGAGATGCGGGCCGGGCCCTGGCCGTAGCCCTTGGTGAAGCCGGCCTTGTCGATCAGCCAGGCCGCGGACGTCTTGGTGTGTCCCTCGCCCGCGGGATACGCGGGGGGCTCCACGCCGTCGCCGAGCCGCTCCCGTACACGCGCGCGGAAGGCCGCGAACGCCTCGTCGTCGAGGATCGGGTTGGTGAAGAAGGAGCCGGCCGACCAGGTGTCGTGGTCCTCGGGGTCCAGGACCATGCCCTTGCCCGCGCGGAGCTTCAGCACCGTCTCGCGGGCTGTGGCCAGCGGTACCCGGTCGCCCGGCGCGACACCGAGGACACGGGCCGTCTCGGCGTACTTGACGGGCCCGGAGAGGCCGCCCGCGTCCTCCAGTTCGAAACGCACCCGCAGGACGACGTAACGCTCGGGGTCGGCCTTGAGGCGGCTGTGGCGGTACGAGAAGGCGCACTCCTCGTTGCCGAGGGTGACGGTCTCGCGGGTGCGGCGGTCGTAGGCGACGACCTCGGTGATGGTGGAGGAGACCTCCTGGCCGTACGCCCCGACGTTCTGGATCGGGGTGGCGCCCGCCGAGCCGGGGATGCCGGCCAGGCACTCGATGCCGGCGAGACCCGCCTCCACGGTGCGGGCGACGGCGTCGGTCCACACCTCGCCGGCGGCCAGCTCCAGGCGTGTGCCGTCCAGGGTGAAGCCCTTGGTCGCGACGACGAGGGCGGTGCCGTCGAAGCCCTTGTCGCCGATGACCAGGTTGGAGCCGCCGCCGATGACCAGCAGCGGCGTACCGCTGTCGTCGGCCTCGCGGACGACGGCGATCACCTCGTCGTCGGTCGTCGCGGTGACCAGCCGGGTCGCGGGGCCGCCCAGCCGGAAGGTGGTCAGCGGGGCGAGGGGGGCGTCGTGGAGTTCCTGCACGGGCCCAAGACTACGAGACGGCACCGACAAGCCCCCGCCGCGTCCGGCTCGGCTCAGCTCAGCCGGACGACCGCCCGCGACATGCCCAGCACCTTCTGTCCGGCGCTGGTCGCGGTGAGGTCGACGCGGACCGTGTGGTCGTCGAGCTTGGCGGCGACCTTGCCACTGACCTCGATGACGGCGCCCCGGTCGTCATCGGGGACGACGACCGGCCGGGTGAAGCGGACGCCGTACTCGACGACCGCGCCCGGGTCGCCCGTCCAGTCGGTCACCACGCGGATCGCCTCGGCCATGGTGAACATGCCGTGCGCGATGACGTCGGGGAGGCCGACCTCCTTGGCGAACTTCTCGTTCCAGTGGATGGGGTTGAAGTCGCCGGAGGCGCCCGCGTACTGGACGAGGGTGGCCCGGGTCACGGGGAACGTCTGTGCGGGCAGCTCGGTGCCGACCTCGACGTCGGCGTAGGAGATCTTCGCCGTCATGGTGTTGGTCACGCCTCCTCGGCCGCGCGGGCCACCAGCTTGGTCCAGGCGGTCACGACGTGTTCGCCGGCCTGGTCGTGCACCTCGCCGCGGATGTCCAGTATGTCGTTGCCCGCCATCGACTTGACCGCCTCGATGGTCGAGGTGACCGTGAGCCGGTCACCGGCGCGCACGGGACGGACGTAGGCGAACTTCTGGTCGCCGTGCACCACCCGGCTGTAGTCGAGGCCGAGCTGCGGGTCGGCGACGACCTGTCCGGCGGCCTTGAAGGTGATCGCGAACACGAAGGTGGGCGGGGCGATCACATCGGGGTGGCCGAGCGCCTTGGCGGCCTCCGCGTCCGTGTACGCCGGGTTGGCGTCCCCCACCGCCTCGGCGAACTCGCGGATCTTCTCCCGGCCCACCTCGTAGGGCTCGGTGGGCGGGTAGCTCCGCCCCACGAAGGACTGGTCGAGCGCCATGCGCGCGGCACCTCCTGTGTCTGGCTGTCTCTGCGGGTGTCTGCCTGCGGTCGGCCGGTCCTGACCGTATCCGGCCAACGGGAAAACGACACGAGGCCGCCCCCCTGGCTGGGGGGACGGCCTCGTGTACGAGCCTGTTTTATCGCGTTTCGCGGTGCGCGGTGTGCGCGTTGCAACGCGGGCAGTGCTTCTTCATCTCAAGACGGTCCGGGTTGTTACGCCGGTTCTTCTTGGTGATGTAGTTCCGCTCCTTGCACTCCACGCAGGCCAGCGTGATCTTCGGGCGGACGTCGGTGGCAGCCACGTGAGTGCTCCTTGACGAACGGATTGACTGTATTTACGCAATGAAGAGTAGCCGATCGAAGGACCGACCCCGCAATCGGCTACTGTCTGTAGCGGTGACCGGACTTGAACCGGTGACACAGCGATTATGAGCCGCTTGCTCTACCGACTGAGCTACACCGCTTTGATGCGATCGGGCCCCGCCTCGCGGCGGGAACCTCTCACACCAGAGCCCCAAAACGGAATCGAACCGTTGACCTTCTCCTTACCATGGAGACGCTCTGCCGACTGAGCTATTGGGGCGAGCGATGAAGACATTACACGGTCCGCCGCCGATCGCCCAAATCCGTTTCGGCCCCCCTCTCCCGGGTGGACCACGCCGGTACGACTATTGGGCTCCTCCCGGCGAGGGACGGGCCCCCGGCCTAGGCTCGGACTCACTCTGCGTGATCTTGCCTGCGTGCCCCTGCTCCCCGTACGCAGCCCGAGCCCCTGGAACGCGATGCCCGACAGCCGGCCGCAGCCACCGTCCCGTCCGCCCTCGTCCTCGGATCCGGCTCCGGCTCCGGCTGCGGTCGATCCGGCCCCGCTGCTGCTGTGCGGCGCGCGTCTCACCGACGGCCGGACCGTGGACGTACTGCTGGGCGGCGGGCGCATCGAGGCGGTCGGTACGGCCGGCAGCCTGGCGGCGGACGGCACGCGCGCGTGCGGCACACAGGTCGACCTCACCGGCTATCTGCTCCTGCCGGCCCCCGCGGAGCCCCACGCCCACGCGGACACCGCCCTGTCCGCCGACGCCGGCGGCCCCGTCTCGTACGACCCCCGGGACGTCCAGTGCCGCGCGACGAAGGCGGCGCTGCTCCAGCTCGGGCACGGTGCGACGGCGCTGCGGGCGCACGTACGCGTGGGCGACGTGGCCGGGCTCGGCGCGCTGACCGCCGTACTGCGGGCGGAGCGCTCGCTGCGCGGGCTGGCCGAACTGACGACGGTGGCGGTGCCGCGGGTGCTGACCGGGGTGGCCGGGGCGGACGGGCTCGCGGTGCTGCGGGACGCGGTGAAGATGGGCGCGTCCGTGGTGGGCGGCTGCCCCGATCTCGACCCCGACCCCACGGGGTACGTGGAGGCGGTCCTGGAGGTCGCCGCCGAACACGGCTGCCCCGTCGACCTGCACACGGACGCCGCCGACCCCGCCCGTACGGCCCGGTTCGCGGCCATGGCGGGCGGACTGCGGCCGGGGGTCGTCCTCGGCCCGTGCGGCGGTCTCGCCCGGCTGCCCGCCGAGCCGGCCGCGCGGACCGCGGACAGGCTCGCGGCGGCCGGGGTGACGGTGGTGTGCCTGCCGCAGGGCGGCTGCGGCGCCGTGGACCGCCGGGGCTCGGCACCGGTACGGCTGCTGCGGTCGGCGGGGGTGCGGGTGGCCGCCGGGAGCGGTGCCCTGCGGGACGTGTCGAACCCGGTGGGCCGCGGCGACCCGCTGGAGGCGGCGTACCTGCTGGCCTCCCGCCACGGGCTGTCCGCCGAGGACGCCTACGCCGCGGTGAGCGCGTCGGCGCGGGCGGCCCTGGGACTGCCCGAGGTGCGCGTGGAGGCGGGTTTCCCGGCCGAGCTGCTGGCGGTCCGCGGGGACGGGCTCCCGGGGGCGCTGTCGCTGGGGTACAGCCGCATCGTGGTGCACGGGGGGCGGGTGGTGGCGCGGACGAGCGCGGTGCGGGAGTACTGCGGTCCGGCGGCGTCGTTGGCGTCGTCGGCGGCGGCTTCGTCGGCGGAGACGTCGTCGGCGGAGGGGGAACCGGGACTGCCCCGGCAGGGCCGGGGCAGCGCGTAGAGCCGGGCGGGTCCCCGGGGCGTTGCGCGGCGGACGGGGCGACCCCGGCGTACGGTCGGAGGCATGCGCATTGTCATCGCTGGTGGTCATGGTCAGATCGCGCTGCGGCTGGAGCGGCTGCTCGCCGCGCGCGGGGACGAGGCGGCGGGCATCATCCGCAAGCCCGAACAGGCCGACGAGCTGCGGCAACTGGGCGCCGAACCGGTCGTGCTCGATCTGGAGTCGGCGTCGGTGGAGGAGGTCGCCGAGCGGCTGGAGGGGGCGGACGCGGCGGTGTTCGCGGCGGGCGCCGGGCCGGGCAGCGGTACGGGCCGCAAGGAGACGGTGGACAGGGCGGCTGCGGTCCTCTTCGCCGACGCGGCCGTCCGCGCGGGCGTACGGCGTTTCGTGATCGTGTCGTCCATGGGCGCGGACCCGGCCCACGAGGGCGACGAGGTCTTCGACGTGTACCTGCGCGCCAAGGGCGAGGCGGACGCGTACGTACGCGGTCTGGACGCCCTGGACTGGACGATCCTGCGGCCCGGTCAGCTCACCAACGACGCCGGTACCGGCCTGGTCCGCCTGGAGGCCCACACGGGCCGCGGCCCGGTCCCGCGCGACGACGTGGCCGCCGTGCTGGCGGAGCTGGTGGACACCCCCGCGACGGCCGGTCTGACCCTGGAGCTGATCAGCGGCCCCGCGCCGGTGTCGGTGGCCGTGAAGTCGGTGGCCGGCAACTAGAAGAGGGACATCTGCCCCGGGAACTCCGGTACCGCGTAACCGTCCAACGAGGGCTGTTCCGCACCGAACTGGGCCTGCCTGCGCGACCCGGGGCACGAGGTCAGTTCCCCGCTCCCCCGGGCGCCGGGCGGATCGTGCCGCGCGTACCGCCCGGCGACGACGGCGATCTCACGACGGCACTCGGGGCAGGAACGGCGACGGGACGACATGGGGCCAGTGTGCCCTGGTGCCTCCGCCCGCGAACAGCATGCGCCCACGAACACGAAGAGACCCCCTCCGGACTGCGTTTCCGCAGTCCGGAGGAGGTCTTCCCCAGTGTGGCGGCGCCAGGATTCGAACCTGGGAAGGCTGAGCCGGCAGATTTACAGTCTGCTCCCTTTGGCCGCTCGGGCACACCGCCTGGGTTGCTGCCGTCGAACCGCTTTTCGGCGGTGCTCCCTGGCAACGACGTAAACAATACCCGATGGACAGGGGTGCTTCGCCACCCGATTGATCGCCACCCGGAGGCCGG
Source organism: Streptomyces sp. NPDC051740 (assembly GCF_044453165.1). Classification (NCBI taxonomy): domain Bacteria; kingdom Bacillati; phylum Actinomycetota; class Actinomycetes; order Kitasatosporales; family Streptomycetaceae; genus Streptomyces; species Streptomyces sp. NPDC051740. The sequence continues at coordinate 165,889 of NZ_JBITCL010000001.1, read as the reverse complement.
GGGGTGACTAGGCTGGTCCGGATGCGGCCGGGGACCGATGCCGGGCTCGGGGGCCGCTTCACGTACGCCGGTACGCATCCGGTGCGCAGCCCGGTACGCACCCCGATACAAGGAGCCACAGGACATGGCCGACTCCAGTTTCGACATCGTCTCGAAGGTCGAGCGGCAGGAGGTCGACAACGCCCTCAACCAGACCGCCAAGGAGATCTCGCAGCGCTACGACTTCAAGGGCGTGGGTGCCTCGATCTCGTGGTCCGGGGAGAAGATCCTCATGGAGGCGAACTCCGAGGACCGGGTGAAGGCCGTCCTCGACGTCTTCCAGTCCAAGCTGATCAAACGGGGCATCTCCCTGAAGGCCCTGGACGCGGGTGAGCCCCAGCTCTCGGGCAAGGAGTACAAGATCTTCGCGTCGATCGAGGAGGGCATCTCCCAGGACAACGCGAAGAAGGTCGCGAAGATCATCCGTGATGAGGGCCCGAAGGGCGTGAAGGCCCAGGTGCAGGGCGACGAGCTGCGGGTCAGCTCCAAGAGCCGCGACGACCTGCAGGCCGTCATCGCGCTGCTCAAGGGCAAGGACTTCGACTTCGCCCTGCAGTTCGTGAACTACCGGTAGGTCCGGCCGGCCGCGCCGGGACCGGTGGCGTTCGCGCGCCGCACGGGCACGAGGAAGGGTGGGCACCCGCGCGGTGACCGCCCTTCTCGCCTGCCGGCCGCGGCTCAGGGACCGCCGCGCGGTGCCCGGTCAGTCGCGTGAGTGGCCGAACAGGATGCGGTAGGCGATCAGGAGGACCAGCGAGCCGCCGATCGCGGCGGCCCAGGTGGCGCCGTCGTAGAAGTCCTTGGTGATCGGGTGGTCGAGCCAACGCGCCGATATCCAGCCGCCGATGAAGGCGCCGGCGACACCGATCAGCGTCGTGCCGATGAGGCCGCCCGGGTCACGGCCGGGCAGCAGGAACTTCGCTATGGCTCCGGCCAGCAGTCCCAGGATGATCCAACTGATGATCGTCATTCCGTGCACCTGCCCCTTTCCCGCTGTTCTCGCACCTTGAAGGACGCCGCGCGTATACATGCCGGTTGCCTGTGATCAGTAGGGTGCGGCCTCATGACAGACACCTCCGGTCCCGCGCTGCGGCGCACGCTCGGCGTCGGCGATGCCGTGGTCATCGGTCTCGGCTCGATGGTGGGAGCCGGGATCTTCGCCGCCCTGGCGCCCGCCGCGCACGCGGCCGGTTCCGGGCTGCTCCTCGGGCTGGCGGTCGCCTCCGTGGTCGCCTACTGCAACGCCACGTCGTCGGCGCGCCTCGCCACCCTCTACCCGGCCTCGGGCGGCACGTACGTGTACGGGCGCGAGCGGCTCGGGGACTTCTGGGGCTATCTCGCGGGCTGGGCCTTCGTGGTCGGAAAGACGGCCTCGTGCGCGGCGATGGCCCTCACCGTGGGCGCGTACGTCTGGCCGGGGCAGGCGCACGCCGTGGCGGTGGCCGCCGTGGTGGCGCTGACCGCGGTGAACTACGGCGGTGTCCAGAAGTCCGCGTGGCTGACGCGGGCGATCGTGGGTGTGGTCCTGGCTGTCCTCGCTTCCGTGGTGGTGGTGTGCCTGACGTCGGGGGAAGCCGAGGCCGGGCGGCTGGGCATCGAGGTCTCCGGCGGTGCCGGCGGGGTGCTGCAGGCGGCCGGTCTGCTGTTCTTCGCCTTCGCCGGGTACGCCCGTATCGCGACCCTCGGTGAGGAGGTCCGGGACCCGGCACGCACCATCCCCCGGGCGATCCCGCTGGCCCTGGGCATCGCGCTGGTCGTGTACGCGGCTGTCGCTGTGGCCGTCCTCTCGGTGCTGGGGTCGAAGGGGCTGGGCGACGCCACCGCGCCGCTCGCCGACGCGGTGCGGGCCGCCGGTGTTCCCGGGCTGGTGCCGGTGGTGCGGGTGGGAGCGGCGGTGGCCGCGCTGGGCTCGCTGCTCGCCCTGATCCTGGGGGTCTCACGGACGACGCTGGCCATGGCCCGGGACCGGCATCTGCCGGGTGCCCTCGCCGCCGTGCATCCGCGGTTCCAGGTGCCGCACCGGGCGGAACTGGCCGTGGGCGCGGTGGTCGCCGTCCTGGCCGCCACGGTGGATGTGCGGGGCGCGATCGGGTTCTCCTCCTTCGGTGTGCTGACGTACTACGCGGTGGCCAACGCGTCGGCCTGGACACTCGATCCACGGCCGGCGACGCGGGTGGTTCCGGCGGTGGGGCTCGCCGGGTGCCTGGTGCTGGCGTTCTCGCTGCCGTGGGTTTCGGTGGCCGTGGGTGCGGGGGTGCTGGTGGTGGGGGTGGCGGCTTACGGCGTGCGGCGGAGGTCGGGGGCGAGCGGTAGCCGGTAGCCGTGGCGGGTAACGGGTGCGAGGTGAGGCGTGTTCTCAGGTGCGGCGGGTTTCCCAGGTGTGTCTGGTCCTTTCGAGCCTTGAGTTCCGGGATGTTTTTCCGGGGTGCCGCGGTGACCTTCCCCGAGCTCGGTCAGGATGCCGGCGCCGATGTCCCCCGGCCCGTGAAACCGGTCCAGGGGGTCAGGTCCACCCCCTCGTTCTCCTCCTCGTACCAGCCCGTGCCCTGGACCCAGGAGCGGAGCCAGTCCGTGAGGCCTGGCGCGTCGAGGAACCAGGCGTGGTCGGGGTCGCCCGGGTTGGGTTCGAAGAGGAGAACGGTGGCCTGGGGTGAGCGGCAGTCCACACAGGCGTACATGCCGCAGCCCCAGTGGGATATGGGCAGCATCCCCTCGGGCCAGGACCAGTCGGGGTCCTCGCGGCCGCTCTCACGGTTGGCGAGGTACTGGGCCACGGCGGCGGGTTCACCGGAGGGCGCGCTGTCCAGCAGGGGCAGCAATCCGTACTCGGGGCCGAATCCGCCGTCCGCTATGCGCAGATAGAGCTCGGCGAGCAGCGGGGGCAGGGCGAAGCCCAGTGTGGCCTCGGCGCGTGCCAGTGTGGCCGCGTCGATGGGCTCGGGGAGGGAAGGCCAGCCCCATGGGAGGGTGTTGCGGGCCTTTTCCGCCACCTGTGTCAGCAACTGCTCGTGCTCGGTCATGGGTTCATCATGCGTGCCGCCACTGACACCCGTGCGGGCCTGTGGACAACCTCTGGCTTGTGGACAACGCCCGGGTCATGACGCGACCGACGGGGGCGCCTCCCGCCTCACCCGCGCTGTGTGAACGACTGGTCCGTCCGCACGATTTCGCGGCCCAGCGGGAACAGCGAGACCGGGATCAGCTTGAAGTTGGCGATCCCGAGCGGGATTCCGATGATCGTCACGCACAGGGCGATGCCGGTGACGATGTGGCCGAGCGCCAACCACCAGCCCGCGAGGAGCAGCCACAGCACGTTGACGAGGAAGGAAGGGGCTCCCGCGTCCCGGCGCTCGACCGTCGTGTACCCGAAGGGCCACAGGGCGTAGACGCCGATACGGAAGGCGGCGACGCCGAAGGGGATGCCGATGACCGTGATGCAGAGCAGCACGCCCGCGAGCAGGTAGCCGAGGAACAGCCAGAAGCCGCTGAAGACGAGCCATATGAGATTCAGGATGGTCTTCACTGGTGGTGACCTGCCATCTTCTCGAGCCGGGCGATGCGTTCCGCCATCGGCGGGTGGGTGGAGAACATCTTCGAGAGCCCCTGGCCCGGGCGGAACGGGTTGGCGATCATCATGTGGCTGGCCGTCTCGATGCGGGGCTCGGGGGGCAAGGGAAGCTGTTTGGTGCCGTGCTCCAGTTTGCGCAGGGCGCCGGCGAGGGCGAGGGGATCGCCGGTGAGCTGGGCGCCGGAGGCGTCGGCCTCGTACTCCCGGGAGCGGCTGATGGCCAGCTGGATGAGGGACGCGGCGAGCGGGCCGAGGATCATGATCAGCAGCATGCCCAGGAGGCCGGGGCCGTCGTCGTCGTCCGAGCGGCCGACCGGGATCAGCCAGGCGAAGTTGACCAGGAACATGATCACGGAGGCGAGGGCGCCGGCGACCGAGGAGATCAGGATGTCGCGGTTGTAGACGTGGCTGAGTTCGTGGCCGATGACGCCGCGCAGCTCCCGCTCGTCCAGCAGGCGCAGGATGCCTTCGGTGCAGCACACGGCCGCGTTGCGCGGGTTGCGGCCGGTGGCGAAGGCGTTGGGGGCCTCGGTCGGGGAGATGTACAGGCGCGGCATGGGCTGGCGGGCCTGGGTGGAGAGCTCGCGGACCATGCGGTACAGCCCCGGGGCCTCGAACTCGCTCACCGGGCGGGCGCGCATCGCGCGCAGGGCCAGCTTGTCGCTGTTCCAGTACGCGTACGCGTTGGTGCCCAGCGCGATCAGGACGGCGACGACGAGCCCCATGCGGCCGAAGAAGCTGCCGATGACGATGATGAGTGCGGACAGTCCCCCGAGGAGGACCGCTGTCCTGAGCCCGTTGTGCCGACGGTGCACGGTACGCCCTCCAAGTCGTGCGGCAGGGGGACCCTTGCTTGCTGATCTTCCTTCTGACCTGCGCTGTCCACTGGTCTCGTGGTGTCACGTCCAGTGGACCCTCCCGTACCGGTCAACGCCAGGCGAAGGGCACTAGTTCCCTTGTGCGCGCGGTGGCGCGTGTCAACCGTCCGGGTGACGGCCGTCCGGAGCGTCCCGGGCGGCACGCGCGCGTGGCCGTGCGGTGGCCGTACGCGCGCGTGCGGGGGCTCGGCCCGGTGTGCTCAGAAGAGCCCGGTGTCGGTGAAGCGCAGGACCAGCTGGGGTGCGCCGGACAGGGCGATGCCGAGGACGCCGGACAGGGCGAGGGCGGCGGAGAGCGGGGCGGGGAGCCGGTGTTCGACCGGTTCGCCCTCGGGGGCACGGAACAGCAGGGCCGTCCACTGGAGGTAGTAGACCAGCGCGATGACGACGTTGACGGCCATGACGACGGCGAGCCAGCCGAGTCCGGCGTCGACGGCCGCGGAGAACACGGTGATCTTGGCGAAGAGGCCGATGATGCCCGGCGGGAGTCCGGCGAGGCAGAGCAGGAAGAAGCCCAGGAGGAGCGCGGTGAGGGGGTTGGAGGCGTAGAGGCCGCGGTAGTCGGCGACGCGGTTGAGGCGGTGCGTGCGGCCGACGAGGGCGGCCACGGCGAACGCGCCCAGGTTCACGGCGCCGTACATGAGGGCGTAGGCGACGGTGGAGCCGATCGACTTCTCGGGGTCGCCGGAGTACGCGGCGGCGGCGATCGGCACCAGGAGGTAGCCGGCCTGACCGACGGACGACCAGGCGAGGAGGCGTACCGCGCTGTACGCGCGCGTGGCCTGCTGTCTGAGGGCACCCACGTTGCCGACGGTCATGGTGAGGGCGGCCAGCGCGGCGAGGGCGGGGCCCCAGACGTCGGCGTACGACGGAAGGGCGACGACGGTGACGAGGATCAGGCCGGAGAAACCGACCGCTTTGCCGATGACCGACAGGTAGGCGGCGATCGGCAGGGGGGCGCCCACGTAGGTGTCGGGGACCCAGAAGTGGAAGGGGACGGCGGCGGTCTTGAAGGCGAAGCCGATGAGGGTGAGGACGACGCCGGTCTGGGTGAGGGTGTGGAGCTGTCCGTCGACGTCCTGGATGCGTTCGGCGACCAGGGTGAGGTGGAGGGTTCCGGTGGCGGCGTAGACGAAGCTGATGCCCAGCAGGCTGACGGCGGTGGCGGTGACGGAGGACAGGAAGAACTTCAGGGCCGCTTCGGAGGACTTCCGGTCGCCGTGTCTGAGGCCGACCAGGGCGAAGGCGGGCAGGGAGGCGACCTCCAGGGCGACGACGAGGGTCGCGAGGTCGCGGGAGGCGGGCAGGAGGGCGGCGCCGGCCGCGGAGGAGAGGAACAGGAACCAGTACTCGCCCTCGGGGAGCCGTTTGCCCTCGTCCTTCAGGGCTGTGACGGACAGGAGGGCGGCCAGGAGGGCGCCGCCGAGGACCAGGAACTGGATGACGAGGGTGAAACGGTCCGCGGTGTAGCTGCACACGCCTTCGTCGCCGACCAGGCAGAAGGTGCTGCGGTCGGCGCCGAGGAGGGGCAGCAGCATCAGGGTGGCGGCGGCGAGTCCGGCCACCGAGAGCCGGCCCAGGAGCGGTTTCCGCCTCTCGTCGACGAACAGGTCGGCGACGAGGACGACGAGTCCGACGACCGCCGTGATGGTGGGCGGCGCGATGGCCAGCCAGTCGACGGACTGGACGAGGGAGCTCATCGGGTGCCTCCTGCGAGGAGCTGCTGCACGGCCGGGTCGGTCAGTCCGAGGAGGGCCTTGGGCCAGAGGCCGGCGACGACGGTGAGGACGACGAGCGGGGTCCAGGCCGCGAACTCGTAGGAGCGCACGTCGGTGAGTTCCGGGGCGTCCCGGGGTGCGGTGCCCATGCAGACCCTGCGGACCACGACCAGCAGGTACGCGGCCGTCAGCAGGGTGCCGAACGCGCCGATGGCCATGAAGGTGAGGAAGGCGGGGCGGCTGAGGCCTTCGGCGGGGTCGAAGGCGCCGAACAGGGCGAGCATCTCGCCCCAGAATCCGGCGAGGCCGGGCAGGCCGAGGGAGGCGACGGCGGCGAAGGCGAGCAGACCGCCGAGGCGCGGGGCCTTGCCGTAGAGGGCGGCGCCGGTCTCCTTCGCGAGGGTGTCGAGGTCGGTGCTGCCGGTGCGGTCCTTGAGGGCGCCGACCAGGAAGAACAGCAGGCCGGTGATGAGGCCGTGGGCGATGTTGGCGAACAGGGCGCCGTTGACGCCGGTCGGGGTCATGGTCGCGACGCCGAGGAGGACGAAGCCCATGTGGCCGACGGAGGAGTAGGCGATGAGGCGTTTGAGGTCGCCCTTCGCGCCCCGCTTGGCGAGGGCCAGGCAGGCGAGGGACCCGTAGATGATGCCGACGACGGCGAACGCGGCGAGGTACGGCGCGAAGGTGCGGAAACCGTCCGGCGCGGCGGGCAGCAGGATCCGTACGAACCCGTACGTGCCCATCTTCAGCAGGACACCGGCCAGCAGGACCGAGCCGACGGTCGGCGCGGCGGTGTGGGCGTCGGGCAGCCAGCTGTGCAGCGGCCACATCGGGGTCTTCACCGCGAGCCCGATCCCGATCGCCAGTACGGCGATGACCTGCACGGATGCGGTCAGGGACCGGCCGTTGTCAGTGGCGAGTGCCACCATGTCGAATGTGCCCGCCTTGATTCCGATCAGGAGCAGGCCGAGCAGCATGACCACGGAGCCGAGCAGCGTGTAGAGGATGAACTTCCAGGCGGCCTCGGCCCGGCCCTCGCCGCCCCAGCGGGCGATGAGGAAGTACATCGGGATGAGGACCGTCTCGAAGGCGAGGAAGAACAGGATCAGGTCGAGGACGGCGAAGGTCGCGAGGGTGCCGGACTCGAGGACGAGCAGCAGGGCGACGAAGGCCTTCGGGGACGGGCCCGCGGGCGGCTTGAAGTACGAGTGGAGCGCGCAGAGGAAGGTCAGCAGCGCGGTCAGGACCAGGAGGGGGAGTGAGATGCCGTCGGTGCCGAGGTGGATGCGCACGTCCAGTGCGGGGATCCAGCTGATGTCGGTCGTGGCCTGCATCTTCGACGGCTGGTCGTGGTCGAAGCCGAGCGCGAGGACGATCGCCGCGATGAGGATCGCGCCGGTGACGGTCACGCCGTGGCGGAGCACCGCCTGGTCGGGTGACTTCCCCTTCAGTCCGGGCGGGGCCGGCAGGAGAGCGGCGGCGGCGCCGAGGAGCGGGCCGACGACGAGGAACGCCAGAAGGAACTGCATCACGGACTCGTTGATATCGATCACGCCTGCTCACGCTCCCGTGGCGACGAGGACGGCGGCGACCGCGAGGACGACGGTGCCGGCGAGCAGCGCGCTCACATAGGTCTGCAGATTGCCCGTCTGGGCCCGTCGTACGGCGGCGCCGAGCCAGCGGGGCAGCGTGCCCGCGCCGCGTACGTAGGTCTCGACGACCTCGCGGTCGAGGAACCGGACGAGGCTCGCGCCGGCCCGGACCGGGCGGACGAAGAGGGTCGTGTACACGGCGTCCAGGTGGAAGCCGGCGGCCGCGTGGCGGTGCAGCGGGCCGAGCAGCAGCCGTCCGGGGTCCGACGGGTCGGGCGCGTACGCGATGTCTCCGTAGGCCGGTTCGTGGCTGGCGATGGCCTCCGCCTCGACCAGTCCGGCGTCGCCCTCGGGGTGGGCGGCGACGGCACCGAGGGGGACACGGGCGGCGGTGTGTGCGGTGGTGTGCCGCCAGGTGGCGTAGGTGATGATGCCGCCGACCAAGGCCACGCCCGTGCCGAGCACGGAGGTGGTGAGTGTCGGGGTGAGGTCGTGGCCGTCGAACCAGTCGGGCAGTACGCGGTAGGCGAACCCGCCGAACGCGAGGGACGGTACGGCGAGCACCCACAGCACCGTGGTCATCGTCAGCGGCTGCCTGCCGTGGTCGGGCGCCTCGGTTCCGTACCCGCGGAAGGCCAGCAGCCACAGCCGCATCGCGTACGCGGCGGTCAGCAGGGCCGTGACGAGGCCGGCGAGGAGGACGATCCAGCCCGCCGCGGCGGGGGCGTGTTCGGTGTGGCCGGTGACGACGTGTTCGGCGACGCCGAGGACGGCCTCCTTGGAGAAGAAGCCGCTGAACGGCGGGATCGCGGCGAGCGCGAGGAGCGCCACGGTCATCGTCCAGTAGGCGTCGGGGACCCGGTCCCGCAGGTGGCCCATGCGGGACATGGCGGCCAGTGAGTTGGTACCGGCGGCGTGGATGATCACGCCGGCCGCGAGGAACAGCAGCGCCTTGAAGGCGCCGTGGGACAGGAGGTGGAAGACGGCGGCACCGCGGTCGGCGACGGCGAGGGCGCCGGTCATGTAGCCGAGCTGACCGATCGTCGAGTAGGCGAGGACACGTTTGATGTCGTCCTGGGCGAGCGCGGCGAGCGCCGAGCCGGCCATGGTCACGGCGGCCATGACGGCGAGGACGGTCATCGCGGCCTGCGAGGCCTCGAAGAGCGGAAGGAGGCGGGCGACGAAGTAGACACCGGCGGCGACCATGGTCGCGGCGTGGATCAGCGCGGAGACGGGGGTCGGGCCCGCCATCGCGTCGGGGAGCCAGGTGTGCAGCGGGAACTGTGCCGACTTGCCGGCCACGCCCGCCAGGAGCAGCAGGGCGATCAGCGTGGGGTGTCCGATGCCTCCGCTCGCGACGGCGCCGAGGATGCGGGTGATGCGGAAGGACCCGGCTTCGGTGGCGAGGGCGAACAGGCCGATGAGGAAGGGGACGTCGCCGAGCTTGGTGACCAGGAAGGCCTTGAGGGAGGCGGCGCGCGCCTCGGGGGTCTCCCAGTAGTGGCCGACGAGGAAGTAGGAGCAGATGCCCATGACTTCCCAGCCGACCAGCAGCACCATCAGGTCGCCGGAGTAGACGACCAGGAGCATCGCGGAGGTGAACAGGGAGACGAGGGCGGCGTAGGAGGGGTAGCGCGGGTCGTCGCGCAGGTAGCCCGTCGAGTAGATCTGCACGCAGCCGGCGACGACGGTGACCAGGACGGCGGTCAGTGCGGCGAAGCCGTCGATGTGCAGGGCGAGTTCGATCGGGACCGAGCCGGTGGGGGTGAGTTCGGTCGCGGCGTCGACGGTCTGGTCCCCGCCCTGGCGCCAGGCGACCGTGGCGGCCAGTGCGAGGGAGGCGAGCGTCGGCAGGACGGCGAGCGGGCGGACGAAGCCGGGGGCCGTGCGGCCCAGGAGCAGCCCGGCGAGCGCGCCGAGGAACGGGAGGAGGGGGACGAGGACGGCGAGGGTGGTCGTGGTCACGCGGTGGCCTCGGCCTTCTCGCCGGCCGTCCGGGACCCGGGGACTGCGCGGCCGGTGGTGTCGTTGTCGGGGCCGTCGGGCTCGTGGCCCTCGGCGGTGTCACGGAGTTTGTCGATGTCCGAGGTGCCGCGGCTGCGGTACACGGCGAGGACGATCGCCAGACCGATGCCGATCTCGGCGGCGGCGATGGCGATGGTGAACAGGGTGAGGGCCTGACCGGAGTGCAGGGTCTCCTCGGCGGTCCGGCTGAGCCAGACGTCGAAGGCGACCAGGTTCAGGTTGACGGCGTTGAGCATCAGCTCGACCGACATCAGGACCAGGATCGCGTTGCGGCGGGCGAGGACGCCGTACAGGCCGGTGCAGAAGAGGAGGGCGGACAGAACGGCGGGATAGGCGAGGTGCATCAGCGGGCCCCTTCCGTGTCGCGCCGGGTGTCCGTCGCGTCGGACGCGGCGTCGGCCTTCGCCTTGCGGGACAGGACGATCGCGCCGACGAGGGCGGCGAGGAGGAGGACGGAGAGGGCCTCGAAGGGGAGGACCCAGTGCTGGAAGAGACTCGCGCCGGTGACGTCCGTGGAGCCGGCGGGGGCGCCGTCCAGGTCGATCCAGGTGGTGCGGAAGGCGTCGACGACGACCCACACCAGGGCGGCCGCGGCGGCGACGGCCACGGCGAGGGCGACCCAGCGGTTGCCGGAGTCGGCGTCCGGTGAGCGGCCGATGGGGGCCCTGGTGAGCATCAGCCCGAACAGGAGGAGGACGACGACGGAACCGACGTAGATGAGGACCTGCACCCAGGCGATGAACTCGGCGGTGAGCAGGAGGTACTCGACGGCGAGACCACCGAGGGCCACCACCAGCCACAGGGCGGCGTGCACCAGCTGCCGGGTGGTGACGGTGACGACGGCGGCCCCGAAGGTGACCAGGCCGACGAGGAGGAAGGCGATCTCCACGCCGGTCGGGGAGAGGAAGCCGTGCGTCCCGGCGGCGGTGGTGGTCGTGGCGTGCGCGGCCGTTCCCGCCGCTGCGGCGAGGATCACGACTCCTCCTCCTGCGGTTCGGCCTGGGCGGCGGCGAGCTTGTCGGCGGTCTTGCGGGCGGCGGCGAGTTCCTTCGGCTCCTCGGCGCCGGGGTCGAGCGCGGGCGGGGCCGGGACGGTCCACATCCACTCGCGGAGCTTGTCGCGCTCGTGGGTGAGGTCGCGGATGTCGGTCTCGGCGTACTCGAACTCCGGGGACCAGAACAGGGCGTCGAAGGGACAGACCTCGATGCAGATACCGCAGTACATGCACAGGGAGAAGTCGATGGCGAAGCGGTCGAGGACGTTGCGGCTGCGTTCGCGTCCGCCGGGGGCCGCCGCCGGGACCGTCTCCTTGTGGGAGTCGATGTAGATGCACCAGTCCGGGCACTCGCGGGCGCACAGCATGCAGACCGTGCAGTTCTCCTCGAACAGGCCGATCACACCGCGGGTGCGGGGCGGGAGGTCGGGCTGGGTGTCGGGGTACTGATCGGTGACGGACTTCTTCGTCATCGTCCGCAGGGTGACGGCCAGGCCCTTGGCCAGGCCGGAGCCGGGGATGGGAGCCATGGTTACCGGATCACCACCTTCACGATGCCGGTGAGGGCGATCTGGGCGAGGGAAAGGGGGACGAGGAGGGTCCAGGAGAGTTTCTGGAGCTGGTCCTCGCGCAGGCGGGGGTAGGTGACGCGGAGCCAGATGACGACGAAGGCGAGGACCGCGGACTTCAGCAGGGTCCAGACCCAGCCGAGCCCGTCGGCACCCCAGGGGCCGTGCCAGCCGCCCAGGAACAGGACGGTGGTCAGGCCGCACAGGACGACGATCCCGGCGTACTCGGCGAGGAGGAACAGGGCGAAGCGCAGGCCGGTGTACTCGGTGTACGCGCCGAAGATGATCTCCGAGTCGGCGACCGGCATGTCGAAGGGCGGGCGCTGGAGTTCGGCGAGGCCGGCGACGAAGAAGACGAGCGCGCCGGTGATCTGCCAGGGCACCCACCACCACTCGAACGCGTCGAGGATGCCGACGAGGGAGACCGTGCCGGCCGCCATCGCCACCGAGGCGGCGGTGAGCAGCATCGGGAGTTCGTAGGCGAGGAGCTGGGCGGCGGTACGCAGGCCGCCGAGGAGGGAGAACTTGTTGGCGGAGGCCCAGCCGGCCATGAGCGAGCCGAGGACGCCGACGCCCATGACGGCGAGGACGAAGAACACGCCCGCGTCGATCACCTGGCCGACCGCGCCCTCGCCCGGGCCGATCGGGATGGCGAGCAGGACGAGGAGGTAGGGCAGGAGGGCGACGGCTGGGGCGAGCTGGAAGATGCGCCGGTCCGCGCCGGCCGGGACCACGTCCTCCTTCTGCGCGAACTTCACGCCGTCGGCGATGAGCTGGGCCCAGCCGTGGAAGCCACCGGCGTACATGGGGCCGAGGCGGCCCTGCATGTGGGCCATCACCTTGTGCTCGGTCTGACCCACGATCAGGGGGAAGGTGAGGAAGACGACGAACACGACCAGGAGTCGCAGGGCGACGTCGAGCACGTCGTTCACCGCGGGCCTCCTGAGTGGTCTTCGGGGGTGGGGATCTCGGGGCCGTTTCCGGTCTCCGAGCCGGTCTCGGGGACCGCGTCGGCCTCGGCGTCGGCGTCGGCCTCGGCCTCGGCGTCGGGGGCAGGTTCTCGGACCGGACCAGGCTCCGGCTCGGCGGTGCCTTCGGGCTCCGAGCCGACCTCGGGAACCGCCCCGGTCTCATGGGCCGGTCCGCGATCCGACTTGGGCTCGCCTTCGAGTTTCGAGCCGGCCTCGGGGGCCGGCCTGGAGCCGGCCTCGGCGTCGGCGTCGGGCTCCGATCCGGTATCCGGAGCCGCGTCCTCCCGGGCCTCGCGGCCCGGACCGGCCTCGGGCTTCGCCTCCGCTTCCGCCTCCGTCCCGGGTTGGGCGAAGGCGGGGCGGGCGTGGTGCCAGGGGGCGTCCGGGCTGCGGGGAGCGGCGGGGGGCTTCTGGTCCCGGCGGTCCTCGGTGGGCACGGGGGCGGATTCGTCACCCGCTGCCGCGGGTTCGTCGGACGACTCCGGAGCCCCCGACGCGGCGCGCAGGCTCGCGGGCCCCTCGGACGCGGTACGCGCCCGGCGGGGTCCGCCGGCCGCGGGGGCACCGGAACGCTGCGACGCCGACCCCTCACTCGCGCTCCGCGCACGTCGTGCGGGGGCAGCGCTCGTCTCGGACGGAGCAGCCGACTCGGGACGCACCTCCGCTGACTGGCTCGCGGAGCCCTCCACAGCCGTACGGGTACGGCGCGGCTGGGCGGAAGACCCGGCGGCCGCCTGGCTCGCGGAACCTTCCGCCGCTGTGCGGGTGCGGCGGGGTGGGGTCGCGGGCTGGGCGGACGCCTCCGGAGCGGCCGACTGACTCGCGGAACCCTCCCCAGCCGTACGGGTACGGCGGGGGCGGTCTCCTGTCGCTCGTGTCGCGCCTGCCGCTGTTCTGCCCGTGCCCCGGGCCGGGCGGGCCGGGGCCGGGGGGAGCTGGCCCTTGAGGGGGCCCCATTCGTTGGGATCGGGGACGCCGGGGGGAAGCATCTGGCGGCGCTTGGGGCCGCCGTGCTCGGACTCCCCGGGTTCCTTGGCGCCGGGCCAGGCCTTGGCGACCCTGGCCGCGAGGACGAAGTCCTTGCGCAGGGGGTGGCCCTCGAAACCGTCCGGCAGGAGCAGGTGGTCCAGGCCCGGGTGGCCCGTGAAGTCGACGCCGAACATCTCGTGCGTCTCGCGTTCGTGCCACGCGGCACCCGCGTAGACGTCCACGGCGGAGGGCAGCGTGGGGGCCTCGTGCGGCACCGTGGTGCGCAGCAGCAGGCGCCGTACCGGGGCCAGGGCGGCGACGTGCGCGGCGACGCGGAACCCGGTGCCGGGTTCGTCGACCGCGCTCAGCCAGTCGAAGAAGGTGCAGCCGACCCGGTCGCGCGCGGCCTCCAGCGCGGTGATCCAGGAGGCGGGCGGTACGTCGACGGTCAGGACGCCGTACGACTCCTCCGCCGTGGCCTCCGTACCGAACAGTTCCTCGACGCCGGCGGGGAGCCAGCCGACCGCGGTCATCGGCCCTCCCCCTCGTCGGACGGCGCCGGCGGCCGGACCAGCCCGCTCTGCAGCGCCGCCGCCGACGGCCGCCCCCCGCCGGAGGCGGACCCGTACCGCTCCCCCAGCGACTCCCGTGCGATCTTCTCCTGGAGTTTCAGGATCCCCTGGAGCAGCGCCTCGGGCCGGGGCGGGCAGCCGGGGACGTAGACGTCGACCGGGATGATCTGGTCCACGCCCTTGGTGACGGAGTAGGAGTCCCAGTACGGGCCGCCGCAGTTGCTGCACGCGCCGAAGGAGATGACGTACTTGGGCTCGGGCATCTGCTCGTACAGGCGCTTCACCGCGGGCGCCATCTTGTCCGTGACCGTGCCGGAGACGACCATCAGGTCGGCCTGGCGCGGCCCCGGCGCGAAGGGGATGACGCCGAGGCGGATGAAGTCGTGGCGGGCCATCGACGCGGCGATGAACTCAATCGCGCAGCAGGCGAGGCCGAAGTTGAAGACCCACAGCGAGTAGCGGCGGCCCCAGTTGAGGACCACCTTCATCGGCTCGGGTGCCAGCCGGGCGAGCGCGCCGAGCCGCTTCGGTTCCGGGAGCAGGACGGGCTCGGGGGCGGCAGGGTTCACGTCCATGTCAGGACGCCCTTCTTGTATGCGTACAGCAGACCCACGGCGAGGAAGCCGAGGAAGATGAACATCTCCACGAGGGTGGTCGCGCCGTAGCCGTCGGCGGCGAAGACGGTCGCCCAGGGGAAGAGGAAGATCGAGTCGACGGCGAAGATCACGTAGAGGAAGGCGTAGACGTAGTAGCGGACCTGGGTGTGGGCCCAGCCCTCGCCGACGGGGTCGACCCCGCACTCGTACGTCAGGAGTTTCTCGGGCGTGGGGACCACCGGCCGCAGCAGGCGTCCCGCCCCGAAGGCGACGGCGACGAACAGCAGGCCGACGACGGCGAGCAGTCCGACGACCGAGTAGGACTGGAAGTAGTCCGCCGCGACGACGGTCGTTTCCCGCACGTCCGCCCCTCACTCCCTTGATCGGCGCCCTGGCCCATGCCTGTGCCGTGCCCTTGATCCGTGCCGGTGAACGTCACGGTTCGACGATCCGTACGCACGGGAGTCTAGGCCCTGATAAATGCACCGTAAGCAGCCCGTCACCGCTCGGCATGCGGGGGTGGGGTTTTCCTCAGTGCGTCCTGGCGGTCCACCTCATGGCGCCGGCCCCCGGCTCCGGGCACGCTTGTGCCCATGACCGAACCATTCCCGAATCCGGGCACGTCCGTGACGGCACTTCCGGAGCCGGCCGAGCGCGGCGACCGCCCGCCACCGGCCCGTTTCGCGTACGACGCGCACACCTGGAAGGAGATCGCCCACCTCCTGGCGAACCTGCCGGTGTCACTGGCCGGCTTCGTCTACACGGTGACCATGCTGTTCACCGGCGTCGGGCTGACCGTCACGGTGATCGGGTTCCCGCTGCTCGCGCTCGGGCTGATGGGTTCCCGGCTGCTGGGCAGGATGGAGCGGGTGCGGGCCAGGAAGCTGCTCGGGGTGCGGGTGGAGGAGCCGAGCCGGTTGCCGATGCGCGGTTCCGGCGGGTTCTGGCCGCAGTTGTGGATGGCGGTCAAGGACCCGGTGGGCTGGCGCACCGTCCTGTACGAGCTCATACGGCTGCCGTGGGGCGTCCTCACCTTCGCCGTCACGCTGGCCGGTCTGTTCGTGCTGTGGCCGGTGCTGCCGTTCGTCGTGCGGGGCCTGGCCAACGCCGACCGGGCGATGGTGCGCGGTCTGCTGTCGCCCTCCGACGAACTGGAGCGGCGCATCGCCGAGCTGGAGTCGGACCGCGGGGTCGTGGTGGACACGGCGGCGGCGGACCTGCGGCGCATCGAGCGCGATCTGCACGACGGGGCACAGGCCCGGCTGGTCAATCTGGCGATGGGCCTGGGCCTGGCCAAGGAGAAGCTGCTGGAGGATCCCGACGCCGCGGCGTCGATGGTCGACGAGGCGCACGGCGAGGTGAAGCTGGCGTTGCAGGAGCTGAGGGATCTCGCCCGGGGCATCCATCCGGCGGTGCTGACCGACCGGGGTCTGGACGCGGCGCTGTCCTCGGTCGCCTCGCGCTGCACGGTGCCGGTGCAGGTGACGGTCGACCTGGACGAGCGGCCGGCCGCCGCCATCGAGGGCATCGCCTACTTCACCGTCTCGGAGCTGCTGCAGAACATCAGCAAGCACAGCCGGGCCCGGTCGGCCGCGGTGGAGGTGTGGCGGTCGGAGGGCCGACTGCTCATACAGGTGTGGGACGACGGGCGCGGGGGCGCGAGCCTGGACGGCGGGACGGGTATGCGGGGTCTCGCCGACCGGCTGGGCGCGGTGGACGGTCTGTTCGTCGTGGAGTCGCCGGAGGGCGGTCCGACGACGGTGACGGCCGAGCTGCCGTGGCGGGACCGTTCCGGTGCCCTGGCCGAGGGCCCGGGCAGGGCCAAGAGGGTGCCCAAGGAGGCGTCCGTCCGCGGCCGGGGGTAGGGAAAACCCCCCGCCCAAGACTGCGACGGACTCCATGGTCCGCCGACCTGCGGCGGAGCAGTCTGGAGGTACGACAGCACAGCCGCCGGACGAGGAGAAGGACGACGCCGATGAGCACGGAGTACGGACAGGGCTACGGGCTCTCCACGGAGTCCGGGTATCCCGGGCACGCCGGGGGACGGCGGCACCGGCTGCCGGCCGCGCTGCGGGCGCCGGTCGGGGGACGCACCTGGCGCGAGCTGGGGTATGTGCTGCTGAGCCTGCCGATCAGCGTTCTGCTGTTCACCTACGCGATCACGATGGTGTCGCTGGGGGCGGGCCTGCTGGTGACGTTCCTCGGCGTCCCGGTGCTGGCGGCTGCGCTCGCCGGCTGCCGCGGGTTCGGGGCGGTGGAGCGGGCGCGGGCGCGGGGGCTGCTGGGTCTGAAGGTGGCCGAGCCGGAGCCGCTGCGGATGAGGCGGCAGGGGTTCATGGCGTGGATCGGGGCCGTGCTCAAGAGCGGCGCCTCCTGGCGGGCCCTGCTGTACGCGGTGCTGCAGCTGCCGTGGGCGGTGCTCTCCTTCGTCGTCACCGTGACCGTCTGGTCGGTGGGCTGGTCGCTGCTGACGTATCCGCTGTGGTTCTGGGTCTTCCCGATGTACGGCGGGCAGGACGGCATACAGCTGTACGGCGACGAGCACCACCGGGTCTACCTGGACAACCCGTTCGAGGTCACGGTGACCGCGGGAGTGGGCCTGCTGTTCACCCTCGCCACGCCGTGGATCGTGCGGGCGCTGACGATGGTGGACCGGGTGATGGTGCACGGGCTGCTCGGGCCGTCGCGGCTGGCCACGCGGGTGGTGGAGCTGGAGTCGGACCGCGGGGTCGTGGTGGACACGGCGGCGGCGGACCTGCGGCGCATCGAGCGCGATCTGCACGACGGGGCACAGGCCCGGCTGGTGGCTCTGGCCATGGATCTGGGGCTGGCGAAGGAGAAGCTGCGGGAGGACCCGCGGGTCGCGGCGCGGATGGTGGACGAGGCGCACGGTGAGGTGAAGACGGCGCTGCAGGAGTTGCGGGACCTGGCCCGGGGCATCCATCCGGCGGTGCTGACCGACCGGGGGCTGGACGCGGCGCTGTCCTCGGTCGCCTCGCGCTGCACGGTGCCGGTGCAGGTGGAGGTGGACCTGACGGAGCGGCCCGCGCCGGCCATCGAGGGCATCGCCTACTTCACGGTCTCGGAGCTGCTGCAGAACATCAGCAAGCACTCGCGGGCGACCTGGGCGGCCGTGGAGGTGTGGCGGACGGAGAACCGGCTGATGCTCCAGGTCGTGGACAACGGCGTGGGCGGCGCCGATGTGTCCGAGGGTTCCGGACTGGCCGGGCTGGCGGAGCGGCTGGACGCGGTGGACGGGGTCCTGGTGGTGGACTCCCCGGCGGGCGGCCCGACGCGGGTGACCGCCGAACTGCCGTGGCGGGCGGAGCGGACACGATGAGAACGGGCTGAGACCGGGAGAACAGGCTGAGACCGGCAGGCCGACGGACCGACGGACCGGCGGACCGGCGGACCGGCTCCACAGAAGAAACCGGCGGAACCGGCGGGTGGGTGCGAGCCACGGGTTCGCACCCACCCGCCTCGATGGCCCCCCGATCGCGTCGCCCTGCCCCATCCCCCACCGGATGCTGGAATGCTGGACCTGACGACCGGGCCCGCCACGAGGGTGGGCGCGGGTCAGGGGCATTCGAGGGCATGGGGGCCGAGGAACGTGGAGGACAGGGTGCGGGTGGTCATCGCCGAGGATTCGGTGCTGCTGCGGGAGGGCCTGACCCGGTTGCTGACCGACCGTGGGCACGAGGTCGTGGCCGGTGTCGGTGACGGTGACACGTTGATCAAGACCATCACCGAGCTGGACGAGGAGAACCAGCTCCCGGACGTCGTGGTGGCCGACGTGCGGATGCCGCCGACGCACACGGACGAGGGGGTGCGGGCCGCGGTGCAGCTGCGCAAGACGCATCCGGGCGTCGGTGTGCTGGTGCTGTCGCAGTACGTGGAGGAGCGCTACGCCACGGAGCTGCTCGCCGGTTCCAGCCGTGGCGTCGGTTATCTGCTCAAGGACCGGGTGGCCGAGGTCCGTGAGTTCGTGGACGCGGTGGTGCGCGTCGCCCGGGGCGGTACGGCTCTGGATCCCGAGGTGGTCGCGCAGCTGCTGGGGCGCAGCCGCAAGCAGGACGTGCTCGCGGGGCTCACCCCACGGGAGCGGGAGGTCCTGGGGCTGATGGCGGAGGGCAGGACGAACTCGGCGATCGCCAGGCAGCTGGTGGTCAGCGACGGTGCCGTGGAGAAGCACGTCAGCAACATCTTCCTGAAGCTGGGGCTGTCCCCGAGTGACGGCGATCACCGGCGGGTGCTGGCCGTTCTCACCTACCTCAACTCCTGAGCGGGGACGTCTCGAAGTCGTGTCCAACATGCGAATGACCCAGGGAAGGCGACCCTTACGGACGTAGGGTTTATGCGGGGATGGCCTGTGGGAAGGCCGTCCCGGACAGCCGCCCTCGAGGAGGTCCAGTTCAGTGACCAGCCAGGTCAGCAGCACAGCGGAGCAGGCCGACGGAACAGTCGTAGGGGAGCAGCGCGCAGCGGCGGGTGCGAAGGACGTCCGCCGGCTCGACCGGGTGATCATCAGGTTCGCGGGGGACTCGGGTGACGGTATGCAGCTCACCGGTGACCGTTTCACCTCGGAGACCGCGTCCTTCGGCAACGACCTCTCCACGCTGCCGAACTTCCCGGCCGAGATCCGCGCGCCCGCCGGCACCCTGCCCGGTGTCTCGTCCTTCCAGCTCCACTTCGCCGACCACGACATCCTCACCCCCGGCGACGCGCCGAACGTGCTGGTGGCGATGAACCCGGCCGCGCTGAAGGCCAACATCGGGGACCTGCCGCGCGGCGCGGAGATCATCGTCAACACGGACGAGTTCACCAAGCGGGCGATGCAGAAGGTCGGCTACGACAGCAGCCCGCTGGAGGACGGCTCGCTGGACGGCTACAGCCTGCACCCGGTGCCGCTGACCACGCTGACCGTGGAGGCGCTCAAGGAGTTCGACCTCACCCGCAAGGAGGCCGAGCGCAGCAAGAACATGTTCGCCCTCGGGCTGTTGAGCTGGATGTACCACCGGCCCACCGAGGGCACGGAGAAGTTCCTGCGGTCGAAGTTCGCCAGGAAGCCCGACATCGCCGCCGCCAACATCGCGGCCTACCGGGCGGGGTGGAACTTCGGCGAGACGACGGAGGACTTCGCGGTCTCCTACGAGGTGGCCCCGGCGGCGAAGGCGTTCCCGCCCGGTGTCTACCGCAACATCTCCGGGAACCTGGCCCTGTCCTACGGACTGATCGCCGCGTCCCGCCAGGCGGACCTGCCGCTCTACCTGGGCTCCTACCCGATCACCCCGGCCTCGGACATCCTGCACGAGCTGAGCCGGCACAAGAACTTCGGTGTGCGGACCTTCCAGGCGGAGGACGAGATCGCCGGCATCGGCGCGGCGCTGGGGGCGGCCTTCGGCGGCTCCCTCGCGGTGACCACCACCTCCGGTCCGGGGGTGGCGCTGAAGTCCGAGACCATCGGCCTGGCGGTCTCCCTGGAGCTGCCGCTGCTGATCGTGGACATCCAGCGCGGCGGTCCGTCCACCGGCCTGCCGACCAAGACCGAGCAGGCGGACCTGCTCCAGGCCATGTACGGCCGCAACGGCGAGGCACCGGTCCCGGTGGTCGCGCCCCGCACCCCGGCCGACTGCTTCGACGCCGCCCTGGAGGCGGCCCGTATCGCCCTGACCTACCGCACTCCGGTGTTCCTCCTCTCCGACGGCTACCTCGCCAACGGCAGCGAGCCCTGGCGCGTCCCGGACCTTCAGGAGCTGCCGGACCTGGCCGTGCAGTTCGCGCAGGGGCCCAACCACGCGCTGGACGACGGCACCGAGGTGTTCTGGCCCTACAAGCGGGACGCGCAGACCCTGGCCCGCCCCTGGGCCATCCCCGGCACGCCGGGTCTTGAGCACCGCATCGGCGGCATCGAGAAGCAGGACGGCACGGGCAACATCTCCTACGACCCGGCCAACCACGACTTCATGGTCCGCACCCGGCAGGCGAAGATCGACGGCATCGACGTCCCCGACATCGAGGTCGACGACCCGGACGGGGCGAAGACCCTGGTCCTGGGCTGGGGGTCGACGTACGGGCCGATCACGGCCGCCGTGCGCCGCATCCGCAAGGAGGGCGGCCGGATCGCGCAGGCGCATCTGCGCCACCTCAACCCGTTCCCGCACAACCTCGGTGACGTGCTCGCCCGTTACGAGCGTGTCGTGATCCCCGAGATGAACCTGGGGCAGCTCGCCACCCTCGTCCGGGCGAAGTACCTGGTCGACGCCGAATCGTACAACCAGGTCAACGGCATGCCGTTCAAGGCGGAGCAGCTCGCCACGGCGCTGAAGGAGGCCATCGATGACTGACCCCAACGCCCTTCTCCAGCTCGTGCCCAAGGCCGAGGGCCGGCAGTCCATGAAGGACTTCAAGTCCGACCAGGAAGTGCGCTGGTGCCCCGGCTGCGGCGACTACGCCGTCCTCGCCGCCGTGCAGGGCTTCATGCCCCAGCTCGGTCTGGCGAAGGAGAACATCGTCTTCGTCTCCGGCATCGGCTGCTCCTCCCGCTTCCCGTACTACATGAACACCTACGGGATGCACTCCATCCACGGCCGCGCCCCCGCCATCGCCACCGGCCTGGCCACCTCGCGGCGCGACCTGTCCGTCTGGGTCGTCACCGGCGACGGCGACGCCCTCTCCATCGGCGGCAACCACCTCATCCACGCCCTGCGCCGCAACGTCAACCTCAAGATCCTGCTGTTCAACAACCGGATCTACGGTCTGACCAAGGGCCAGTACTCCCCCACCTCCGAGGTCGGCAAGATCACCAAGTCGACGCCGATGGGCTCGCTGGACGCGCCCTTCAACCCGGTGTCGCTGGCGATCGGCGCGGAGGCGTCCTTCGTGGCCCGCACCGTCGACTCCGACCGCAAGCACCTCACCGAGGTGCTGCGCCAGGCCGCCGACCACCCCGGCACGGCGCTGGTGGAGATCTACCAGAACTGCAACATCTTCAACGACGGCGCCTTCGAGGTCCTCAAGGACCGGCAGCAGGCCGAGGAGGCCGTGATCCGCCTGGAGCACGGGCAGCCGGTCCGCTTCGGCGCCGACAACTCGAAGGGCGTCGTACGCGACCGGACCACCGGTGACCTGAAGGTCGTCACCGTGACGGCGGACAACCAGGCCGACATCCTCGTCCACGACGCCCACGCCGCCTCCCCGACCACCGCGTTCGCGCTGTCCCGGCTCGCCGACCCCGACACCCTGCACAACACCCCGATCGGCGTCTTCCGCTCCGTCGACCGGCCCGTCTACGACACCCTCATGGCCGACCAGCTCGACACCGCCGTCGAACAGCACGGCAAGGGCGACCTCGCCACCCTGCTCACCGGCGGCGACACCTGGACCGTCGTGGGCTGACCCCCGCCAAGAGCCGGGACGAGGCCCGGGTGCCCTACGGCGCCCGGGTCTCGTCGTACGCCTGCCGGGCGGCGAGGACGTCGGCCATGCGCTTCTCGGTCCACAGCGCCAGGTCGCGCACCTGCTCGGCCGCCTCGCGGCCCAGGCCGGTGAGGGAGTAGTCGACGCGGGGCGGGATGACCGGTTTGGCGTCGCGGTGGACCAGACCGTCGCGCTCCAGGGTCTGGAGGGTCTGGGTGAGCATCTTCTCGCTGACCCTGCCGATCGCCCGGCGCAGTTCGCTGAAGCGGTACGAGCGCTCCAGGAGCTGGATCAGCACCAGCACGCCCCAGCGACTGGTCACATGCTCCAGGACCAGCCGGTGCGGGCACATCTCCTCGCCGTCGGTCCACCGGACACCATCACTTACCGCCATGCCAGTACCTTACTTCAAAGTGGGCACTTTCCATTAGTTAGCGTAACTCCTAGGGTGAGTGACATACCCGCACACGCACCCCCACAGGAGTTCCGAACCATGAGCATCGTCGTCACCGGCGCCACCGGGCACCTCGGCCGTCACGTCGTGGACCAGCTGCTGGAGAAGGTCCCGGCCGAGCGGATCACCGCCGTCGTCCGCAGCGCGGAGAAGGCCGCGGACCTCGCCGGGCGCGGGGTGCGGATCGCGGTCGCCGACTACAGCGCCCCCGAGACCTTCGACGGGCTGTTCGCGGCCGGCGACAAGGTCCTGCTGATCTCCGGCAACGAGGTCGGCAAGGACAGGGTGGGTCAGCACCGGGTCGTCATCGACGCCGCCAAGGCCGCCGGTGTCGCCCTGCTCGCCTACACCAGCGCCCCCGGCTCCCTGACCGCCGCGCTCGCCGACGACCACCGCGCCACCGAGGAGGTACTGCTGGGCTCGGGCGTGCCGTACGTGCTGCTGCGCAACGGCTGGTACCACGAGAACTACACCGAGAACCTCGCCCCGGTGCTGGAGCACAACGCCGTCGTGGCCGCCGCCGGTGAGGGCCGGATCTCCTCCGCCTCGCGGGCCGACTACGCGGCCGCCGCCGTGGCCGTGCTCACCGGTGAGGGGCACGAGAACAAGACGTACGAGCTGGGCGGCGACGAGGCGTGGAGCCTCGCCGAGTACGCGGCCGAACTGAGCCGGCGGACCGGCAGGGAGATCGCCTACAACCAGGTCACGCCCGAGGCGCTCACCGGCATCCTGGCAGGCGCCGGGGTGCCCGAGCCGATGGCCGCGGTCCTCGCGGGCGTGGACGTCTCGATCGAGAAGGGGGAACTGGTCGTCGACAGCGGCGATCTGTCCCGGCTGGCCGGCCGCCCGACCACCCCGCTCGCCGAGGTCGTCGCCGCCGCGCTCGAGGGCTGACCCGGAGGGCCACCGCCCCCGCACCCCCGCGCGTCATGACCGTATGCCGGTACGGGCATGACACGCGGGGGTGTCCGGCGTTACCGTCGTCCGGCGAGCACCGCGCGCGCGTGCGCGGGCATCGCGGGAGACAGGACACGCGTCGGACACGAAGGAGGGGCCCGTGACCGGGAAGTCGGCCGCAGAGCGGCGCGTAGGACTGCTGAACGGCTTCGCGGCGTACGGGATGTGGGGGCTCGTCCCGCTGTTCTGGCCCCTGCTCAAGCCCGCCGGGGCGGTGGAGATCCTGGCCCACCGAATGGTGTGGTCACTGTTCTTCGTGGCCGCCGCCCTGCTCTTCATACGCCGCTGGGCCTGGCTCGGCGAGCTGCTGCGGCAGCCGCGCAGGCTGGCGCTGATCACGGTCGCCGCGGCGGTCATCACCGTGAACTGGGGCGTCTACATCTGGTCCGTGAACTCCGGGCACGTCGTCGAGGCCTCCCTCGGCTACTTCATCAACCCGCTGGTCACGATCGCGATGGGCGTGCTGCTGCTGAAGGAGCGCCTGCGGCCCGCGCAGTGGGCGGCGGTCGGGGTGGGCGCCGCGGCGGTGCTCGTCCTCACCGTCGGTTACGGCCAGCCGCCGTGGATCTCGCTCTGCCTCGCCTTCTCCTTCGCCACGTACGGACTGGTGAAGAAGAAGGTCAACCTCGGTGGCGTCGAGTCGCTGGCCGCCGAGACCGCGGTCCAGTTCCTGCCCGCCCTGGGCTACCTGCTGTGGCTGAGCGCCCGGGGCGATTCCACGTTCGCCGCCGAAGGGGCCGGTCACGCCGCGCTGCTCGCCGCCACCGGGATCGTCACCGCGCTCCCCCTGGTCTGCTTCGGCGCCGCCGCGATCCGCGTGCCGCTGTCCACGCTGGGCCTGCTGCAGTACCTGGCGCCGGTCTTCCAGTTCCTGCTCGGGGTCCTCTACTTCAAGGAGGCCATGCCGCCCGAGCGCTGGGCCGGTTTCGCGCTGGTGTGGCTGGCGCTCGTCCTCCTCACCTGGGACGCGCTGCGCACCGCCCGCCGGACCGCCCGCGCGCTCGCCGGGGAGACCGGCGTGCGCGGGAGCAGCGTTCCGGCCGGCGCGGCGGACGCGGCTCCGGCCGCCTCCAGCGCGTCCGCCGCGGCCGAGGCGGGGACGCTGGAGGCCAAGCCGTAGGACAGGGCGTTGTCAGTGCCCGGTCTTATAACTGGTGGCATGACGCAGACACCGACACCGGCCGCCCCCGTGCACTGGAAGGTCGTCATCGACGCGGCCGACCCGCACGCGCAGGCCGACTTCTGGGCCGCCGCCCTCCGGTACGTGGTGGAGGACAACAGCGCGCTCATCGAGAAACTGCTGGCTGCGGGCGCCGTCCCGGCCGAGCTGACCGTCGGGTCCCACGACCGCCGGGCCTGGCGCGACCTGGCTGCGGTACGGCACCCCGACGACCCGTACGACGAGGAGAGCGGCACCGGCCGTGGGCGGCGGCTGCTGTTCCAGCGCGTACCGGAGGAGAAGACGGTCAAGAACCGGCTCCACCTCGACCTGCACCCCGGTGCGGGACGCCGCGAGGAGGAGCTCGCACGGCTGGAGGGGCTCGGCGCGCGGGTGCTGCGGCGGGTGGAGGAGCCTTCCGGGGGATGGCTCCTGATGGCCGACCCGGAAGGCAATGAGTTCTGCCTGCATTAGGGGTTTCGCCCGATGTTCCCCCCGATGCCCTCCTGGGGCGGAGGCTCCTCAGGACCGCTGGGCGCGGGCGCGTCCGGTCAGCCGGCCCATGCGGGCGCGGGCGGACTCCAGCTCCTCGATCTCGTCGGCGGCGGGTCCGTCCTCGGCGGTGAGCCCGGTCCACAGGGTGATCAGCTCGTGCCCGAGCTCCAGTCCGAGCAGCGGGTCGCGCACCGCGCGCCATGCGGTCGCCGCGCTGCGGACGTTGCCGTAGGCGGCCTCCGCGTCCCCCGCGCGGCGGCAGATCACGGCGAGGTCGAGGGAGATCCGGAAGGCGCGCAGCGGCTCACCGGCCAGGTAGGCGACGTACGCGGTGAGTTCGCGCAGCCGCAGCACCTCCGGGTGCTCCGGCCCCAGGGTGTCCGAGGCGTCCGCGACGGTCTCCTCGGCCAGCCGGGCCGCCGTGTCGATCCTGCCCGTCCGGACGGCGTCGTTGACCCGGGCCATGGGTTCGGCGAGCCGGCTCTCGCCGGTGGCGGGGGGTTCGTCACCGAGCACCGCCTCCGCCACGGCGTCGAAACCGCGGGGCGGGGTGGGCTTGGGGTCGGGGTCGAGCACGGGCTCGGGGGGCGGTGCGGTCTCGTGCGCCCGGGGCCGGTCGGTCCCGGGGGCGGGGTGCGGCCTCGCGTCCATGGACGGGGGCGGGCCGAACTCGCCCGTCGGGGGCGCGACCGTGCCGGGCGGCGTGACCTCCGCCGACCCGGGTACGGCCCGCAGCCCGAACGTCGGTACGGCGTCCCGCGGAGCCTCCGGCTCGGGTACGGGGCGCAGCTTGAAGGTGGGGGTGGCGTCCCGTACGGGATCCGGTCCGGACGTCTTTTCAGGCGCCGGCTCGGGTACCGGGCGCAGCAGGTGTGTCGGCCGGTCCGCGTCGGACTCCCGCGCCGGTGCCGTCAGGACCGGCTGCGCCGTGAAGTGGCTGGAGCCGTCCGGGTCGACCCGGAGCGGGACGACGCAGCCGATGCGCTCGTCGCGCACGGTGGCGAGGACGGCGTGCCCGGAGGCGATGGCGATGCGGTGGAGGCGGTTCAGCACCGCCTGCTGGATCTCCTCGCCGGGCCCGGCGATCACCGTCACCCCGCCGACCGACGCCCCGCGCGTGCCCGCCCCGCCCACGGGGACATGGACGTCGATCGGCGCCGCCGCAAGGTTCGCCGCATGTGCGGCCTGCTGCTGTTCCCGCTTCTTCTCGCGGCTGAGTCGAGACATCGTTCCCTCATTCGGGTCGTACACCTACCGTCGAGTCTGTCCGCTCGCCCGCGCTTCTCACGTCACCGCGTTGTCACAGGCTCGTCCCAACGGCCGCCCGCGCGGGTTTCCCGTCCGCCCGGCGGCATGAAGACCGAGCCGGTGAGCAGGAGTGGGGACATGGGACAGGGACCGGAGATCTGGATCCGAGGGCCGGTGGCGGTGCCGGAGGCGGCCCCGCCGGAGCCCGCCCCCGCACGGGCGACGGCCCGGCGCTTCTCCTGGGTCGGCCTGCACGGTGGCGCGGGCGTCTCCACGCTCGCCGCGGTCTACGGCGGTCATGACAGCGGACGTGCCTGGCCCGGCCCCGCCGGTCCGCCGTCGGTGCTGCTCGTCGCCCGGACCCACGCGGCCGGACTGGACGCGGTGCTCCCGGCGGTGGACACGGTCCGGCGCGGCGAGGCACCGCAAGGGCTCGACCTGGACGCCGTGGTCCTGGTGGCGGACGCGCCGGGACGGCTGCCGCGTCCCCTCGCCCACCGGATCCGGCTCGTCGAGTCGGTGATCGACGTGTACCGCGTGCCCTGGGTGAACGAGTGGCGCCTGGGCGACCTGACCGGCCGGCCGCCCCGTGGGACGGAACCGCTGGCCCGCCTGGCGGGCGCGACGCGTTGAGCGGCCGGGAGGACGGCCCCCGTACGTCCGTCTCGGCCGAGGGGATCGCCTCCGCCGTGCGCGGGCGTCGGCTGCGGGCCGTGGACGTGGTCGCGGAGGCGCTGGAACGGATCGGGCGGGCCGATCCGGAACTGTGCGCGTTCCTCGAGGTGTGGGGCGAGGAGGCGCTGCGGCGGGCGGACGAGGTGGACACGCGGGTCGCCGCCGGTGAGCGGCTGCCGCTGGCCGGGGTGCCGGTCGCGGTCAAGGGACGGCACGGGCTGCGTGCGGCGAAGCCGCTGCTCGCGGCCGGTGGTGTCGCCGTGGGTGCCACGTCGGTGCCCGGTCCGGGAACGCCCTGGCAGACCTGGGGGCTCGGGGCGCACGGCCGTACCGTCAATCCGTGGCGGGCGGACCGTACGCCGGGCGGCTCCTCGGCCGGGGCGGCGGTGGCGGTGGCGGCCGGGCTGGTGCCGCTGGCGACGGGCGGCGACGGCGCGGGCTCGGTGCGGATCCCGGCGGCGTGGTGCGGGGTCGTCGGGCTGAAGGTCACGAACGGCCGTCTCCCCTCGGCCGACCGTACGGGCCTCGCGGCGCCCGGGGTCCTCACCCGCACGGCCTCGGACGCGGCGGCCTGGTGGCGGGTGGTGTCGGGGCGGTCCATCGCCGACGAGACCCCGGCTCCCCTTCCCGTCCCGGCCTGCTGGTCCCCCGGCCTCGGCTTCGCCGGCCCCGACCCGGAACCCGTCGCCCTGGCCCGTACGGCGGTCGACCGGCTGGCCGACACCGGGCTCGTACGGCTCGTACGGCCCTCGTCACCGCCGGAGCTCCTCGATCCCGCCCCGGCCTGGCTCGCCCTGCGCACCCCCGGTGCCGACCCCGCCGGCGCCCACCGGATCCGGGCGGAGAACGACCGGCGCCTGAGCACCCTCTTCGCCCGTGCCGACCTGCTGCTCACCCCCACGGCGCCCACCGCACCGCACGGTCACGACGGCCCCGGCGAGGTCTACTCGACCGCGCTCACCTGGGCGTTCAACGTCAGCGGGCACCCCGCGCTGAGCCTCCCGGCCGGGTTCGGCGCCGACGGCTGCCCGGCGGGGCTCCAGCTGGTGGCACCGCGCGGGCGGGAGGACCTGCTGCTCGCGGTGGCGCGGGAGGCGGAGCGGCGCGGGGTCATCACCACCGGCTGAGCAGCCCGTGGAGCCATGCCGTCCCTTCCGGCATGCCGCCCCTTTGACATATAGATGCACACACATATGATGCAGATGCCTGTAATTGATGCACGCCGAGCATCTGGGGATGATCATGACTCGTCGTTTCCTCTTCGTCCTGGGCAGCGCCCGCCCCGACGGCAACACCGAACTGCTGGCCCGCCGGGCCGCCGAACAGCTGCCCCCGGACGTGGAGCAGCGGTGGATCGACCTCGCCGCCCGTCCCCTGCCCGACTTCGAGGACCTGCGCCACGACAGCGACCACGTCCGCCCCACCGAGGGCCCGGTGGCGCACCTGCTGGACGCCACCCTCGCGGCGACGGACATCGTGATCGCCTCACCGCTGTACTGGTACTCGGTCTCCGCCCAGACCAAGCGCTACCTGGACCACTGGTCGGGCTGGCTGCGCACCCCGGGGCTGGACTTCAAGGCGACCCTGGCGGGGCGCACCCTGTGGGGCGTCACCGCGCTCGCGCACGAGGAGCCGGAGGTCGCCGACCCACTGGTCGGCACCCTGAACAACTCGGCCGCGTACATGGGGATGCGCTTCGGCGGGGTGCTGCTCGGCAACGGCAGCAAGCCGGGCGACGTGCTCAAGGACACGGAGGCCCTCGCGCGCGCCAAGACGTTCTTCGCCCGGGAGGCGCCCCTCGCCCGCTTCCCGTACGAGGCCGGCTGACACCGGCACCGCCTCACCGGCCGAGCTGTTCCTCGGCCACGCCGGTGGTCCGCAGGACGGGGTACGCCCGTGAGGTGCCCATGGCCCGAACCGTCACACGCCCCGGCCGGCCCCCGCCACCGCATTTCCTACGCGTTGATGTCCTTCGCCGTGAACCTCGCCCACGCCGCCGAGCCGAACACGGCCGTGTAGAGGGCCTGGAGGCCGAGGTTCCTCATCAGGTCGTCCCAGTAGACCGGTTCGCGCATCAGGTCGGCGAAGGACAGCCAGTAGTGGGAGAAGAGGTAGGGGTGCAGGGCGTGCAGCTGGGGGATCTGGTCGACGATCTGGACCGTGATCAGCAGCCCGACCGTGGTCGCCATCGCCGCGATGCCGCTGTTGGTCAGCGTCGAGACGAACAGGCCGAGCGCCGCCACCCCGATCAGTGACACGGCGACGACCAGGGCGATCAGCAGCGCTCTGGCCAGCCCCTCGGAGAAGCTGATCCGGGTGCCCGAGATGGTCGTGAGGTCGCCCAGCGGGAACAGCAGCGCGCCGGTGATCAGCGCCGAGACGGCGACCACGAGGGTGGCGACCAGACAGAAGGCCATGACCGTCGCGTACTTGGTGAGCAGCAGGCGGGTCCGCCCGGCGGGGGCGACCAGGAGGTAGCGCAGGGTGCCGGCGTTCGCCTCGCCGGCGACGGCGTCGCCCGCGACGACCCCGATCGCCATGGGCAGGAAGAACGGCAGGGTGGCGGCGAGCGCGGTGAAGACCAGGAACAGGCCGTTGTTGGTGATCTGCGAGATGAACGCCGGTCCTCCCCCGCCGCCCCCGCCACCGGCCGACGAGCCGTCGCCGGTCTCGATCCGTACGGCGATGCCGACCAGGACCGGTACGGCGGCCAGCACCCCGAGCAGGGCGAGGGTGCGCCAGCGCCGGAAGGTGGTGAGCAGCTCGCTGCGGAACAGTCCGAGGGTCCACAGCGGGTTCACCTCACGCACCGCTTCAGCCCGCGACATCGAATCCCTCCCCGGTCAGCGCCACGAACGCGTCCTCCAGCGAGGCCCGTTCGACCCCGAAGCCGCGTACCCGGACGTCTGCCGTCACCAGCGCCGCGTTCACCTCGGCGAGGTCGCGCTCGGGTACCTCGCCGGTGACCTGCTCCCCGGCCACGACGACATCGGCGACCCCCTGCTCCTTGAGCACCCGGGCGGCGTCCGCCGGGTCGGGTGTGGTCACCACCAGCCGGCCCCGGGCGCCCGCGGCCAGGTCGGCGACCGGGCCCTGGGTGATCAGCCGGCCCCGGGCCATCACGGCGGCGTGCGTGCACACCTGCTCGATCTCGTCGAGGAGGTGGGAGGAGAGGAAGACGGTGGTGCCGTCCGAGGCCAGTTCGCGCACCAGTGTGCGGATCTCCCGCATGCCCTGCGGATCGAGGCCGTTGGTGGGCTCGTCCAGGACGAGCAGCCGGCGCGGCTGGAGCAGGGCGGCCGCGAGGCCGAGGCGCTGCTTCATGCCGAGGGAGTACGCCTTCGCCTTCTTGCCGGCGGCGGCCGCGAGGCCCACCCGGTCCAGTGCGGCGGCGACGCGGGCACGCCGGGTGCGCGGGTCGGCGGTCGGGTCGGCGGCGTCGTAGCGCAGGAGGTTGTCGCGGCCGGAGAGGAAGCCGTACAGGGCCGGGCCCTCGATGAGGGCGCCGACGTGGGGCAGCACGGCGCGCGCGGAGCGCGGCATGGGGCGCCCCAGGACGTGCGCCGTGCCGGAGGTCGGCTCGATCAGGCCCATCAGCATGCGGATGGTGGTGGTCTTGCCGGAGCCGTTGGGGCCGAGGAAGCCGAAGACGCTGCCCGCCGGGACGGTCAGGTGCAGACCGTCGACGGCGAGCTGTCCGCCGCGGTAGCGCTTGGTGAGCGCGCGGGTGGTGATGACTCCCCCACCCGCGTGCACCCCGTCCGGCTCGCCGGCGGACGCCTCGCCCATCGCTCCCTCGTTCCCTGTCGCGTCGTAAGGTCCCGGGGCCTTACTTCCCCGCGTCGGCCGCCTTCACGAGCGCGTCCTTGGTGACGGTGCCCACGTAGACCTTGCCGTCCTCGGTGATCAGGGCGTTCACCAGGCGGGTGCTGAACACCGTGCCGGTGCCGAACCCGCCCTTGACCTGGTCGCCGAGCGAGCCGATGAAGCCGTCGAGGTCACCGCCGGTCCCGCCGGTGGGCAGGTCGGTGGGCAGGCCGCCCTCGCCACCGGTGTCGAAGGTGGCGACGGTGTTCCAGCCCTCGCCGAGCATCTTCAGCCCGTCGAGGCCCTTGGCCAGGTCCTCCTCGGACTTCGGGGCGTTCTCCGGCTTCCCTGAGTGCTCCCGGCCCCGGTCGAGTTCGCCGTCCTCGGTCACCTCGGCGCCCTTGGGCGGGGTGAAGTCGAACGTCGAGGCGGCCGGCTTGTCGAAGCTCACCTTGGTGAAGCCGACGTCCACGACGGCCGCGCCGCCGCTCGACGGGGTGAGCGTGAACTTCAGCGGCACACCGGTCTCGTGGTCGACCGCGATGCTGATCGCGCCGACCGTGGAACCGGACTGCCTGGGCTTGACGACCAGCTTGTACGCGTCCCGGCCGGCCACCTGGGCGGTGCCGTCGACGGTCACGGACGTGGTGTCGTCGACCGCCTTCAGCGCCTCTTCGGCGAAGTCCTCCGGGGTGGCCGGGGGCTGCTGCCCCCGGTCCTCGCCGGAGGCGTCGACGGTGCTGTGGTAGACCTCGTTGGAGCCGCTGTCGTAGCCCCAGACGTCCTTGCCGTTGTGGATCAGGCTGTACTCGGCGGCGTTCTCCAGGAGCGACACCTTCTGCCGGTCCGGGCCGTCGGCCGCGATCCGCAGGGTGTGCGTGCCGGAGGCCAGTTCGGTGAGCCTGGTGGACGGGTCGGCCGAGGAGCCGCCGTCCTCGCCCTGCCCCATGGCGCCGGACGTGAGGCTGTTCTCCAGGCCGCCGAGGTCCGGCAGACCGAGGTCCGTGGTGATCTTCACGGTGCCGGACAGCTGCTCCACGTCCGACTGCGCGATCCTCTCCAGGAGCTGCGCGGCGGTGATCTCCGGCAGGTCGGGGTCGCCTGAGCTGGCGATCGCGGGGACGAGCCCGATGGTCGCGGCCGCCACCCCCATCACCGTGACCGGGACGACGTACCGCGCGGCCCTGCGCCGCCTCGTGCGCGGCTCGTCGGCCTCCCGCGCGGTCGTCATGTCGTCGGATTCGTACGGTGCCATGTGTGCCCTACCTCCGTGGTCGGCGGCGGCTTGTCGTCTCGTGACCTCGCACCGGTCTCACCCCGAGCCGCCATTCTCACCCGAATCGGTGAGAAGTGGTGTTGTCCGTCGTGGTCCATCTGACCAAATCCGGCAGGCGGATTCGTCAGACCCCGGACGCAACTCCACGTACTGCTGGGGTATGACACGGAGGGCGGTTTCCTCCCCCGCCCCGTAGGGGTCGGGGGGAGTCCGGGCCGGCTCAGCCCGCGCGGTGCACCACCGCGTCGCACAGTTGCACGAGTGCCGTCCTCGCCTCGCACTCCCGCAGCGGGGCGAGCGCCGCGCGCGCCTCCTCGGCGTAGCGCACGGTGTCCCGGCGGGCCTGCTCCAGCGCGGGGTGGGCGCGCAGCAGCCGCAGCGCCTCGGCGTGCCGGGCGTCGTCGGTGAGGTCGGAGTCGAGCAGCTCGCACAGGGCGATGTCGTCGGCGAGCCCGAGCCGGGCCGCCCGTTCGCGCAGCCGCAGCACGGGCAGGGTGGCGATGCCCTCGCGCAGGTCGGTACCGGGGGTCTTGCCGGACTCGTGGGAGTCGGAGGCGATGTCCAGGACGTCGTCGGCGAGCTGGAAGGCGACGCCGAGCCGCTCGCCGTACTGGGTCAGCACGTCCACGACCGTCTCGTCGGCGCCGGACATCATCGCGCCGAACCGGCAGGCGACGGCGACCAGCGAGCCGGTCTTGCCGCCGAGCACGTCCAGGTAGTGGTCGACCGGGTCGCGGCCGTCCTGCGGTCCCGCGGTCTCCAGGATCTGCCCGGTGACCAGCCGCTCGAACGCCTCGGCCTGCACCCGCACGGCCTCGGGACCGAGGTCGGCCAGGATGTGCGAGGCCCGCGCGAAGAGGAAGTCGCCGGTGAGGACCGCGACGGAGTTGCCCCAGCGGGCGTTCGCGCTGTCGACGCCGCGCCGCACCTCGGCCTCGTCCATCACGTCGTCGTGGTACAGCGTGGCCAGATGGGTGAGCTCCACGACCACGGCCGAGGGCACGACGCCGGGCGCGTAGGGGTCGCCGAACTGGGCGGCGAGCATCACGAGCAGCGGACGGAACCGCTTGCCGCCGGCCCGCACCAGGTGCTGGGCGGCTCCCGTGATGAAGGGGACCTCACTCTTGGTGGCCTCGAGCAGCCCTTCCTCGACAGCCGTCATTCCGGCCTGGACATCGGCTTCCAGAGCCTGGTCCCGCACGCTCAGCCCGAACGGCCCGACGACGGTCACGAGGGGTCTCCTGTCTGCTGGTGTCCACTGGCGGTTACACGGAATGTCGATAGGTCGCTGCCATCACTCAAGTCAGCGTATCCGGTCATGTTTCGATCACCGCCAGCGCCCGGCGTTACGGGCAGGGCGGTACGGGATCAGGAACGGAGTGCTTTTGATCGGTTGATAACAACGGACATTCTTCGGCTTTCCCGGACGTAGCAATCCACTCCTCGACCCGGCTCCGGACCCGCCTGCCGGGCCCCGCCTCGCCACGCGAACCATCCTGCCCGCCCCGGCGTCCGATTTGCCGCAAATGAAGAGCTAATTCACCTTGGCGAAAAATGCGCTCACAGGTAATCCCCAGTGAAGTGGGTCACGCGCGACCCGGCGCCCCCATCGCCCGTCGCCACTCGCCTTTCGCCTTTCCCCGGCGCCGAGTTGACCCTTGGCAGCAGCAAAGGATCAAGCGTCCCAAAACCCCCATCACAAGATCAAACGGCACCTTCTGTGATGCCCGCGCTTGTTCCCGACATGTGCTCTCGCATACGTTCCGGGCCTGCCGGGTGGACGCCTAATCCTGCCGCCGCCCGCATCACACCCGACGACGAACTCGAGACGGCAGGAGTGGGGGACCCAGGTAAGCCGCCGCACCGGACTTCGCACCGGGACGGCTAGGGGTGAAGCCATGCCCGCAGGGGCACGGCCGGGCACTCTCCCGCCCGAACCCGACAGCTCACCTCGCAGGCGTAGGAGAGGAACCCAGACATGCCTGCTTTCGGTCAGCTCAACCGCTTCGGCAACCGCCGCCTCGCCCGTTCCCTCGCCGTCGCCGGCGCCGGCGTCGCCGTGGTCGCCCTGCCGCTGTTCGGCGCGACCGGCGCCTCCGCGGCCACCACCGAGCCGACGGCGCCGACGACCGCCGCCTCCGTGACGGCGTACCCGGACAACCTCGACGGCTGGATCCGCGAGTCGCTGGACATCATGGCGCAGCAGGGCATCCCGGGCAGCTACGACGCCATCCACCGCAACATCATGCGCGAGTCCTCCGGCAACCCGTACGCCATCAACAACTGGGACTCCAACGCCGCCGCCGGCACCCCGTCGAAGGGCCTGCTGCAGGTCATCGACCCGACCTTCGCGGCCTACCACGTGCCCGGCACCGCCTTCGACCCGTACGACCCGGTCGCGAACATCACGGCGGCCTGCAACTACGCGGCCGACCGCTACGGCTCCATCGACAACGTCTTCGGCGCGTACTGAGCCACCCGCTGACGGGCGAGCGTCATCGCCCCGCCGAACAGTCGCTCGAGGACGACGGCCACGCCGTCGTCCTCGTTCGACGTGGTGACCTCGTCCGCCACCGCCTTCAGTTCGGGATGCGCGTTGGCCATGGCGACGCCGTGGGCCGCCCAGGCGAACATGGGGACGTCGTTCGGCATGTCGCCGAAGGCGATCGTCCGCGCCGGGCTCACCCCCAGGTGCTCGGCGGCCAGCGCCAGCCCGGTCGCCTTGGTCACCCCGCACGGCTGGAGCTCCACGGTGCCCGGCCCCGACATGGTGACCGTGGCCAGTGACCCGACCACCGACCGGGCCGCCGCCGCCAACGCGTCGTCGGACAGGTCCGGATGGCGCAGCAGCACCTTGCTGATCGGCCGGTCCCACAGCTCGGCCCGCCGCTCGACCCGCACCGCGGGCAGGGTCGGGTGCGGCATCAGATAGCCGGGCTCGATCAGCGTCAGCCCGTCGGCCCCGTCCTGGTCGACCGCGGCGTACACCTCCCCCACCTCGGCCTCGATCTTGCCGAGCGCGGTCTCCGCCAGTTCCCGGTCCAGCGTGACGGACCACAGCAGCCGGTGCGCGCCGGCGTCGTACACCTGCGCGCCCTGTCCGCACACCGCGAGCCCCGTGCAGCCCAGGTCGTCCAGGAGCGGCCGCACTCTGGGGGCCGGGCGCCCCGTCACCACGAGGTGCCGGGCGCCGGCCCGCTCCGCCCGCGCGAGCGCGGCGAGGGACCGGTCGGAGAGGGTGTCGTCGCCGCGCAGCAGCGTCCCGTCCAGGTCGGTGGCGATGAGTGAGTACGCGGTGGGTGCGGCCATGATCAGAGAATACGGACAAGCCGACGGTCCGATTCACCGTGCCCGTTTGCGCTCGCTTTGAGTGCGGTTCCCTTCTCTCGACTTCTCTCGACGCCGGGTAAGGACCGGTTCAGGTCTCTTTCCCCGTTTGGCAAGAACATGGTCCGCTATCTACCGTCCGCCCGGTCCGGGGCGGTACCTTCCAAGGGTCCAGGGGGGGACTTGATCGGGGGGTCAGGTGAGCAGTGGACGCATGCGTGTGCTGAGGCCCGGGGAGCTCGGCGAGGGGGAGCGGGAGCGCTGGCGGGAACTGCGCGCCGCGACGGACGCACCGCGCAACCCGTTCATGGAACCGGAGTTCAGCGTCGCCGTGGCCCGGGTGCGTCCGCGGGCCCGGGTCGCCGTGCTGTACGAGGGCGCTCAGCCGGTGGGTTTCCTGCCGTACGAGCGGGGTGTGCTGGGGCAGGGCCGGGCGATCGGGCTCGGGGTGTCGGACTGCCAGGGCGCGGTCCTGGGCCCCGGTGTCGCCCTGGAGACGGACGAACTGCTGCGGGGCTGCTCGGTGTCGAGCTTCGCCTTCGACAACCTGGAGGCGGACCAGCGGCTGTTCGTGCCGTACGCGGCCGAGGAGCACGCCACCTACGTCATCGACGTGGAGAAGGGCTACGAGACGTACGAGTCGGTGCTGCGCGCCCAGTCGCCGAAGTTCCTGAAGACCACGCTGGCCAAGGAGCGCAGGCTGGGCCGCCAGGCCGGGACCGTGCGGTTCGTCTTCGACGAGCGCGACCCGGCCGCGCTGCGCGCGCTGGTGGGGTGGAAGTCGGCGCAGTACCGCAGGACCGGGCGGCGCGACCGGTTCGCACAGGAGTGGATCGCCCGGCTCGTGGGCCGGCTCGCCGAGACCCGCGCCGCCCAGTGCACGGGCACGCTGTCGGTCCTGTACGCCGGGGACCGCCCCGTCGCCGCGCACTTCGGGCTGCGCTCGGCGTCCGTCCTGGCCTGCTGGTTCCCGGCGTACGACCCGGAGTTCGCGAAGTACTCGCCGGGTCTGGTGCTGCATCTGCGGATGGCCGAGACGGCGGCGGCCGAGGGCATCGGCCTGCTCGACATGGGGCGCGGTCCGGCCGAGTACAAGGACTCGCTGAAGACCGGCGAACTCGCCGTCTACGAGGGGGCGGTGACCCGTCCGGGCGTGGGCGCCGCGCTGCACCGGCTGAGCCGCGAGCCCGCGCGCCGCGCGCACGGCTTCGTCCGCGCCCGTCCGCGCCTGGCGGCGCTGGCGGCGCGGACCCTGAAGGGCGCGGCACGGCTGCGCCGGTCGTGAGGAGGGGAGGACGGGTGTCCCGAAGAGCGCGTACGCAGGAGGAGATACGGCGGTTCCTGGCCATCGGCGCGGTGCAGGTCGCCGAGATCGACCTGGACGGTGACGAGGCCGCGCCGAGACCCGGCCCGGGCAGCCCACCGATCACCCACGGTGAGGTGTTCCTGCTGGTCAGACGGGCGGGCCGCCCGGCGGGGACCCTGCTGGCACGGGTACCGGAGGGCGCGGACCCGCGGGCGGTGCTGACGGAGGCCGCCTCCGCGGTGGCGGCGGAGGCCGTGGAGGTGACGGGCGGCGGGGAGCCGCCGTACGCCTCGGTCGTCGTGGCCACCAGGGAGCGGGCCGGACAGCTCGCGCGGGCGCTGGACTCGCTGCTCGCGCAGGAGCACCCGCGGTTCGAGGTGGTCGTCGTCGACAACGCGCCCGTGACCGACGAGACCCGTGAGCTGGTGGAACGCAAGTACGGCGAGCGGGTGCGGTACGTGTGCGAGCCGGTCCCCGGACTCGCCGTCGCGCACAACAGGGGGCTGGCGGCGGCGCGGGGCGAGGTGATCGCGTTCACCGACGACGACGTGGTCGCCGATCCCCGCTGGCTCACCGAACTGACCGCCCCCTTCGCCGCCGACCCCCGGCTCGGCTGCGCCACCGGCCTGATCCTGCCCGCCCGGCTGCGCACCCCGGCCCAGGTCCTGCTGGAGAGCCACGGCGGCTTCGCGAAGGGCTTCACGCCGACGACGTACGACCCCGGCGACCCGCCCCGCGACGAGCCGCTGTTCCCCTTCACCGCGGGTCGCTTCGGCTCCGGCGCGAACATGGCCTTCCGTACGGAGGTGCTGCGTGCCGTCGGCGGCTTCGACCCGGCCACCGGTGCCGGGACACCCGCGCAGGGCGGCGACGACCTGTACGGGTTCGTCCGCGTCCTCGCCCAGGGGCACCGGCTGCGCTACACGCCGTACGCGCTGGTGTGGCACCACCACCGGGAGACCTGGGCCGACCTGGAGACCCAGGCGTACGGCTACGGCGCCGGCCTCACCGCCTACCTCACCGCGCTCCTGGTCAGCCGGCCCGCGCTGTTACCGGCGTTCCTCGCCCGGCTGCCGCGCGGTCTCGCGCACGCCCGCGCGCTGACGGAGGTGCGCGACACGGACGGCGGCGGTGGTGCGCCGGGGGCGCACGACACCCGCACGCACCCCTGGCCACGCCGGCTGTCGCGGCTGCAGCGCAGGGGAATGCTGTACGGGCCGCTCGGATATCTGCGGGCGCGGCGGGCACCGGGGAGGGGGAGGGGATGACCGCGGCCATACCCGTCTTCCTCTACCACGCCGTGATGGACGATCCGCCGGACTGGATCGCCGAGTTCACCGTCACCCCCAAGGAGTTCGCGGCCCACCTCGACGCCGTCGTGGACAGCGGCCGCACACCCGTCACCATCAGCACCCTCGCCGAGCACCTCGCCGGGCGGGCCCCCTTGCCGCCCCGGCCGGTGCTGCTCACCTTCGACGACGGCTTCGCCGACCTGCCCGGCCCCACCGCCGACGCCCTGGCCGGGCGCGCGCTGCCCGCGACCGCGTACCTCACCACCGGCGCCATCGCCCCGGGCGGCAGCAGTCTGCTGCCGCCCGCCCCGATGATGACCCTGGACCGGGCGGTGGAGCTGGAACGTTCCGGCATGGAGATCGGCAGCCACACGGTCACCCACGCCCAGCTCGACACCCTGGCCACCAGGCAGCTGCGCGCCGAACTGCTGGACTCCAAGGCCGTGCTGGAGGACGCCCTCGGCCACCCCGTCCCCCACCTCGCCTATCCGCACGGCTACAACAGCCCCCGGGTGCGCGCCATGGCCGCCCGCGCCGGCTACCGGACGGCGACCGCCGTGCGGCACGCGCTCAGTTCGGAGCGGGACGAGCGCTACCGCATCGCCCGTCTGATCGTCCGGCGCGGCCACACCGTCGCCGATGTCGAGGCCTGGCTGGCGGGCGACGGCGCGCGGATCGCCCCGTACCGGGACGGTCCGAGGACCGTCGGCTGGCGGTGGTACCGCCGGGCCCGCACCGTCCTGCGCGGCCGGCCCGTGTTCGCAGGCTGAGGAGGGACGGGCGGACGTGACGGCGGGACGGGTCGCGCGGGAGGTATCGGACAGCTGCCGCTTCGCAGGCGAGTCAGACGTTTTTGGTGTGAAAAGCAGAGGTAATTCCTATACTCGTCGCGGGGGAGGGGAGTCTCGGCGTGCCACGACATGTGCCCGTACCGACCACTGAGAGCAGCGCGCTGCCCAGCCCCGAGCCGGCCACCGGCCCGACGGAACCGGGAGGGAACTCCGGCGGTGGCCGCAGATCCTGGCCGGTCCCGAGCGGTCCGCCCGACGCCGGGCTGCTGACGCTGCTGCTCGCCGCCGGACTGTGGTTCTACGCACTGCCCCGCATCGGCTTCCGGGAGATGGGCGACTACGGCCTGCTGGACCGCCTCCCGGCCTCCTACTACCTGTCGCTGCTGGTCCTCACCGCCGGCTTCGTCATCGGCCTGCGGCGCGCGGGCACCGCGCCCTGGTGGCCGGCCGCGCACTGCGCCGCGCTGCTGTTCGCGCTCAAGGCGCCACCGGCGATGCTGTACGACGCCGTGCGCTACCCGTGGG
The DNA here is from genome assembly GCF_044453165.1 of Streptomyces sp. NPDC051740. Classification (NCBI taxonomy): domain Bacteria; kingdom Bacillati; phylum Actinomycetota; class Actinomycetes; order Kitasatosporales; family Streptomycetaceae; genus Streptomyces; species Streptomyces sp. NPDC051740. Next base: position 126,670 of record NZ_JBITCL010000001.1, on the reverse strand, counting down.
CCTCCAAGCACGACGCCGTCGTCGACACCCTGCTCGCCAACGGTGAACTGCGGCCCGGCGCGGCACTGTCGGGCAACATGTCCGCGTACGACCAGTGGCCGGGCTTCTTCACGCTCGACGCCGGGCTGGTGCGCGCCTTCGGCGTGGAGAGCGCCGCCGCGTACGCCAACTGGGCGCCGATCGTCCTCGGCCTGCTGATGATGCCGGTGCTCGTCCTGATCTACCGCACCTTCTGCCAGGACTGGCGGCTGGTGTGGACCGCCGTGTGGATCTTCCAGCTCGCCAACTGGGTGGGCCAGGACTACTTCGCCCCGCAAGGGCTCGCCTACCTGCTGCACCTGGCGGTCATCGCGGTGGTGCTGCGGCACTTCGTACGCCCCGGCTCCGCCGGGCGGCTGCGCGACCGCACCGTCCTCGACCCGGCCGCCGCCGGCGTGCCGGCGCCCACGGGCACCCGGCAGCGCGCGGTCTGCGTGGTGATCCTCGCCCCGCTGATCGCCGCGGTCAACGCCACGCACCAGCTCACCCCGGTGATGCTCTGCATCTGCCTGTTCGCGCTCAGCCTCACCCGCCGCTACCGCAATCACGGGCTGCTGGCCGTCGCCGTGCTGCTGATGCTCACCTGGGACCTGACCATGGGGCGGCCGCTGTTCGTCGAGACGCTGTCCACCCTCAAGGAGTCGATCGGCGAGCTGACGCAGAACTCCCGCGCGGGGTACGCGGGTGAGCTGACCGGGCCCGGACCCGAACTCGCCGGGACCGCCAACGTGCTGATGGTGCTCGCGGTCGCCGCGCTCGCCGGGGCCGCCCTCGTGCTGCGGCGCCGGCTGGTCCGCGGCGCGCTGCCGCTGCTGCTGGTCTCCGCCGCCCCGGTTCCGCTCTTCGCCGTCAACGACTACGGCGGCGAGATGCTGTTCCGCGTCTACCTGTTCGGCCTGCCGGGCGCGGCGTTCTTCGCCGCCGCCGCGCTCGTGCCCGCCGCCGCGGGCACCCGCGGCGGCCGGGCGAGGGTGCTGCGGCGCAAAGCCGCGGCCGTCGCCCTGCCGGCCGTCCTGCTGGTGCTCCTGGCCGGCTTCCTGCCGTCGTACTACGGCAAGGAGAAGATGTACTACACACCGCCCGAGGAGACCGCACTGGTCACCCGGGCCCTCGACAACGCCCCCGACGGCTCGCTGATCCTCTCCACCAGCGGTTCCTTCCCGCAGGCGCTGCACCGGTACGACCGCCTGGAGCACTGGTTCTTCGCCGAGCAGGAACTGCCCGAGAACGAGCGGATGCTGAAGGACCCGGCCCGCTACCTCGCCGACGGGATCCCGCCGGGCACCCGGACGTACGTCGTCCTCACCCGCACCCAGGACATCTACACCGCCGGCGAGGGCCTGCTGCCGGCCGGCGGCTTCGAGACGCTGCGCACGGAGCTCTCCGCCTCACCTCTCTTCCGGACCGTCGAAAGCCATGCGTACGGGGTCGTGCTGGAGTACCGTCCGGCCGCCCGAGGAACGACCACAAGGTGATCGAAGTGACGTCGAAGGCCATCCCATGAGCAGCATCGACTCCTCGCACTCCACCGACTCCGCGGGTTCCTCCGGAACCGGCGCGGCCCGTGGCCTCAGAGGCCCGCGGGTGACCGAGACGCACGTCAGAGTCCTCATAGGCGCCTCGGGCTGGCTCGCGCTGGCCGCCACCGCCGTCCCCGGCCCCTCGCCGCTGCGCTGGATCCCGGTGCTGGTGTTCACCCTGTTCGGTCCGGGCTGGGCGGCGCTGTATCCGCAGCCGGACGGGCCGGCCACCGGCGCCAGGCTGGAGGCCGTCGCGCTCGCCGCGCCGATCAGTCTGTCGCTCGGTGTGCTCACCGCCACCTCGCTGTTCCTGGTGGAGGGGTTCTCGGCGACCTCTTTCCTCGTCTCGCTCGCCGTCTTCACCACGGTCGTCGCGGCCCTGCCGGGGTTGCCGCTGCCCGCGGCCCGGCGCGGCGCGGTGGAGCGCGTCAGGCACAGGCCCGCGGACGGCGGTGGCACATGACGGGGCCGCACCGGCCGCGCGAGCCACGCGAACGGTCCAGGTGGCGCGGGCTGAAGGAGGCGGTGCGCGCGAGGCGCGGTCGCACGGCGGTCGTCCTGGTGACCGTCGCCGCACTGCTGACCGGGCTCGGATTCTGGGCGGGCCGTCCCGATGACATGGGCCCCTCCGGTCGGGGCCTGCCCGGCAACGCGGCCTCCGGCGAGCTGCCCACCGGCCCCTGCGCCCCCACCGGCACACTGGTTCCGCCCTGCGGCGCCTGGTGGGGGGCGTACGTGCCGTACGCGGCGAACGGCTCGCTCAAGGACGCCGTGCTCGGTTTCGAGGAGCGGATCGGCCGCAGGCTCGACCTCGTCTACAACTACCACGACATGTCGGGCACCGAGCTCGACGGGCAGCTGCTCACCCCCGACGAGCAGGAGCTCGGCAGGGACCGGCTGCTCATGCTGGCCTGGGAGTCCACCGTCTGGACCGAGCCGCACCACGAGAACTGGACGGAGACCCAGCTCGGCTGGAAGAACATCGCCTCGGGGAAGTACGACGAGGAGATCATCGACCCGCAGATCCGGCGCCTCAAGGCCTACGGCAAACGGGTCTTCTTCTCCTTCGACCAGGAGACCGACGCCCGCATCAAGGAGGGCGCCGGCACCCCGGCGGAGTTCGTCGCGGCGTACCGCCATCTCCACGACCGGTTCCGTGAACTGGGCGCCGACAACGTCGTGTGGGTGTGGACCGTCTCCGGTTACCTCGGCAGCGCGAAGGAGATGAAGGCCCTCTACCCCGGGGACGAGTACGTCGACTGGATCGCGATGGACCAGTACAACTACTACGGCTGCCACGACACCACCGACTGGAAGGACTTCCTGCGCAGCCAGCGGCCCAGCTACGCATGGCTGCGCGCGAACGTCACCGATGACAAGCCCGTGATGCTCGCGGAGTTCGCCACCGCGCCCGACGCCGACGACCCGGGGCGCCAGCGCGACTGGTACGCCGGGATCCCCGGCGCCGTGAAGAAGCTTCCGGAGGTGAAGGCCCTGGTGCACTGGAACCGGCCGACCTCGGAGAAGCCCGAGTGCGATCTGACCGTCAACGCCGGTCCGGGGCTGGAGGGCTACCGGGAAGCGGGGCGGAACGGGTACTTCCAGCAGCCTGTGCCGCCCCGTTGAGCGGTGCCCGGCCGGTCCGCCCGGCCGTTCAGTGGCCGGGCGGGCCGTTCCGTCCGTCACGGAGCGCGAGCCGCGCCGCCGGCACCGCGCGGCTGAGCAGCAGCAGTCCCAGGAGCGCGACCAGCAGGGACGGCGCGACCGGTGCGAGTGCCTCCCGGAACACCCAGCCGGCCACCCCGACGAGATACAGCACGCCCCAGCGGACCGGCCACGTCAGCCGTCCGCCCGCGCGTGCGAGCAGCAGCCACAGCGGTACGAGGCACAGCGGCTGGAACACCAACGGGGCCCACCGCAGCACGGCGCCGGGTCCGTCGAGCCCCACCGCCTCCGCGAGGGAGCGGGCCGCGTCGGTGTACAGCGCCCCGTCCACCGGCTCGGGCCGCCACCCGAGGGCGACGGGTGCGGTGTGCAGGGCGAGCAGGGCGGAACCCAGCGCGAGACCGGAGAGCCGGGGGACCGGCCGCCCGAACAAGGTCACCGAGGCGACGAAGACGAGGAGCAGCACTCCTCCCGCGGCCGACGCGGACAGCGGGAGGTCTTCCGGTATCCGACGCCCCGTGGGCTCGCCCGCGCCGTCGGACCAAGGGAGCCCGCGCATCGAGAACCAGAAGACGAGGGTCGCGAGCGCGAGCAGGGCCCAGAGAATTCCCGCGATCCGGCGACCGGGATCGGTACCGGCCACCGACGGCCCGACGGAGTCCAGATACCCGGCGGGGCTCGGCGGCCCGGCGGGACTCGATAGCCCAGCAGAGTCCAGCGGCCCAGCAGAGCCCGGCCGCCCAGCAGAGCCCAGCCGCCCGGCGGAGTTCAGCGGCCCGGCGGAGCCCGGCCGCCCAGCGGAGTCCAGATACCCGGCGGGGCTCGGCGGCCCGGCGGGACTCGATAGCCCAGCGGAGCCCAGCGGCCCAGCAGAGCCCGGCCGCCCGGCGGAGTTCAGCGGCCCGGCGGGGCTCGATAGCCCGGCAGGGCTCGGATGTCCGGCCCGCGGCGGGGCGTTGGGGGGCGCCTCGGTGGCCCAGGGCGTGCCGCTCGCCTCCGCCGGTGCCTGCCTCTCCCCCGAGGACACGGCCGGGTGCGCGCGGTTCTCCCCGTCCTCCACCGGGCCCTCGCCCCGGTCCGGCTCCCCCGACGTCTCCCCCCGGATACCGGTCCCCTCGTGAGGCGGCCGGTCCTCGCCGCCGGCGTCGTCCCCCCGCTCGTCCGGGGCCGGCGGCCGCACGATGAACGCCACCGTGTCCGCCTGGAGGGCCTCCCGTTCGTAGCCGGGGCGGCCGGTGAACAGCGTGACGGTCTCCTCGTCGTCCTCCGGGTCCTTGTGCTCGTACGCCGCCCGGCGCGCCCAGTTCGTGCCGTACCCGGCGGTGGCGTTGAGCCGGGCCCAGCGCGTGCCGTAGTCGGGAACGGCGGCGGACCGCTCCACGGGCCCGCCGGTCTTCTCGCGCAGCGCCGCACGCAGCCCGAACACCGAGACGGCCGCGATCAGCGTCATGCTGATCAGCACCGCCCAGCCGGCCCCCGCGATCCCCGCCGGGGTGAACAGCACGGCCGCGCTGCCCAGCACCAGCGTGCACATCGCGCCCTGGAGCGCGGCGAGCACACCGGTGCGCCCCTGCACCCGCAGCACCCCGATGTACAGCTCCACGACCACGCGGGGCAGCGCGCCGAGCGCGAGCAGCCGCAGCACGGTCGAGCCGTGCTCGGCGTAGTCCGCGTCGAACGGCGTGAGGATCCGGGGCGCGAAGACGACCAGCACCGCGACCACCGGCACCAGCAGCAGCGTCATCCTGCGCAGCGCCCCGCGCACGCCGTCGGCGAGCTGACGCGGATCGTGCGAGGCGTGGGCGGTGAGCGACGAGGCCATGTTGATGGCCATGAACTCCATCGTGCCGCCGACGGTGTACGCCACGTAGAAGTAGCCGTTCTCCGCCGCGCTGAAGCGGACCGCGACCATCACCGGCAGCAGATTGATCATGGAGAGGCTGAACAGCGCGCCGAGCGAGTCGCCGGCCAGGAAGCGGCCCATGGAGCGCAGGCCGGGCGGTTCCACGTCGTGGTCGGCGGCGGCCTGGCGCGGGATGAGCCGGCGGAAGATCAGCCAGCCGAGCGGCAGTGTGGAGAACGCGATGGCCACGGCCCAGGACACGAAGATGCCCAGCACGGGCAGTGTGCTCGCGAAGGCGGCCAGCAGGGCCAGTTTCCCGACGGAGAACACCGCGTTCCCGGCCGGTACCCACTCGGCCTTGCGCAGCCCCGTGAGCACGCCGTCCTGGAGGGTGAGCAGCGCCCACGCCACGCACGCCGCGACGAACAGCGCCCCGGCCATCGGGGTGCCGAGGGGTGCGTAGGAGGGGCCCCACTGGTCGAGCGTGAGCAGGAAGACGCCCGCGGCCAGGGTGACGACCACCGAACTCGCCAGGTACACGCCCCACACCAGGCGTCCGGTCTCGCGGCCGGCCCGCGGTACGAAGCGGACCACGGCGCCGATCATCGTGGTCGCGGTGATGCCGGCGAGCAGCCGCATCGCGGCGATCGCGGCGGAGCCCTGGCCGACGGCGTCCTCGGAGTAGTAGCGGGCGGCCACCAGCCAGAACCCCAGGCCGAGGACGGCGGACACGCCCGTGCTGAGCATCAGGAAGTAGGCGTTCTTGAACAGGGAGTCGGAGCCGGACGGGCTCCCGGCGGGCCGGGGCCCGCCGTCGGCGCGCGCCGCGGCGGGCTCGTGCACCTGGGTGTCAGTCACGGGCCGGCCCCGGCCCATCGGCCGGTGTCCCCGGCCGTGTCAGGTCCTCCGGCGGTTCGGCCGGCCGGACACCGGACCGCTCCAGCGCGTCGACGGCCTCCCTCGCCCGCAGCGGGTCGACCGGCAGCGCGTGCCGCGCGAACCAGCGGGCCGCCTCCGGCGCGGGCGACGGGTCCGTGAAGGCCTTCCCCGCGTAGTCGTCGAGGGGCGGGTCGTAGAGGTAGCCGACGACGATCCCGCGCCGGGCCAGTGCCGCGATCGCCGCGTCCCGGTCCGCCACCAGCAGCGGCACCCGGAACAGCGGCTGCGCCCGGCTCCCCTCCCCCGGCCGGGCCCACCGGGTCGACAGCAGCAGTTCGGTGCCGTCCCGGCACGCCTGGAGCACCTCGTCCAGCCGCCCGAGCCTGCGCCGGATCCGCCGCAGCCGCAGCGGTCCTGACCGCAGGCGGTAGGTGTGCATGTCGACGCGGACCCAGGGGTCGTGCGCGGTCAGGTCCGGGGCCGCGCCGACGGCCGCGGCCAGCGCGTCCGGACGCAACGGCATCCTGATCCCGTCGCGCTCCGTCAGCCCCAGCAGTCCCAGCACCGCCCAGGCGGCCCGTCGCAGCCCCAGCCCCCGTACGGCCGCCTCGGCGTAGGGCCTCAGGACATAGGCGAGTTCGGACGCCGCCCGGGGCGGGGCGAGCAACTCGTCGCAGGCGGCCCGCATCGCCTCGGCCAGGCTCGGGTCGGCGAGCGCGAGGATGCCGCCCGCCTGGGCGCCGGCATGTTTGGAGAGGCTGAAGACGGAGGCCTCGCCCCAGGCCCCGACCGGCCGCCCGCCGACCTCGCTGCCGATCGCATGCGCCCCGTCCTCGAGCAGCGGAATGCCCGACGCGTCGCAGCGCGCCCGCAGTTCCGGCGCCGGGTCCGGGTTGCCGTACAGGTTCGTCGTCAGTACGGCGGACAGCGAGCCCCATGTCTCCCCGGGCACGGCGTCGATGTCGACGGTCCCGTCGAACGGGTTCAACGGCGCCTGCACCGGCCTTAGTCCCGCCGCCAGCACCACGAAGAAGATGACGTCGTCGTTGACCGGCGACATCAGCACCCTGCCGCCCGGCGGGCACCAGTGGCGCAACGCCACGAACAGCCCGAACCTGCATGACGGCACGTACACGCATTCCCGGCCGAGCCGGCCGCGCATGGTCTCTTCCAGCCGTTTCGACTGCGATCCCGAGCGCGCCGAGCGCGGGCCGGCCTCCCCGATGGCCATCCGCCCCCCAGTGTGCCTTCGGAAACGCCCCCTCCCCGAGGCCTTCCGGCACCTGCCCAGAGTCGCCCCGTTCGCACCGCTCCGTCAAGATTGCCTCCCGTTCTGTGGATGACTTCCGGTACGCAAGGGGAAGCGGGGTGCGCCACCACGTCGGCTCTGCCCAAGACCGCCGTCCCACCCGTAACGTGTGGCACGGCCACGGACACGTGGAGCACCTGCGCACACGAAAGCGAGGCAGCACCCGATGCCCCCCTTCGATGTCCCCGAGGGCGATCCCTTCGGCCCGCACAACCTGCCGTACGGCGTCTTCTCGCCCCCCGGTTCGTCGGAGCGGACCGTGGGCGTCCGGCTCGGCGACCACGTCCTCGACGCCGGCGCGGCGGCACACGCCCTGGGCTCGCCGTACGCCTCCCTGCTCGCCCGTCCGACCCTCAACCCGCTGCTGGCGGCGGGCCGCACGGCCTGGTCGGACGTGCGGCGGGCGCTCACGGCGTGGGTGACCGTCCCGGCGCACCGGGAGACCGTCGAGCCGCTGTTCCACCCGCTGTCCGAGGTGACCCTGCACCTCCCCTTCGAGGTCGCGGACTACGTCGACTTCTACGCCTCCGAGAACCACGCCCGGAACGTCGGCCGGATCTTCCGCCCCGACGCCGCCGACTCCCTGACCCCCAACTGGAAGCATCTGCCGATCGGCTACCACGGCCGCGCGGGCACGGTCGTGGTGTCCGGCACCGACGTCGTACGCCCCTCGGGTCAGCGCAAGGCGCCCACGGACGCCGCCCCGGTCTTCGGGCCGTCCGTCCGGCTGGACATCGAGGCCGAGGTCGGCTTCGTGGTCGGCGTACCGTCCGAGCTGGGCCGGCCGGTGCCGCTCGGCGACTTCCGGGACCACGTCTTCGGGCTCTGCCTCCTCAACGACTGGTCCGCCCGCGACGTCCAGGCCTGGGAGTACGTCCCCCTCGGCCCGTTCCTCGGCAAGTCCTTCACCACCTCGGTGTCGGCCTGGATCACCCCGCTGGACGCCCTGGACGAGGCCCGCGTCGCACCGCCGGAGCGCACGCACGAGCTGCTGCCCTACCTGGACGACGCGGCCGAGGAACCCGGCGGCTACGACCTGCGGATCACCGTCACCGTCAACGGTCATGTCGTCTCCGAGCCCCCCTTCTCCACCATGTACTGGACGGCCGCCCAGCAGCTCGCCCACATGACCGTCAACGGCGCCTGTCTGCGCACCGGCGACCTGTACGGCTCCGGCACGGTGAGCGGTCCCACCGGGCGGGAACGCGGCTCGCTGCTGGAACTGACCTGGAACGGCCGCGATCCCCTCGAACTCCCCGACGGCAAGCGGACGTTCCTGGAGGACGGTGACGTGGTGACGCTGTCGGCCTGGGCGCCGGGCCCGGACGGCGTCCGGGTGGGCCTCGGCGAGGTCACGGGACGGGTGGTCTCCACGGGCTGACCCGCCCGGCCCTCACCGATCTCCGACGACCCCTGACTCACACCGCCCTTCGCCGTCATACTTGGCGTCGGGCGGTGTGTGCGTTCGCGCCGCGCTCCCCTCGCACTTCCCGCACGCCCCCAGCACGACCCGAAGCCGCCCTCTTCCGACAGGATCCGGAGCCCGTGGCATGACCGTCTGCCTGCTCCTGCTGAGCGTTGTCGCCGTGACGGCCGCCGTGCCCGTCCCCCGGGCGCTGACCCGGGCGAAGTGGCCGGAACGGGAACCTGTGGTCGCCCTGTGGGTGTGGCAGTGCCTGGTCGCCACCGTCCTGCTGTGCTGCGTCACGGCGCTCGCCCTGGGTGCCGCCGCCGTCTTCGGCACCGTCCGCGCCCAGCTCTTCGCTCCGGCCCCGCCCGCGGTCACCGCGGCGTACGACCTGTCCGCCGCCTCGTCCTGGACCATCGCCCTCACCGCGCTGCTGGCGTCCGGGGCGGCCTGGACGACGGCCATGCTCGTGCGTGAACTGGTCGAGGCCCGCCGCCGGCGCGCCCGGTCCCGGGAGCATCTGCGGGAACGCGCCCCCGACCTGCCCGCCGGACTCCCCGCGGCCCGTGGCCCCCTGCTGGTGCTGGAGGACGAGTACCCCGACGCCTGGTGGATGCCGGGCAGCCCGCCCCAGCTGATCGTCACCACCGGCGCCCTGCAGCGCCTCACCGACCACCAGCTCGACGCCGTCCTCACCCACGAGCGGGGCCACGCCCGCGCCCGCCACGACTGGCTGCTGCACCTCTCCACCGCGCTGGCCACCGGCTTCCCCCGCGTCCCGCTGTTCGCGCACTTCTGCGACCAGACCCACCGCCTGGTCGAACTGTCCGCCGACGACACGGCCTCCCGCCGCTGCGGCCACCTGACCACGGCGCTGGCGCTGATCGAGCTCAACCAGCACCGGGGCGTCCTGTCCTGCGCCTCCAGCCACCGCCTCCTCGGCGAACGCGTCGACCGCCTCCTGGAGCCCCCGCCCCGCCTCGACCGCCACCACCGCGCCCTGACCACGGCCGCAGCGGCCCTGGTCCCCCTCGTCCCGCTGCTCATCACCTTCGCCCCGGGCCTGACGGCACTGCCGTGACCCGGACGCCCGCTGCGGGCAGTCGTGCCTCCCCCAGTGCCTGAACGGCCTGGGAGGTACCCCGGGGCGGCACGGTTGGGTGGTGGGCCCCTCCCGCTCGAGCGGAGCCGGGAGTGGGGGAGGCACCCCGCAGACGCCGGGCCGCGCAACACCCCCGCCCAGCCCGACCACGCGGCCACCTATGTCCAGTCGGGCTCCGGCTCCTCCTCGGGCCAGTCGTCCGGGCCGTCAGGACGGCCGGACCCGGCACCGGCGTCCCCCGGCGCCGTCAACCCGGCCAACACCGCCACCACCCCTTCCCCGTACGTCGCCAGCTTCTTCTCCCCCACCCCGCTGATCCCACCGAGTTCGCCCACCGACGTGGGCCACACCGTGGCGATCTCCCGCAGCGTGGCGTCGTGGAAGATGACGTACGCCGGAACCCCCTGCTCCCGCGCCTGCTCGGCACGCCAGGCGCGCAGCGCCTCGAACGCGGGCTGCAGCTCCTCGGGCAGCTCGGCAGCGGCGGCCTTGGCCTTGCGCTCCCCCCGCCCCGAACCCGTCCCGCCCGACCGGGAGGTCACCGGCTTCTTCGGCTCCTTGCGCAGCGGCACCTCCCGCTCCCGCCGCAGCACCGTCCCGCTCGCCTCGGTCAGCACCAGCGTGCCGTACTCCCCCTCGACGGCGAGCAGCCCCTGGGCGAGCAACTGGCGCACCACGCCCCGCCATTCCGCCTCGGTCAGCTCCTCGCCGATGCCGAACACGGAGAGCTGGTCGTGGTCGAACTGGATGACCTTGGCCGTGCGCCGCCCCAGCAGGATGTCGACGATCTGCACCGCGCCGAACTTCTGCCCGCGCTCCCGCTGCAGCCGCACCACCGTGGACAGCACCTTCTGCGCCGCGACGGTCCCGTCCCAGGTCTCCGGCGGGGTGAGGCAGGTGTCGCAGTTGCCGCAGCCCGCCGGGTCGGGGTCCTGGCCGAAGTAGGCGAGGAGCTGACCGCGCCGGCACCGGACGGTCTCGCACAGGCCGAGCATCGCGTCCAGGTGCTGGCCCGCCCGCCGCCGGAACGCCTCGTCGCCCTCACCGGACTGGATCAGCTTGCGCTGCTGTATGACGTCGTTGAGTCCGTACGCCATCCACGCCGTGGACGGCAGCCCGTCGCGTCCCGCGCGGCCCGTCTCCTGGTAGTAGCCCTCGACGGACTTGGGCAGGTCGAGGTGGGCGACGAAGCGGACGTCCGGCTTGTCGATGCCCATGCCGAACGCGATGGTCGCCACCACGACCAGGCCCTCCTCCCGCAGGAACCGCGCCTGGTGCGCGGCGCGCGTCCCCGCGTCGAGGCCCGCGTGGTACGGCACCGCCTCGACGCCGTTGCGGGAGAGGAACTCGGCGGTCTTCTCCACCGAGTTGCGCGACAGGCAGTAGACGATGCCCGCGTCCCCGGCGTGCTCCCCGCGCAGGAAGCTCAGCAACTGCTTCTTGGGGTCCGCCTTGGGCACGATCCGGTACTGGATGTTGGGCCGGTCGAAGCTCGCCACGAAGTGCCGGGCGTCCGGCATGCCCAGCCGCTCGGTGATCTCCCGGTGCGTGGCGTGCGTGGCCGTCGCCGTGAGCGCGATGCGGGGCACGTCCGGCCACCGCTCGCCGAGCAGCGACAGCATGAGGTAGTCCGGCCGGAAGTCGTGCCCCCACTGGGACACGCAGTGCGCCTCGTCGATCGCGAAGACGGAGATCTTGCCGCGTGACAGCAGGTCCTGGGTGCTGTCCAGCCGCAGCCGCTCCGGTGCGAGGTACAGCAGGTCCAGCTCGCCGGCGAGGAACTCCGCCTCGACGACGCGCCGCTCGTCGAAGTCCTGCGTGGAGTTCATGAACCCGGCCCGCACGCCCAGCGCCCGCAACGCGTCCACCTGGTCCTGCATCAGCGCGATGAGCGGGGAGACGACGACGCCCGTACCCGGTCTGACCAGGGCCGGAATCTGGTAGCAGAGCGACTTTCCGCCACCGGTCGGCATGAGCACGACGGCGTCGCCGCCCGTGACCACGTGCTCGATGACCGCTTCCTGCTCACCGCGGAAGGCGTCGTACCCGAACACCCGGTGCAGCGTGGCCAGCGCCTCGCTCTCCGTCACTGTCATCCCGCCATTACCGCCCATCACCGTGCCCCCGTGAGCCGTCCCTCGACCACTGCCTCCACGATAGGGGTCCACACCGACAGCCCCGGAGTTATCCACAGGCCGCTCACCCGACGACTTCGGCCCGGCACCCCCGAAGGGTGCCGGGCCGTCGCCGACGTGCCGGTGAGGGCCGGGTCAGCGCACGAACACCCCCGCGTCCCCCGCCAGCTCCAGGAAGTACTGGGGTGCGACGCCCAGCACCACCGTGACGGCCACGCCGGCCCCGATCGCCGTCATCGTCAGCGGTGACGGCACCGCGACGGTCGGGCCCTCGGGGCGCGGCTCGCTGAAGAACATCAGGACGATCACGCGGATGTAGAAGAACGCCGCGATGGCCGACGAGATCACACCGACCACGACCAGCGGGGCCGCTCCGCCCTCCGCCGCCGCCTTGAACACGGCGAACTTCCCGGCGAAACCGGAGGTCAGCGGGATGCCCGCGAAGGCCAGCAGGAACACCGCGAACACCGCCGCCACCAGCGGGGAGCGCCGGCCGAGGCCCGCCCACTTCGACAGGTGCGTCGCCTCGCCGCCGGCGTCCCGGACCAGCGTGACCACCGCGAACGCGCCGATCGTCACGAACGAGTACGCCGCCAGGTAGAAGAGGACGGACGAGATGCCGGACGGCGTGGTCGCGATGACACCCGCGAGGATGAAGCCCGCGTGCGCGATCGACGAGTACGCCAGCAGCCGCTTGATGTCGGTCTGCGTGATCGCCACGATCGCACCGGCCAGCATGGTGACGATGGCGACGGCCCACATGACCGGCCGCCAGTCCCAGCGCAGCCCCGGCAGCACGACGTACAGGATCCGCAGCAGCGCGCCGAATGCGGCCACCTTGGTCGCCGCCGCCATGAAACCGGTCACCGGCGTCGGGGCGCCCTGGTACACGTCGGGCGTCCACATGTGGAAGGGGACGGCGCCGACCTTGAACAGCAGGCCCATGACCAGCAGCGCGGCGCCGACCAGCAGCAGCGCGTCGTTGCCCATGGTGTCGGCGAGCGCCGGGGTGACCTCCGGGACGGTGCCGTCGACGACCTGGGCGATCGTGGCGTACGACATCGAGCCCGAGTAGCCGTACAGCAGGGCGATGCCGAACAGCGTGAACGCGGAGGCGAACGCGCCGAGCAGGAAGTACTTGACCGCCGCCTCCTGCGACATCAGCCGCTTGCGGCGGGCCAGCGCGCACATCAGGTACAGCGGGAGCGAGAGGACCTCCAGCGCCACGAACAGCGTCAGCAGGTCGTTGGCCGCCGGGAAGACCAGCATGCCGGCGACCGCGAAGAGCAGCAGCGGGAACACCTCGGTGGTGGTGAACCCGGCCTTGACCGCCTTCTTCTCGCTGTCACTGCCCGGTACGGACGCGGCCTGCGCGGCGAAGGAGTCCACCCGGTTGCCGTGCGCCTCCGGGTCGAGCCTGCGCTCGGCGAAGGTGAACAGGGCGACCAGGGCCGTCAGCAGGATCGTGCCCTGCAGGAACAGGGCCGGCCCGTCGACGGCGATGGCGCCCATCGCCGCGATGCCCGCCTTGGTCGTGCCGTAGCCGTCCGCGGCGAGCGCCACGACCGCGGCGAAGGCGGCGACGAGCGCGACCACGGAGAGGAACATCTGTGCGTAGTAGCGGGTCCTGCGCGGTACGAACGCCTCGACCAGCACCCCGACGACCGCCGCGCCGACGATGATCAGGGTGGGCGCGAGCTGCCCGTATTCGATCTTCGGCGCGTCGATCTTCGAGATCGGATCGGCCGCCGTTGTCCACAGGCTGTGGACGGCTGTTGCGCTCACTTGGCCGCCTCCACCTCGGGCCGGGGGTCCTTCTTCTCAACATCGGACATGGTGTGCTTCACCGCCGGGTTCACGACGTCCGTGACGGGCTTCGGGTAGACGCCCAGGAAGACCAGCAGCACGACCAGCGGCGCCACCACCGCGATCTCCCGCACCCGCAGGTCGGGCATCGCGGAGACCTCGGGTTTCACCGGGCCGGTCATCGTCCGCTGGTACAGGACGAGGGTGTAGAGCGCGGCGAGGACGATGCCGAAGGTGGCGATGATGCCGATCACCGGATAGCGCGTGAACGTGCCGACCAGGACCAGGAACTCACTGACGAAGGGCGCGAGCCCCGGCAGCGAGAGGGTCGCGAGCCCGCCGATCAGGAAGGTGCCGGCGAGCACCGGGGCGACCTTCTGCACACCGCCGAAGTCGGCGATGAGCCGGGAGCCGCGCCGCGAGATCAGGAATCCGGCGATCAGCATCAGCACGGCGGTCGAGATGCCGTGGTTGACCATGTAGAGCGTCGCCCCGGACTGGCCCTGGCTGGTCATCGCGAAGATGCCCATGATGATGAAGCCGAAGTGCGAGATCGACGCGTACGCGATCAGCCGCTTGATGTCGCGCTGGCCGACCGCGAGCAGCGCGCCGTAGATGATGCTGACGACCGCCAGTACGAGGATGACGGGCGTCGCCCACTTGCTGGCCTCCGGGAACAGCCCGAGGCAGAAGCGGAGCATCGCGAAGGTGCCCACCTTGTCGACGACCGCCGTGATCAGCACGGCCACCGGGGCGGTGGACTCCTGCATGGCGTTGGGCAGCCAGGTGTGCAGCGGCCACAGCGGCGCCTTCACCGCGAAGGCGAAGAAGAAGCCGAGGAACAGCCAGCGCTCGGTGTTCGTCGCCATGTCCAGCGAGCCGTTGGCCCGCGCCTCGGCGATCTCGGTGAGCGAGAAGTTCCCGGCGACCACGTACAGCCCGATCACCGCGGCCAGCATGATCAGACCGCCGGCCAGGTTGTAGAGCAGGAACTTCACCGCCGCGTACGACCGTTGCGTCGCCGCCGTCTCCTCGCCGTGCTCGTGGGCACGGTCCCCGAAGCCGCCGATGAGGAAGTACAGCGGGATGAGCATGGCTTCGAAGAAGATGTAGAAGAGGAAGACGTCGGTGGCCTCGAAGGAGAGGATCACCATCGCCTCGACGGCCAGGATCAGGGCGAAGAAGCCCTGCGTCGGCCGCCACCTCTTGCTTCCCGTCTCCAGCGGGTCGGCGTCGTGCCAGCCCGCGAGGACGATGAACGGGATCAGCAGGGCGGTCAGCGCGATCAGCGCCACCGCGATGCCGTCCACGCCCAGCTCGTACCGCACGCCGAAGTCCGCGATCCAGGCGTGGGACTCGGTGAGCTGGTAGCGGTCGCCGTCCGGGTCGAACCGCACCAGGACGACGATCGCCAGGACGAGCGTGGCGAGCGAGAACAGCAGGGCCAGCCACTTGGCGGCCGTGCGCTTCGCGGCCGGTACGGCGGCCGTGGCGATCGCCCCGATGGCCGGGAGCGCCGCCGTCGCCGTCAGCAGAGGAAAGGACATCGGTATCAGACCGCCCTCATCAGCAGGGTCGCGGCGACGAGGACCGCCGCGCCGCCGAACATCGAGACCGCGTAGGACCGCGCGAAGCCGTTCTGCAGCCTGCGCATCCGCCCGGACAGGCCGCCCATGGAGGCCGCCGTGCCGTTGACGACCCCGTCGACCAGGGTGTGGTCGACGTACACCAGCGAGCGGGTGAGGTGCTCACCGCCGCGGACCAGGACCACGTGGTTGAAGTCGTCCTGGAGCAGGTCGCGCCGGGCGGCCCGGGTGAGCAGCGACCCGCGCGGGGCGACGGCCGGCACCGGACGGCGCCCGTACTGGGCCCAGGCGACCGCCACACCGATGACCATCACGGCGACCGTGGAGGCGGTCACCGTCATGGCGCTGATCGGCGCGTGACCGTGGTCGTGGCCGGTGATGGGCTCCAGCCAGTGCATGAAGCGGTCGCCGATGCTGAAGAAGGCACCGCCCGCGACCGACCCGACGGCCAGCACGATCATCGGGACCGTCATGACCTTCGGGGACTCGTGCGGATGGGGCGGCTCGTACTCGCCACCGGTCTTGGCGGCGGGCTCCACGTCCGGCTCCGCCGGGGACGGCGTCGGCGCGTTGCGCCAGCGCTCCTCGCCGAAGAACGTCATCAGCATCACGCGCGTCATGTAGTACGCGGTGATGGCCGCGCCCAGCAGGGCGCAGGCGCCGAGGATCCAGCCCTCGGTGCCGCCCTTGGCGAACGCGGACTCGATGATCTTGTCCTTGGAGAAGAAGCCGGACAGGCCCGGGAAGCCGATGATGGCGAGGTAGCCGAGGCCGAAGGTGACGAACGTGACCGGCATGTACTTACGGAGGCCGCCGTAGCGCCGCATGTCGACCTCGTCGTTCATGCCGTGCATCACGGAGCCGGCGCCGAGGAACAGCCCGGCCTTGAAGAAGCCGTGCGTCACCAGGTGCATGATCGCGAAGACGTAACCGATGGGGCCGAGGCCGGCGGCGAGCACCATGTAGCCGATCTGCGACATGGTCGAGCCGGCCAGCGCCTTCTTGATGTCGTCCTTCGCGCAACCGACGATCGCACCGAACAGCAGCGTGACCGCGCCGACGACGGTGACGACCAGCTGGGCGTCCGGGGCGCCGTTGAAGACGGCCGCGGAGCGGACGATCAGGTACACGCCCGCCGTCACCATGGTCGCGGCGTGGATCAGGGCCGAGACGGGGGTCGGGCCCTCCATCGCGTCCCCGAGCCAGGACTGCAGCGGCACCTGGGCGGACTTGCCGCAGGCGGCGAGCAGCAGCATCAGCGCGATCGCGGTGAGCTTGCCCTCACCGGCCTGCCCCGCGAGGCCGGGCTCCTCCAGGGTGCCGAGCACCGGCCCGAAGGCGAAGGTGCCGAACCACAGGAACATCAGCATGATCGCGATGGACAGGCCCATGTCGCCGACGCGGTTGACCAGGAAGGCCTTCTTCGCCGCCGTCGCCGCGCTGGGCTTGTGCTGCCAGAAGCCGATCAGCAGGTAGGAGGCGAGACCGACGCCCTCCCAGCCGACGTACAGCAGCAGGTAGTTGTCGGCGAGGACGAGGATCAGCATCGCCGCGAGGAACAGGTTCAGGTAGCCGAAGAAGCGGCGGCGCCGCTCGTCGTGCTCCATGTACCCGACGGAGTACAGGTGGATCAGCGAGCCGACGCCGGTGATCAGCAGGACGAACGTCATCGACAGCTGGTCGAGCCGGAAGGCGACGTCGGCCTGGAAGCCCTCCACCGGGATCCAGCTGAACAGGTGCTGCGTGACGGTGCGCTCCTCGGCGCCCTTGCCCAGCAGGTCGGTGAACAGCACCAGGCCGAGCACGAAGGAGACGGCCGCGAGCAGCGTGCCGATCCAGTGGCCGACGGCGTCCAGCCGGCGTCCGCCGCACAGCAGGACCACCGCTCCGAGCAGGGGCGCCGCCACCAGCAGCGCAATCAGGTTCTCCACGATTCAGCAGCCCCTCACAGCTTCATCAGGCTGGCGTCGTCGACCGAGGCCGAGTGGCGGGAACGGAACAGGGACACGATGATCGCCAGCCCGACCACGACCTCCGCGGCGGCGACGACCATCGTGAAGAACGCGATGATCTGGCCGTCGAGGTTGCCGTGCATCCGGGAGAAGGCGACGAACGCGAGGTTGCAGGCGTTGAGCATGAGCTCGACGCACATGAAGACGACGATCGCGTTGCGCCTGATCAGTACGCCGGTGGCGCCGATCGTGAACAGCAGCGCGGCCAGGTACAGGTAGTTCACGGGGTTCACTTCGACGCCTCCTCGGTCCGCTTGAAGGTCGGCGCGTCGATCGCGGTGCGCCCCAGGCGCTCTTCCGCGCGCTGCTCCATCGCCCGCAGGTCGTTGATCGCCTCCTGCGACACGTCACGGATCTGGCCGCGCTCCCGCAGCGTCTTGCTGACGGTGAGCTCCGACGGGGTGCCGTCGGGCAGCAGGCCAGCGATGTCCACGGCGTTGTGCCGGGCGTACACGCCGGGCGCCGGCAGCGGCGGCAGGTACTTGCCGTCGCGCACGCGCTGCTCGGCCAGCTCCCGCTGCGTCCTGGCGCGCTCGGTGCGCTCCCGGTGGGTGAGCACCATGGCACCGACGGCGGCCGTGATGAGCAGGGCGCCGGTGATCTCGAAGGCGAAGACGTACTTGGTGAAGAGGAGGGCCGCCAGGCCCTCCACGTTGCCGCCCGCGTTCGCCTCGCCGATGCCGTTGAACTCGCTGAGCGAGGCGTTCCCGATCCCGCCGATCAGCAGGACGCCGAAGCCGAGCCCGCACAGCAGGGCCAGCCAGCGCTGGCCCTTGATGGTCTCCTTCAGGGAGTCCGCCGCGGTGACGCCGACCAGCATCACCACGAACAGGAACAGCATCATGATCGCGCCGGTGTAGACGACGATCTGGACGACGCCCAGGAAGTAGGCGCCGTTGGCCAGGTAGAACACCGCCAGGATGATCATGGTGCCGGCGAGGCAGAGCGCGCTGTGCACGGCCCGCCTCATGAAGACGGTGCACAGGGCGCCGATCACGGCGACCGTGCCGAGGACCCAGAACTGGAAGGCCTCTCCGGTGGAGGTGCCGGCGGAGAGAGTCGCCGCGGCGGCGAGCTGCCCGGTCATCGCCCGATCACCTTCTCCGACGCCGGTTCCTCCGGACCGAAGGTCGAGTCGGCCTCCTGCACGGCCTCGCCCTCGGAGTGGGCGGCCTGCTGCTCCGTGCCGGGCGCGGCCTCGGTCACCAGGCCCCGGTAGTAGTCCTGTTCGTCGGTGCCCGGGTACATGGCGTGCGGGGAGTCGACCATGCCCTCCTCCAGACCGGCGAGCAGCTGCTCCTTGGTGTAGATGAGGTTGGCGCGGCTGGAGTCCGCCAGCTCGAACTCGTTGGTCATCGTCAGCGCGCGCGTGGGGCACGCCTCGATGCACAGCCCGCACAGGATGCAGCGGGCGTAGTTGATCTGGTAGACGCGGCCGTACCGCTCGCCGGGCGAGTAGCGCTCCTCGTCGGTGTTGTCCGCGCCCTCGACGTAGATCGCGTCGGCGGGACAGGCCCAGGCGCACAGCTCGCAGCCGACGCACTTCTCCAGACCGTCCGGATGGCGGTTGAGCTGGTGCCGTCCGTGGAAACGCGGAGCGGTGGTCTTCTGCTGCTCCGGGTACTGCTCGGTCAGCCGCTTCTTGAACATGGCCTTGAAGGTCACGCCGAAGCCGGCCACGGGGTTCAGGAAACCGGGTGCGGTCTCCTTGGGCTCCTCAGCCATCGGACGCCTCCTTTCCATCCGCGGATCCGACCGGAGATCCGTCACTCTGAGTATCGGGGGCACCACTGACAATCAGCTCCCGCTCCCGGCGCGAGCGGCGTCGCGGCACCGGCGGCGACTCCTGTCCCGGCAGCGGCGGTACGGGGAATCCACCGCCCATGGGGTCGAAGGCGGGCGGGCCCCCGACGGGCTGTCCGGCCTCCTTCCCCTTGCCGCGGAACAGGTCGGCGACGAAGGACAGCAGCAGGAGGGCGAGGACGGCACCACCGATGTAGAGGGCGATGTCGGCGAAGTCGTAGTTCTCGTTCCGCAGCGCCCGCACGGTGGCGACGAGCATCAGCCACACCAGGGAGACCGGGATGAGGACCTTCCAGCCGAGCTTCATCAGCTGGTCGTAGCGCACGCGCGGGAGCGTGCCGCGCAGCCACACGAATCCGAACAGCAGGGAGAGGAGCTTGCCGGTGAACCAGAGCATCGGCCACCAGCCGTGGTTCGCGCCCTCCCAGAACGTGCTGACCGGCCACGGGGCCCGCCAGCCGCCCAGGAAGAGGGTCACGGCGACGGCCGAGACGGTCACCATGTTGATGTACTCGGCGAGCATGAACATCGCGAACTTGATCGACGAGTACTCGGTGTTGAAGCCGCCGACCAGGTCGCCCTCGGACTCCGGCATGTCGAAGGGGGCGCGGTTGGTCTCGCCGACCATCGTCACGATGTAGATGAGGAAGGAGACCGGCAGCAGCAGGATGTACCAGCGGTCGGTCTGCGTCTCGACGATCGTCGACGTCGACATCGACCCCGAGTAGAGGAACACGGAGGCGAACGCGGCGCCCATGGCGATCTCGTACGAGATCATCTGCGCGCAGGAGCGCAGGCCGCCGAGGAGCGGATAGGTGGAGCCGGAGCTCCAGCCCGCCAGGACGATGCCGTAGATGCCGACCGAGGCGACCGCGAGGATGTACAGCATCGCGATCGGCAGGTCGGTGAGCTGCATGGCGGTGCGCTGGCCGAAGATCGAGACCTCGTTGCCGGCCGGGCCGAAGGGGATCACCGCGAACGCCATGAAGGCCGGGATGGCCGCGACGATCGGCGCGAGGACGTAGACGGCCTTGTCCGCGCGTTTGACGACGACGTCTTCCTTGAGCATCAGCTTCACGCCGTCGGCGAGCGACTGGAGCATGCCCCAGGGGCCGTGCCGGTTGGGGCCGATGCGCAGCTGCATCCAGGCGACGACCTTGCGCTCCATGACGATGGAGATCAGCACGGTCACCATCAGGAAGGCGAAGCAGAACACCGCCTTGACGACGACCAGCCACCAGGGGTCGGTGCCGAACATCGAGAGGTCTTCAGCGGCGAGGTACGGGCTCATGCCTCCACCTCCTCGGTGGCCTCGTCGGCGGGCGTCGCCGGGCCGATACGGACGAGTGAGCCGGGCAGTGCCCCGGTGCCGGAGGCGACGCCGCCGCCGACGGAGTTCAGCGGGAGCCACACCACGCGGTCGGGCATCTCGGTGACGGCCAGGGGCAGCCGGACCGTTCCGGCGGTGCCGGTCACCGCGAGCAGGTCGCCGTCCCTGACGCCGGCCTCGGCGGCCGTGGCGGCCGACACGCGCGCGTGGGCGGCGTGCCGGGTGCCGGCGAGCGCCTCGTCGCCGAGTTGCAGGAGGCCGTGGTCGAGCAGCAGCCGGTGCCCGGCGAGCACGGCCTCCCCGGCGGCCGGCCGGGGCAGCGCGCCCGCGGTCTCCAGCGGGTCGGTGGCCCGGGGGCCGTCCCAGGCACCGAGCCGGTCGAGCTCCGCGCGGATGGTGCGCAGGTCCGGCAGCCCCAGGTGGACGTCCATGGCGTCGGCCAGCATCTGCAGCACGCGCGCGTCGGTGGGCGCGAGCCGCCGGGTCATCTGGTCGGGCTTGAGCGCCGCCTCGAACATGCGGACCCTGCCTTCCCAGTTGAGGAAGGTGCCGGTCTTCTCCGCGACCGCGGCGACCGGCAGGACGACGTCGGCGAGTTCGGTGACCTCGCTGGGCCGCAGCTCCAGCGACACCACGAACCCGGCCTCGGCGAGCGCCGCACGCGCACGTGCCGGGTCGGGCAGGTCGGCGACCTCCACGCCGGCGACCAGCAGCGCCTGGAGCTCACCGCGTGCCGCCGCCTCGACGATCTGTCCGGTGTCGCGGCCGTAGCGGTGCGGCAGTTCGGCGACGCCCCACGCGGCGGCGATCTCCGTACGCGCGCGCGGGTCGGTCGACGGGCGGCCGCCGGGCAGCAGCGCCGGCAGCGCGCCCGCCTCCACGGCGCCCCGCTCACCGGCCCGGCGCGGGATCCACACCAGCCGGGCGCCGGTGGCGGCGGCGAACCGGACGGCCGCGGTCAGACCGCCCCGTACGGCCGCCAGCCGCTCACCGACGACGATGACCGCGCCCTCGCCCCGCAGCGCCTCGGCGGCCCCGGCCCCGTCGCCCTGCAGGCCGACGCCGCCGGCCAGGGCGTCCAGCCACTCGGTCTCGGTGCCGGGAGCCGCCGGCAGCAGCGTGCCGCCGGCCTTCTCCAGCCCGCGCGTGGCGTGCGTGGCCAGGGCGAACGTCTTCTGTCCGTGCTTGCGCCAGGCCTTGCGCAGCCGCAGGAAGACGCCGGGCGCCTCCTCCTCGGACTCGAACCCGACCAGCAGGACCGCGGGCGCCTTCTCCAGGTGCGTGTACGTGACGCCCGTGCCGTCGAGGTCACGGCCGCGGCCCGCCACCCGCGCGGCGAGGAAGTCGGCCTCCTCGGCGCTGTGCACGCGCGCGCGGAAGTCGATGTCGTTGGTGGCGAGCGCCACCCGCGCGAACTTGCTGTACGCGTAGGCGTCCTCGACGGTGAGCCGGCCGCCGGTCAGGACACCGGTGCGACCGCGCGAGGCCAGCAGGCCCTGCGCCGCGATCCGCAGCGCGTCCGGCCAGGACGCCGGCTCCAGCTCACCCTCCGGGTTGCGGACCAGCGGCGTGTCGAGACGGTCCCGCAGCTGCGCGTACCGGAACGCGAAGCGTCCCTTGTCGCACATCCACTCCTCGTTGACCTCGGGGTCGTACGCGGCGAGCCGCCGCATGACCTTGCCGCGCCGGTGGTCGGTGCGGGTGGCGCAGCCGCCGGAGCAGTGCTCGCACACCGACGGCGACGAGATCAGGTCGAAGGGGCGGGAGCGGAACCGGTACGCCGCCGAGGTGAGCGCGCCGACCGGGCAGATCTGGATGGTGTTGCCGGAGAAGTACGACTCGAAGGGGTCGCCCTCGCCGGTGCCGACCTGCTGGAGCGCGCCCCGCTCGATCAGTTCGATCATCGGGTCGCCGGCGACCTGGTGGGAGAACCGGGTGCAGCGGGCGCACAGCACGCACCGCTCGCGGTCGAGCAGCACCTGCGTGGAGATCGGGACGGGCTTCTCGTAGGTGCGCTTCCTGCCCTCGAAGCGGGACTCGGCGTTGCCGTGCGACATCGCCTGGTTCTGCAGCGGGCACTCGCCGCCCTTGTCGCAGACCGGGCAGTCCAGCGGGTGGTTGATGAGCAGCAGCTCCATCACACCCTTCTGGGCCTTCTCCGCGACCGGCGAGGAGAGCTGGGTCTTCACCACCATCCCGTCGGTGCAGGTGATGGTGCAGGACGCCATGGGCTTGCGCTGGCCCTCGACCTCGACGATGCACTGGCGGCAGGCGCCGGCCGGGTCGAGGAGCGGGTGGTCGCAGAACCGGGGGATCTCGATGCCGAGCTGCTCGGCGGCCCGGATGACCAGGGTGCCCTTGGGCACGCTGGTCTCGGCGCCGTCGATGGTCAGCGTCACGAGGTCCTCGGGCGGGACCGCCGCCTCTCCGCCTCCGGAGGCGCGCTCGCCCGCGGCGGAGCCGCTTGTGGACTGCTGAACGGTCATGCGTTCACCTCCGTACGGTGGTCGGCCCAGGCCGTGGACCTGGCCGGGTCGAAGGGGCAGCCCCGGCCCGTGATGTGCTGCTCGTACTCCTCGCGGAAGTACTTGAGCGAGGAGAAGATCGGTGAGGCGGCGCCGTCGCCGAGGGCGCAGAAGGACTTGCCGTTGATGTTGTCGGCGATGTCGTTCAGCTTGTCGAGGTCGGCCATCCGTCCCTTGCCGGCCTCGATGTCCCGCATCAGCTGGACCAGCCAGTACGTGCCCTCGCGGCAGGGCGTGCACTTGCCGCAGGACTCGTGGGCGTAGAACTCGGTCCAGCGGGTGACGGCGCGGACGACGCAGGTCGTCTCGTCGAAGCACTGCAGGGCCTTCGTGCCGAGCATGGAACCCGCGGCGCCCACTCCTTCGTAGTCGAGGGGGACGTCGAGGTGCTCGTCGGTGAACATCGGCGTCGAGGAGCCGCCCGGCGTCCAGAACTTCAGCCGGTGGCCCGGGCGCATCCCGCCGCTCATCTCCAGCAGCTGGCGCAGCGTGATGCCGAGGGGCGCCTCGTACTGTCCGGGGTTGGCGACGTGGCCGCTGAGGGAGTAGAGCGTGAAGCCGGGGGACTTCTCGCTGCCCATCGAGCGGAACCATTCCTTGCCCCGGTTCATGATGGCGGGAACCGACGCGATCGACTCGACGTTGTTCACCACGGTCGGGCACGCGTAGAGGCCCGCGACGGCGGGGAAGGGGGGACGGAGCCGCGGTTGACCCCGGCGGCCTTCGAGCGAGTCGAGCAGCGCGGTCTCCTCACCGCAGATGTACGCGCCCGCGCCCGCGTGCACGGTGAGTTCGAGGTCGAGTCCGCTGCCCAGGATGTTCTCGCCGAGGAGGCCGGCCGCGTAGGCCTCGCGCACGGCCTCGTGCAACCGCCGCAGCACCGGTACGACCTCACCCCGCAGATAGATGAAGGCGTGGGACGACCTGATGGCGTAACAGGCGATGACGATGCCCTCGATGAGGCTGTGCGGGTTCGCGAAGAGGAGCGGAATGTCCTTGCACGTTCCGGGCTCCGACTCGTCGGCGTTGACGACCAGGTAGTGGGGTTTTCCGTCCCCCTGGGGGATGAACTGCCATTTCATCCCCGTCGGGAAGCCGGCGCCGCCGCGCCCGCGCAGACCGGACTCCTTGACGTACGCGATGACGTCGTCCGGTGACATGGCGAGCGCCTTGCGGAGCCCCTCGTACCCCTCGTGCCTCTTGTAGACGTCCAGCGTCCAGGACTCGTCCTCGTCCCAGAAGGCCGACAGCACGGGTGCGAGCAGCTTCTCCGGGCTCATGTCCTTGAGTTCGGGTGCCAAGGTCATCACTCCCCCTCCTCGGCGGTGGGACCCGACGGGTGGGCCGGGTCGGAGGCCGACGTGTCCTGCGGCGCGTCGTGCGAGCTGAGGTGCTCCGTCGGTGACGGCTCGTGCGGCGGGGTGTCCCGGGGCGCCTCACCGCGCGGGTGCACCACGCGCGCGGGGGCGGCCTCCCCCTTGGCCAGCTTCAGGCCGATCAGGGAGGCGGGTCCCGCGCTGCCGGTGGCCTCGACGGCTCCCTCGCGCGTGTCGGGGAAACCGGCCAGGATGCGGGCGGTCTCCTTGAAGGTGCACAGGGGCGCCCCGCGCGTGGGCTCGACCGGGCGGCCGGCGCGCAGGTCGTCGACCATGCGCTTGGCGCTCTCGGGGGTCTGGTTGTCGAAGAACTCCCAGTTCACCATCACCACGGGCGCGAAGTCGCAGGCCGCGTTGCACTCGATGTGCTCCAGGGTGACCTTGCCGTCGTCGGTGGTCCCGCCGTTGCCGACGCCCAGGTGCTCCTGGAGCTCCTCGAAGATCGCGTCGCCGCCCATGACGGCGCACAGGGTGTTGGTGCACACCCCGACCTGGTAGTCACCGCTCGGCCGGCGCCGGTACATGGTGTAGAAGGTGGCGACCGCGGTCACCTCGGCCGTGGTCAGGTCCAGCATCTCCGCGCAGAACCGCATCCCGGTGCGCGTGACGTGGCCCTCCTCGGACTGCACGAGGTGCAGCAGCGGCAGGAGGGCGGACCGGGAGTCCGGGTAGCGGGCGATGACCTCGCGCGCGTCGGTCTCCAGCCGGGCCCGGACGTCGTCCGGGTAGGCGGGTGCGGGCAGTTCGGGCATGCCCAGGCTGACGCCCCGCTCGGACCGCTCCGAAGAAGAGGTGGTCACCGGTCGACGCCTCCCATCACGGGGTCGATGGACGCGACGGCGACGATGACGTCGGCGACCTGGCCGCCCTCGCACATCGCCGCCATGGCCTGCAGGTTGGTGAAGGACGGGTCGCGGAAGTGGACCCGGTAGGGACGGGTGCCGCCGTCGGAGACGACATGCGCCCCGAGTTCGCCCTTGGGCGACTCGACCGCCGCGTACGCCTGTCCCGGCGGGACGCGGAAGCCCTCGGTGACCAGCTTGAAGTGGTGGATCAGGGCCTCCATGGAGGTGCCCATGATCTTCTTGATGTGGTCGAGGGAGTTGCCCAGTCCGTCCGGTCCCAGGGCGAGCTGGGCGGGCCAGGCGATCTTCTTGTCGGCGACCATGACCGGTCCGGGCTGGAGCCGGTCCAGGCACTGCTCGACGATGCGCAGCGACTGGCGCATCTCCTCCAGCCGGATCAGGAAGCGGCCGTAGGAGTCACAGGTGTCGGCGGTCGGGATCTCGAAGTCGTAGGTCTCGTATCCGCAGTACGGCTGTGCCTTGCGCAGGTCGTGCGGCAGGCCGGTGGAGCGCAGGATCGGGCCGGTGGCGCCGAGGGCCATGCAGCCGGCCAGGTCGAGGTAGCCGACGTCCTGCATGCGGGCCTTGAAGATGGGGTTCCCGGTGGCGAGCTTGTCGTACTCCGGGAGGTTCTTCCTCATCGTCTTCACGAACTCGCGGATCCGGTCCACCGCGCCGGGCGGCAGGTCCTGGGCGAGTCCGCCGGGGCGGATGTACGCGTGGTTCATCCGCAGGCCGGTGATCAGCTCGTAGAGGTCGAGAATCAGTTCACGATCGCGGAATCCGTAGATCATGATCGTGGTGGCGCCGAGCTCCATGCCGCCGGTGGCGATGCACACCAGGTGGGAGGAGAGCCGGTTCAGCTCCATCAGGAGCACCCGGATGACGGTGGCCCGGTCCGGGATCTGGTCCTCGATGCCGAGGAGCTTCTCGACGCCCAGGCAGTACGCCGTCTCGTTGAAGAACGACGTCAGGTAGTCCATGCGCGTCACGAACGTGGTGCCCTGGGTCCACGTGCGGTACTCGAGGTTCTTCTCGATGCCGGTGTGGAGGTAGCCGATGCCGCAGCGGGCCTCGGTGACCGTCTCGCCGTCGATCTCCAGGATCAGGCGGAGCACTCCGTGGGTGGACGGGTGCTGCGGGCCCATGTTGACGACGATGCGCTCGTCGTCGGCGCGGGCCGCGGTCTCGACGACCTCGTCCCAGTCTCCGCCGGTGACCGTGTACACGGTGCCCTCGGTGGTCTCCCGAGGGGAGGCGTGCGAAGTGCTCATGAGTACGACCTCCGCTGGTCCGGAGCCGGGATCTGGGCGCCCTTGTACTCGACGGGGATGCCGCCGAGGGGATAGTCCTTGCGCTGCGGATGGCCCTGCCAGTCGTCCGGCATCATGATCCGTGTGAGGGCCGGGTGACCGTCGAAGACGATGCCGTAGAAGTCGTACGTCTCGCGCTCGTGCCAGTCGTTCGTCGGATAGACGGAGAACAGCGACGGGATGTGCGGGTCGCTGTCGGGGGCGCTGACTTCGAGGCGGATCAGCCGGTTGTGGGTGATCGAGCGCAGGTGGTAGACGGCGTGCAGCTCGCGGCCCTTGTCGTTCGGGTAGTGCACGCCGCTGACGCCGGTGCACAGCTCGAAGCGCAGGGCGGGGTCGTCGCGCAGGGTCCTCGCGACCCGGACCAGGTGCTCGCGCTCGATGTGGAAGGTGAGTTCGCCGCGGTCGACGACCGTCTTCCCGATGGCGTTCTCCGGGAGCAGGCCCTGCTCCTCCAGGGCTCCCTCCAGCTCGTCGGCGACCTCGTCGAACCAGCCGCCGTAGGGGCGGGACGCCGGTCCCGGGAGCCGGACGGAGCGGACCAGTCCGCCGTAGCCGGAGGTGTCGCCGCCGTTGTCGGCGCCGAACATGCCGCGCTGGACGCGGATCTCCTCGCCGCCCTGTCCGCGCTGGCCGGGGAGGTTCTCGGCGGAGAGGTCCTTCTCGGGGTTGACCCCGTTCGACCCGCCCGCGCCGTTCGCGTCGCTCATCGCAGCAGCCCCTTCATCTCGATCGTGGGCAGGGCCTTGAGCGCCGCCTCCTCCGCCTCGCGGGCGGCCTCCTCGGCGTTCACGCCGAGCTTGGAGGTCTGGATCTTCTGGTGGAGCTTGAGGATGGCGTCCATCAGCATCTCGGGGCGGGGCGGGCAGCCGGGGAGATAGATGTCGACCGGGACGACGTGGTCGACGCCCTGCACGATCGCGTAGTTGTTGAACATGCCGCCCGAGGAGGCGCAGACCCCCATGGAGATCACCCACTTGGGGTTCGGCATCTGGTCGTAGACCTGCCGCAGCACCGGCGCCATCTTCTGGCTGACCCGCCCGGCCACGATCATGAGGTCCGCCTGCCGCGGCGAGCCGCGGAAGACCTCCATGCCGAAGCGCGCCAGGTCGTAGCGGCCGGCGCCGGTGGTCATCATCTCGATGGCACAGCAGGCGAGGCCGAACGTGGCGGGGAAGACGGACGACTTGCGCACCCAGCCCGCGGCCTGCTCGACGGTGGTCAGCAGGAATCCGCTCGGCAGCTTTTCTTCGAGTCCCATGACTAGTGGCCCCTCAGTCCCATTCCAGGCCGCCGCGCCGCCATACGTACGCGTACGCGACGAAGACGGTGAGCACGAAGAGCAGCATCTCCACGAGCCCGAAGATCCCCAGGGCGTCGAAGGTGACGGCCCAGGGGTAGAGGAAGACGATCTCGATGTCGAAAATGATGAAGAGCATCGCCGTCAGGTAGTACTTGATGGGGAAGCGCCCGCCGCCGGCCGGCGTGGGGGTCGGTTCGATACCGCACTCGTAGGCCTCGAGCTTGGCGCGGTTGTACCGCTTCGGACCGATCAGCGTGGCCATGACCACGGAGAAGATCGCAAAGCCTGCCCCGAGGGCTCCCAGTACGAGGATGGGCGCATACGCGTTCACCGCTCCTCGCTCCTCTCAGTCGGCATTGACTGCAATGGGGGTCCCCCCGGGGGCGAGCGAAGCCGAGCCCCTGGGGGAGGTTGTGCAGCGGGCTTCGCCGCCTCAACTGCCCCACGAACCACGCCCGCCCCGGCGAAGATCGAGAACATGTGAAGCAGGTCACAAGCCCAACCGCTCCGCATCCTATGCCCGTGAGTCTGTGATCTGCGACACGGGGTATTGCACAAGCTTTGTGATCTCCACCACCTGACGAACGATCATGAAGTCGGATGAGCGGTGATCTTCACACGCCAAGCATCCACGTGATCACCAAAGGTGACATTTTGACTGGTCAGTGCAGCTCAGAGGGTCTGCCTCCATATCAAGAGGCTTCCCGTGCATGCAAATTGGTGCTGGACCTGATCTCTTGATAGGGGAGCGTTCACACATCAGAGGGGGTCGGGGGCGGGATGTGGACGTGTGCACGCGTTCACGAAGTCCCGGCGACGCGGTCCGGCCATCGCCCCGACCATCGCCACGACCGTCGATCCGTCCACCGCCCGGCCGCCGGTCCAGCCACCACCCCGACCGCCGTCCCGGCCGCCGGTCCGACCCCCACCCCGACCGCCGTCCCGGCCGCCGGTCCGACCCCCACCCCGACCGCCGGCCCGGCCGGCGATCCCCGCATCGACGCCCACATCGATCCCGACAGCCGGCCAAGGCGCGGCCGGCGCTCCCCGACGCGGCGGCGCGGGCAATCGTTCCGTGACCTCCGCCACATTCATGAGAGGCGCATGAGAGGAGGGGTTGGCCAACCAGTTCAACCAGTGGTAGGCGCGGGGCAATTCGGACGTAACGATGAAAGTACGTGATCACGGGCCGATCACGGGCGTCCGCAATGTCCGTTAGGGCGTCAATAAAAAGCGACACGCCCGGGATTCGGAGTCCCGATTGAACAACTGTGGCGCAGCACACGTTTCTTGAAGATATGAAGCAGCGCCTGGTACCGGTTGTTCCCATGTCCCACACCGCTCACATACGCAGCCACCGGAAGCCCCGCCGCACCGCCCAGTCCACGATGGCGATGCGGGCCGGAGTTGCCGGTGGCGTCCTCAGCACCCTGGCAGTGGCCGGGGCGTCGGGTTCGGCGAACGCTGCCGAGCCGGTGACGCAGACCCTCGAACTGCCCACCCTGACGGCGGACCTGGCCGCTCAGGTCGCCCAGTCCGCGGACGCCACCCAGCAGGCCGCCGCGAACTACCAGCTGCGGGCCGAGCGTGACGCGGCCGCGGAGCAGGCCGCCAAGGAGGCCAAGGCCGACCTCGCCGTGGCCAAGAAGAAGGCCGAGGCGAAGAAGAAGGCCGCCGAGGAGGCCCGCAAGGCCGCCGCCGAGCGTGCCGCCCGCAGCGCCGAGCGCACCACCCTCACCGCCACCGCCACCGCCACGACCGCCTCCGCGCCGGCCAGCGGCAGCGTCGCGACGGTCATCGCCTTCCTCAAGGCACAGGTGGGCGACGCCTACGTCATGGGCGCCTCGGGCCCCAACGCCTGGGACTGCTCCAGCCTGGTCCAGGCCGCGTTCAAGCAGGTCAACGTCGACCTGCCGCGCGTCTCGCAGGACCAGTCGATGGTCGGCACCGATGTCTCGCTGTCCAACCTCCAGGTCGGCGACATCCTCTACTGGGGCGGCAAGGGTTCCGCGTACCACGTGGGTGTCTACATCGGTGGCGGCCAGTACCTGGACGCGGCCAACCCCTCCAAGGGCGTCGTCATCCAGGACCTTTCCGGCTACCCCGCGTCGGGTGCCGTGCGCGTGCTCTGAGCCGCGCCCCGTCATGGGCCGGAGGGCCGCTGCCGCTCGGGGGCAGCGGCCCTCCGGCGTCCCCGCACGCCGGGCCGAGATCGCCCGATTGCCCGAATCGTCCTGCCGCTCGGGCGGGTTGGCGGCGCCGGTGCGTACCGACCGGGCGCCGTGCGGTCCCGTGACGGCCCCTCACGGCGCCCCGGTACGGACGCCGACGGCCGGAGCCCGTCCTCCGGACCCCGGCCGCCCACAGCGCCGCTCACGGCTTCGCGCCGCGCGGACGCTCGCTCACGCCTCTCAGGCGATGGCCCCGCCCGTCTGCCGTGCCCGGCGACGCAGCAGCACCGTCACGCCCGCGCCGAGGCCCAGCGCCAGCAGCGCCGCCCCGCCGGTCAGCGCCACCCCGCCGGCACCGGTGGACGCCAGACCGCCCTGGACGTCACCGGACGTGCCGTTCGTGCCGGAACCGGAGGAACCGGAGCCGCCGTCCTGCCCGGAACCGGACGAGGGGGAGGCCGAGGGCGAGGGCGAGGGCGAGGCGGACGGCGTGGCGCCGCCGCCGTTCTGACCCGTTCCGCCGTCCGTCTGCTCAGCCGAGCCGTTCAGGACGATCCAGGCCGAATTGTTCGCGAGTTCCGGCTCGGCGGGGTCGCCCGACTCCGGAAGCGCCACCTCGCCCTTGGCGTTCTCGACGACCCGGTCGACCCGCAGCTCGAACGGGTAGGTGAACTCGGCGTCCTCCAGCAGCGGGGTGCTCACCCAGCAGCGGTAGCCCTTCTCGTCCTCGGCGAGGGTGGTCTCCCGGCACTTCTCCGGCGCCTTGGTGACGGTCGCCCCTTCGGGAACCTCCACCGTGAAGGAGAAGGACTCGCCGCCGGACCGCAGGGCGCTGATCCAGGCCGGCCCGTGGTTGCGGAAGCCGATCTCCGCCGTGACGGTGTCCCCGGCCTCGGCGTCCAGCGAGGCGCCGGTCAGCTCCAGGTCGTAGGTGTTCGTCGTGGGCAGGTCCAGATCCGCGTACCGGGTGTAGTCCGCGGGGTCGGCGTCGGCGACCTGCTTCAGCTCGAGGTCCGCTCCGTTGCCCTGCCGGTAGTCCTTCGCCGCTCGCAGTCCGGCCGCCTCGCCCGGGGGGACGGCCGTGAAGGAGTAGGTGAAGATGTCGCGCAGCGCGAAGTCCGCGGTGCCCACCTTCAGCGGCTCGGCGAGCGCGTACGCCGCACCGGCTTCGATGGTGTCCGGGAACGTGCAGATGACGTCGGTGCCCTGGTGCAGCAGCGGGCCGGTGGTCACCTCGGAGTAGGCGCAGTTGCCGAACGAGTCGGGGAAGGACACCCCGCGCGAGCCGTGGAACCGCAGCACCGCGCCCTCGGCGGGCATGGTGCCCACGTTGCGCAGACCCACGGGAGCCTTGTAGACATCACCCGCCTTCAGATCACCGGGCAGGGGCAGCTTGTGGTTCAGGAACTCGGGGCCGCCGACGAGCACGTCGATGTCCAGCGGTGTGAAGTCCAGCCCCTCGCCCTCGCCGGTGACCTTGATGCTGCCGAAGTCCCCGGCCTCGCTGTCGTCGTCGAGGTCGAGCCGGATTTTGCCGACGCGGTTGTACTGCTGCCCGGCGTACAGTTCCCAGCCCGTGCAGGTGGCGACGAGACCGTCGACGTCACAGGGGAGGTCCACCGAGGCGACGCCCTCCAGCTCGGTGGCGTCGATGCGGATCGTGTAGTCGCCGGTGAACACGGTCGGGACGACGCCGTCGCCCTCGAACTCCTCCCCCGGGACGTTCAGCCGCAGGTCGATCTGCGGTTCCGTGGAGTCGCCGTCGCCGGACCCCAGCGACAGGTCGACCCGGTCCTCGCCGGTGATGGTCACGGGAAGGGGTTCGTCGGCCGCCCGGGCGGTGCCCGCGGCGCCGGCCGCGACCAGACTCGCGGCGGCCACCAGCCCCAGGGCTCTGAGCGGCCCGGGCCGCCGTTTTGCCTGCTGTGTCATGGAAGCTCTTTCGTCGTACGGGACGTGCCTGAGTGGTTACGTCCCGTACGACCCCGGCCGCGGCCGATCAGTTGTCCACCGGCGTATTACGCGATGATCACGATCGGACGACCCGTCAGAACCCCCGGACCGGTCACGCCTTCGGCGCCACCTTGCTCAGGCCGTTGATGATGCGGTCCATCGCGTCGCCGCCCGTCGGGTCGGTCAGGTTGGCGAGCAGCTTCAGGGTGAACTTCATCAGCATCGGGTGGGTCAGTCCGCGCTGGGCGGCGATCTGCATGATCTTCGGGTTGCCGATGAGCTTCACGAAGGCCCGGCCGAGCGTGTAGTAGCCGCCGTAGGTGTCCTTCAGCACGCGCGGATAGCGCTGGAGCGCGATCTCCCGCTGGGCCGGGGTGGCCCGCGCGTGGGCTTGGACGATCACGTCGGCGGCGATCTGCCCGGACTCCATGGCGTAGGCGATGCCCTCGCCGTTGAAGGGGTTCACCAGTCCGCCCGCGTCGCCGACCAGCAGCAGGCCGCGCGTGTAGTGCGGCTGGCGGTTGAAGGCCATGGGGAGCGCGGCACCGCGGATCGGGCCGGTCATGTTGTCCGGGGTGTAGCCCCAGTCCTCCGGCATCGAGGCGCACCAGGCCTTGAGGACCTCGCGCCAGTCCAGCTCCTTGAAGGAGTCGGAGGTGTTGAGCACGCCGAGACCGACGTTGCTCGTCCCGTCGCCCATGCCGAAGATCCAGCCGTAGCCGGGCAGCAGCCGGTCCTGCGGACCGCGGCGGTCCCACAGCTCCAGCCAGGACTCCAGGTAGTCGTCGTCGTGGCGCGGCGAGGTGAAGTACGTACGGACCGCGACGCCCATCGGACGGTCCTCACGGCGGTGCAGGCCCATCGCCAGGGACAGCCGGGTGGAGTTGCCGTCGGCGGCCACGACCAGCGGGGCGTGGAAGGTGACTTCCCTCTTCTCCTCGCCGAGCCTGGCCTTCACACCGGTGATGCGCCCGGTGCGGTCGTCGACGATCGGGCCGCTCACGTTGCAGCGCTCGTACAGCCGGGCGCCCGCCTTCTGGGCCTGCCGGGCGAGCTGCTCGTCGAAGTCGTCGCGCTTGCGGACCAGGCCGTAGTCGGGGAAGGAGGCGAGTTCCGGCCAGTCGAGCTGGAGGCGGACCCCGCCGCCGATGATGCGCAGGCCCTTGTTGCGCAGCCAGCCGGCCTCCTCGGAGATGTCGATGCCCATGGCGACGAGCTGCTTCGTGGCGCGCGGGGTGAGGCCGTCGCCGCAGACCTTCTCCCGCGGGAACTCGGTCTTCTCCAGCAGGAGCACGTCGAGTCCGGACCGGGCCAGGTGGTACGCGGTGGTGGAGCCGGCTGGCCCCGCGCCCACGACGATCACATCGGCGGTGTTGTCGGAGAGGGGCTCGGTCACGGCGGGATCTCCCCAAGTTCGAAATCTGCGTGCCGACCGGCACTGGACACAGGCAGTCTATTCAGCACGAGTGATCACCCGGCTGAAGGGCTGCCCCCGTGAACCGAGCTCTCCCCGTCGTACGGCTGCGCGTCCCCACCCACGAGGACGCCTTCGTCTGGCACCGGATCTTCGACGACCCGGACGTCATGGAGTTCCACGGCGGCGCGTCGGCGGAGCTGTCGGTCTACGAGGAGCTCACCGCCCGCCAGCGCCGGCACGACGCCCAGCTCGGCTTCTGCCTGTGGACCATGCTCGACGGGTCCGGCCGGGTCATCGGCTTCACCGGCGCCCAGCCGTGGGAACGCGACTGGGGCCCGGCGGGCGAGATCGAGATCGGCTGGCGGCTCGCGCGGGAGCACTGGGGCAAGGGGTACGTCACCGCGGCGGCCCGGCAGACGCTGGAGCGGGTGACGGCGGCGGGCCTGACGGGCGTGGTGGCGATGGTGGACGCCCGCAACTCCCGTTCCATAGCGGTCACCCGGCGGCTCGGGATGCGCCTCGCCGAGACGTTCACGATCCCGTCCGACCCGCGGGAGGCCCACTGCTACCGGCTGGACCTGTGACCCCGACACCCGGTCATCACTCTGGGTAATCAATTGTCACGGAAAGCCACTTGGTGCTTCCGGCGGGCCCGGCACCGGGTCTACTCTGCCGGTACCGCTTGGGGGTGACGTCCGTGCGTATGACACCCAGGACACCGACGCCCGAAGTGCGCGTGCCGCGCCTGGTCGGACTGATGGCCGTGGACGCGCGCGAGTCGGCCCGGGCCCGGGGCCTGTCCGTGCACGCCCCGGACCGGCCGGACTTCCGGCTCGCCGTCGTCGACTACGTCGTACGCCAGTATCCGCAGCCCGGCACGGAGGTGCCGCGGGACTCCGTGGTCCACGTGTGGTTCGACTTCGGTGAGGGCGAGGGCTGCGGAGGGGTGCGCGAGCCGCGCGGGCCGGTGCCGCCGACGGGCGGGCTCCAGCGGGAACTGGAGGAGCCCGCCCTGCCCCACGCGGTGCTGCTCAGCTCTCCTTGAACCCCCGGTGCAGCGCCACCACCCCGCCCGTGAGGTCGCGCCACGCCACCTTCGACCAGCCGGCGCCCTGCAGCCGTCCGGCCAGTGCGGGCTGGTCGGGCCAGGCGCGGATGGACTCGGCGAGATAGACGTACGCGTCCGGGTTGGACGACACCGACCGGGCGACCGGCGGCAGCGCGCGCATCAGGTACTCGGTGTAGACGGTGCGGAACGGCGCCCACGTCGGCTGCGAGAACTCGCAGATGACGATCCGCCCGCCGGGCCGGGTCACCCGGTGCATCTCGCGCAGCGCCGCGTCCGTGTCCTGCACGTTGCGCAGCCCGAAGGAGATGGTGACGGCGTCGAAGACGTCGTCCTTGAAGGGCAGCCGGGTCGCGTCGCCGGCCGTGTACGGCAGCCAGGCGTTGTTCCGCTTGCCGACCCGGAGCATGCCCTGCGAGAAGTCGCAGGGCACGACGTAGGCGCCGGCGCGGGCGAAGGGCATCGACGAGGTGCCCGTGCCGGCCGCCAGGTCCAGGATCTTCTGCGCGGGCCGGGCGTCGACGGCCTTCGCGACCTCCTTGCGCCATCGCCGGTCCTGGCCGAGGGAGAGCACGTCGTTCGTCAGGTCGTATCGTTCCGCGACGTCGTCGAACATCGAGGCGACTTCGTGCGGCTGCTTTTCCAGGGATGCGCGGGTCACGCGCCCATTCTTGCAGCCCGCCCGCCCGGCAGGAGCGTCGGCTTCCGGCGCGCGGCGACGTCCTCGACCCAGCCGCACGCGAGCACGAAGCCCCCGATCAGGACCCAGCCGACGCCGAACATGAACCACTGGCTCTCCAGCGGCAGATACTTCTCGAACGCGGGCACCTCCCAGAACCGGTCGATCAGCGGCACGGCCAGGATCAGCGCCAGTTCGTGCCAGAGGTAGATCGTCACGGCGCGCGCGTTGAACACGGTGACCAGCCGGGAGCGGGACGGTCCCACGAGGCCCGCGTACTCCTTGGCGTACATCAGCAGCGTCACGAATCCGGCCGACCAGAAGGCCTGCGCGAGCGGGTTGTCGTCCAGGTCGTAGGTGCCGCCGTACGCGGACTGGTGGGTGAGGGCGTACCAGCCGCCGTACGCGAGCGCGGCGAGCGACGCCACGGCGACGGCGAGGGGGCGCAGCCGCCGGAGCACCCCCTCGTGGTGGGCGAAGCCGAGGAGCCAGCAGAACAGGAACGTCGCGAGGTCGGTGAGGGCGCTGCCGAGCCGCCCCTCCGGCGGCTGCCACACGTACGTGAGGACGACGACCGGGACGAGCGACAGCACCAGCACCACGACCGGCGACAGCCGGAACACC
Organism: Streptomyces sp. NPDC051740; assembly: GCF_044453165.1. NCBI lineage: Bacteria > Bacillati > Actinomycetota > Actinomycetes > Kitasatosporales > Streptomycetaceae > Streptomyces > Streptomyces sp. NPDC051740. The sequence goes on along the minus strand of NZ_JBITCL010000001.1, from coordinate 90,961 downwards.
CGCAGCAGCAGCGGGGAGAGCAGCACGAACCACAGGTACGTCCGCAGGTACCAGACGATCTCCCAGGCCTGCTCCGCCCGGGCGCTGCCCGGCGGGTCGCCGAGCGGCACGATCCAGTACACGATCTGCCACCCCGGCACCCAGCCGTGCACCAGCATCGCGGTGACCACGAAGAAGCCCCAGAACCAGAACGGCGGCAGCAGGCGGCGGACCCGGCCCCGGACCACCGTGAGCGCGGGGCGCCGCAGCGACCTGGCCATCAGGGTGCCGGCCAGCCCGAACATCACCCCCATCGACGGGAAGACCATCCCCGCCCAGGCCCAGCCGAAGGTGTGGTACGTCACGACCCGGACGAGGGCCACCGCGCGCAGGAGGTCGAAGTACCCGTCGCGGCCGGCCGGGGACGACGGGCCGGCCGGGGACGACGGGCCGGCCGGGGACGACGGGCCGGCCGGGGACGACGGGGCGGCCGGGGACGACGGGCCGGTCGCCGGGCCGGCCGGGGCCGCCGGTTCCGGGCGGCCGGCCCGTGCGGCCCGTGTGTCCCGTGCGGCCCCCCTGCTGTGCGCCCCCATCAGCCGCCCGTCCCCGACGGCATCCCGACCTCACCCGTCCGCTTCAGTTTCTGCCAGCGCAGCCGGCCGCCGGTCAGGGCGGTGACACAGGAGTGGATGAGGACGAGGTACATCATCTGCCGGTACGCGAACTGCTGCAGCGGCATCATCAGCAGGTACCGGTACTTCTCCCGGTCGAGCCGGAAGGCGTACGCCGCGCACACCAGCTGCACGGCCAGGACGGCGATCCAGGCCAGCAGGGCCGCCCGGAAGTCGACGAAGATCATCGAGTACACGGTGAACACGTCGATGAGCGGCGCGAAGACCGGCGTGACGATCTGGAAGAGCACCACCAGCGGCATGCCGACCCGCCCGAACCGTCCCGAAGGACCCTTGTCGGTGAGGGACTTGCGGTGCTTCCACAGCGCCTGCATGGTGCCGTACGACCAGCGGTAGCGCTGCGACCACAGCTGCCGCAGCGACCGGGGGGCCTCGGTCCACGCGCGGGCGTGCTCCTCGTAGACGACCCGCCACCCCTCGCGGTGCAGCGCGATGGTGATGTCGGTGTCCTCGGCGAGGGTGTCCTCGCTCATCCCGCCCACCTGGAGGACCGCCTCGCGGCGGAACGCGCCGATCGCGCCGGGGATGGTCGGCATGCAGCGCAGCAGGTCGTACATGCGCCGGTCGAGGTTGAAGCCCATCACGTACTCGATGTGCTGCCAGGCCCCGATGAGCGTGGAGCGGTTGCCGACCTTGGCGTTGCCCGCGACGGCGCCCACCGACGGGTCGGCGAAGGCCTGCACCAGACGGCCCACGGTGTCCGGTTCGAAGACGGTGTCGCCGTCCATCATCACGACGATGTCGTGCCGGGCGCTGCGGATGCCGTTGTTCAGGGCGGCCGGCTTGCCCGCGTTCTCCTGCCGGATCACCCGGACGTTGGGCAGTCCGAGTCCCTCGGCGAGCTCCGCCGTGCCGTCCGTGGAGCCGTCGTCGACGACGACGATCTCGATCGGATGGGTGCTCCCGGCCAGCGACCGCAGGGTGTTCTCGATGCACTCCTTCTCGTTGTACGCCGGGACGATCACGCTGACCGGCCGGGTCACGGGCGGCCCCCAGCTGAAGCGGCGTCTGTTGCGCTGCCGGTGGTGGCGCCGGGCGAGGACGAGCATCAGACCGAACCGCCCCATGACGGCCACGCCCACGATCACCAGGCCGGCCGAGAGCGCGGGCACCGTCCACTCGGCGACGGTGACGGCCGCGATGAGCGCCTTGCCCTCGTAGAGGGTCGTGCCGGTGGCGGTGCGGTGGGAGGCCTGGAGCTGGTTGCCGGTGCCGGACGGAGCGCCGGCGGCGGGCCCGCCCGCTCCGGACCCGTCGGCCCCGGCGGGCTGCTGCTGTTGCCGCTGCTCGGCCAGGGCACCGCTGACGGTGGTGAAGGTGTAGCCCTCCGCCTGCATGTTCTCGATGTACTCCGCCAGCGCCTCGACGGTCTGCGTGCGATCGCCGCCGGAGTCGTGGAAGAGCACCGAGGTGCCCTCCCCGTCCTCCGGGGTGGCCCCTTCGACGATCTTCGCGACGCCCGGTTCCTTCCAGTCCTCGCTGTCGGTGTCGATGAAGACGCTGGTGTACCCCTCCTCGCCGAGCTGTTGGTAGACCTGCCAGCTGTAGTTGTCGATGGCGTCCGGCTTGGAGGAGTACGGCGCCCGGAACAGCGTGGAGGTGATCCCGGCCGCGCCCGCGAGCGCGAGCTGGGTCTGCTCCATCTCGCGGGTGACGCGGGCGGAGCTCTGGTACGACAGGTCGACGTGGGTGAAGGTGTGGACGCCGATCTCGTTGCCCTGGTCGACCAGGTCCCTCACGATGTCGGGGTGGCGCGACACCATCGAGCCGACCACGAAGAACGTGCCGGGTACGTCGTACTCCTCCAGGACCTCCATGACCTTCGGTGTCCAGGTGGGGTCCGGTCCGTCGTCGAAGGTGAGCACGATCGTCTTGTCCGGGACGGAGGTGGTCTCGGCCTGCCCGCCGGGGAAGCTGAGGATCGGGCCGCCGTCGAGGACCTCGTCGGGCACCTCGGAGGACGAGGCCCCGGTGCGGACCCGCTGGTCGTCGCCGACCTCGGCCCGCAGATAGCCGTCGAGCAGCATCACACAGGTCAGGGCGAGCAGGAGCAGCAGCGCGAGGAGGACCCGCGGCCGGTGCAGCGCGGCGGCCCGCCCGGCGGCGCGCTCGATACGGGTGGGGGCGCGGCGCCGGCCGCGCGCGGGGGGCGCGGCGGTCATGACGTCGTCGAGGGGGTGGGTACGGTGGTGGCGCCCGGGGTGCCGGCCGGCGGGGACGGCGGTGCGCCGGTCGGGGCCGTCCCGCCCTGCGGACCCGCGCCGCCACCGGGACCGGCCTGTCCCTGTCCGACCCCGAACGGCAGCAGCGAGGCCGGCGTGACCGAGGTGCCGATGCCCATGAAGGCCATACCCAGCACGACCGCGTATCCGGCGCACACGGTCCCCAGGAGGAGACCGATCCGGCGCAGCAGCCTGGCCCGGCGTCCGGAGGAGTCGACGAAGACGGGTCCTTCGCCGGGCCCGTCAGGGCGTTTGCGGCGACGGCCGCGCGCGGCGGCGCGGCTTTCGGTGGCGGGATCGGAATGCATGGCCCGGACGGTAGAGGCCGTTGTGTAGGGAAAACCTGGCGTTCCCTGTGAGTCTCCCGTGGGAAGGCCGCGAACCTCTCCGTCCCCTGAGAATCATCCGGGAACCGGGCGTACATCCTCAGAAAGCACACAGACCCGTGTGCCACGTTGGCCGTCCACCCGACGTCTCACGAATGGAACGAGCACGATGCGCGGTCCACTGAAGTCCGTTGCCGGGCTCGCCCTCCTCCCGGCCCTGGCCCTGGTCGCGGCCACCGCCGGCTGCTCCGCCGGGGACACCACGACGGACGCGGCCCCGGCGGATCCCGCCCCCTCGGCCTCGTCGTCGTCCGCGCCGGTCACCGCGTACGCCCCGTACGTCAGTGCCTCGGCGGCCTCCGACACCGACTCGGCGGGCTCCCCCACGACGTACAACCTGGCGTTCGTGATCTCCTCCGGCAGCGGCTGCACCCCGTACTGGAACGGCACCCAGGACATCGACGACGAGAGCGTGACGTCCCGGATCGCGGGGCTCACCGGGTCCGGCGCCGACGTCCGGGTCTCCTTCGGCGGCGCCTCCGGGGACGAACTGGCGGCCACCTGCGACACCGCGGCGGAGCTGGCGGAGGCGTACGGCGCCGCGCTGGACGCGGCCGGCGCCACCCGCGCCGACTTCGACATCGAGGGCGACGAACTCACCGACTCCGCCTCCGTGGACCTGCGTTCGGAGGCGATCGCGCTGCTCCAGGAGGAACGTACGGACCTGGAGGTCACGTTCACGCTCCCGGTCATGCCGTCCGGGCTCGACGAGGACGGGCTGGCCCTGCTGGCGTCCGCGAACAACCACGGCGCCCAGGTCTCCACCGTCAACCTCATGACGATGAACTACGGCGAGTCCTACGACGGTGACATGGGCGAGTACGCCCTCACCTCCGCCGAGGCGGCGAACGCCCAGCTCCAGGAGGTCTTCGGGCTGTCGGAGGCCGATGCCTGGCGGGGCATGGCGCTCACCTCGATGCTCGGCGTCAACGACGTGGAGGGGGAGACGTTCACGCTCGCGGACGCGGCGGAGGTGCGGGCGTTCGCGGAGGAGAAGGGGATCGCGTGGGTGTCGATGTGGTCGACGTTCCGGGACACGGAGTGCGGGGAGGACGCCTCCGCGGATGACGCGTTGACGAACTGCAGCGGGGTGGAGCAGGAGGACGGGGCGTTCGGGGAGGCGTTCGCGGGGTGAGGGCCGACGCCACCACGGGCCGGCACCACCACGGGCCGGCACCACCACGAGCCGGCACCACCACGAGCCGGCACCACCACGAGCCGGCACCACCACGAGCCGGCACCACCACGAGCCGGCACCACCACGGGTCAGCGCCGCCGGTACACCAGCCGGCCGCCCACGACGGTGGCCACGCACGTGGACGCGCCGTCCCGCACGAGGGCGTCCCGGTCGGGCACGTCGAACACCGCGAACCGCGCGGGTCTCCCGGCGCCGAGACCCGGCAGCAGCACGAGAGGAACCGGGGAGAGCGCCGCGGGCCCGGGCAGTGCGGCCGGACGCCCCGCCAGGGCGAGCCCTGCCCTGCGCACCGCGTCCAGGGCCTCGCGGCCGCGCAGCTCACCGGCGACCGCGACCGTTCCGTGCGCCAGCATGCGCTGTACTCCGCGGCGTGCGCTGGCGCCCCGCGCGGACGGTCCGGCGGCCAGGAGTGCCCGCGCGCGCTCCCCGAACACCGGCTCGGTACCGAGCCGGTCCGCCTCGCGCGGGTCGGGGTGGTACGCCTGCTCCAGCAGTTCCGGACCGTAGGGGTTGAGCAGACCGGGCGTCAGGATGCCGGGCCACCGCCGCAGCCGGGCGCCCGGATGACCGGCGGCGAGCCGTTCGTACGGGCCGACGGCGGCGATGTGCGCGCCGTCGACCACGACGGCGGTCCCGGGCGAGGCGTCGGCGGTGTGAAGGGTCAGCACGGGGGCGTCAGTTGGCGGACAGGAGCTTCAGCTCCGGGTGGGCCGTGCCGCCCTCGATGGCGGTGGAGGAGATGTGGGAGACCACGCGCTCGTCGACGGGGTCGTTCGCCGGGTCGTCGTGGACGACGAGGTGCTCGTACGTCGTCGACCGCTGGGCCGGGACCCGCCCCGCCTTGCGGATCAGGTCGATGATCTCCATCCGGTTGGAACGGTGCCTGGCGCCGGCGGAGGAGACGACGTTCTCCTCCAGCATGATGGAGCCGAGGTCGTCCGCGCCGTAGTGCAGGGAGAGCTGGCCGACCTCCTTGCCGGTGGTCAGCCAGGAACCCTGGATGTGGGCCACGTTGTCGAGGAAGACGCGGGCGATGGCGATCATCCGCAGGTACTCGAAGAGCGTGGCCTGGGTGCGGCCCTTCAGGTGGTTGTTCTCGGGCTGGTAGGTGTACGGGATGAACGCGCGGAAGCCGCCCGTGCGGTCCTGTACGTCACGGATCATCCGCAGGTGCTCGATCCGCTCGGCGTTGGTCTCGCCGGTCCCCATGAGCATGGTGGACGTGGACTCGACGCCGAGGTTGTGCGCGATCTCCATGATCTCCAGCCAGCGCTCGCCGGACTCCTTGAGCGGCGCGATGGCCTTGCGGGGACGGGCGGGGAGCAGTTCGGCGCCCGCGCCGGCGAAGGAGTCGAGCCCGGCCGCGTGGATCCGGGTGATCGCCTCGTCGACGCTCACCTTGCTGATCCGCGCCATGTGCTCGACCTCGCTCGCCCCCAGGCTGTGGATGACGAGCTGCGGGAACTCCCTCTTGATGGCGGCGAAGTGCTTCTCGTAGTACTCGACGCCGTAGTCCGGGTGGTGGCCGCCCTGGAACATGATCTGCGTGCCGCCGAGCTCGACGGTCTCGGCGCAGCGCCGCAGGATGTCGTCGAGGTCGCGGGTCCAGCCCTTGGCGGTGTCCTTGGGGGCCGCGTAGAAGGCGCAGAACTTGCACGCCGTGACGCACACGTTCGTGTAGTTGATGTTCCGCTCGATGATGTACGTCGCGATGTGCTCCGTACCGGCGTACCGGCGCCTGCGCACGGCGTCGGCGGCGGCGCCCAGCGCGTGCAGCGGGGCGTCGCGGTAGAGGTCGAGGGCCTCTTCGGGGGTGATCCGCCCACCGGCGGCGGCACGGTCGAGGATGGGCTGAAGGTCGGCCTTCTCGGTCACCGGTGTCCCTTTCGCGAAAGGTGTGGACGGACCGATCCAGCGTACGTCAGCCGGTCGTACCGGTTGACGTCAGGCCGCGTACGCGCCGATCAGCAGCCCCGCGAAGGCCCCGCTGATCAGGAAGGGACCGAACGGGATCGCCGTCTTGCGTCCCGCCTTCCGGGCGACGACGAGGGCACCCCCGTACAGCGCCCCGAACACGAACCCGGCGAGGGTGCCGAGCATCACGGTCGGCCAGCCGTACCAGCCGAGGACGGCGCCCGCGCCGAGCGCGAGCTTGACGTCGCCGAAGCCCATGCCGCCCGGGTTGATGAGGAACAGCACGAAGTAGCCGGCGCCCAGCGCGAGCGCGCCCAGCAGGGCGGTGGTCCACTCCCCCGCGTGCTCGGGGGCGAGGGCGGCGAGGCCGAGCAGGGCGGGGGCGGCTCCGGCGAGGGGGAGGGTGAGCGGGTCGGGGAGCCGCTGCACCCGGAAGTCGACCACCGCCAGCAGCACCCCGACGGGCGCGAGCAGCAGCCAGACGGACAGCTCGGGCCGGGTGCCGGTGGCGGCGGCGAGGGCGGCGCAGACCAGGGCGGTCACCACGGCGAGTACCGGGCGGCCCGGTCCGTAGCGAACCCCCGGCGGCGCCCGGTGGTACTTGGTGCCGGTGGTGGCGTCGTACGTCGGCCCGGTCACGGTCCCCGGCGGGGCGCACTCCCCGCAGCGGGCTCGTCCGAGCCAGCCGCGGACCGGGTGCCCGCCGGGGCACTCGGTGCGCCACGCCTCGCCGGCCGGCGCGGAGAACCGGTAGGCCGCGCGGGGCAGCACCGCGCCGGCCGCCGCGCCCCACAGCGCGGCGGCGGCGATCAGCCAGACGTCCAGGTAGGCGCTGAGATGCTCGCTCAGGTGGTCGCTCATCCCGCCGCCGCGACCGTGTCGCGCCAGGTCGGCAGCAGTTCGTCGAGCAGCGCCTCGGTGCGCGGCGGCAGCCCGCGGGCGCCGGCGCGGCCGACGAGGTCGGCGGCGAGGGCGGCGAGCCGCTCGGGGGCGTCGAGGGCGTGGGTGGCGCGCAGCAGCTCGTTCCACAGCCGCTCGTCGGCCGGGGCGGTGCGCAGCGAGGCGTTCAGCGCCTCGATGGCCTTCTCCGCGCGGTTCTTCTCCAGGTGGAACTCGGAGAGCGCGAGTCCGGTGTCCGCGACGAGCAGCGGGAGCTGGGCGTCGACGATCTCGTGGGTGAGCCAGCGGTAGCGGCCCTCGGGCCGGTCGGCGAGCAGCGGCCCGCGCACCAGCACCAGCGCGTCGGTGAGCAGCCGGCCGCGTACGGCCCGGCTGTCGACGCCCTTGCCCTGGGTGGCCTCGTGGTACAGCGACCGCAGCACGTCCAGGTCGGAGACGACGGACTTGGCGAGGGTGAGCCGTCCGGTGGAGTCCGTGCCGAGGCGGGGGGTGCCGTCGGGGTCGGTGCCGAGCCAGGCGCGCAGCCGCTCGATCAGCGCCTCGCGCACGTCGTCGGTGACCCCGCGCGGCCACAGCGCGGACGACAGCACGCGCGGGTGGACTCCCTCGCGGTGCAGGAGCAGCAGCGCGAGCGCCTCGTGCAGCAGGGCGCTGCGCTCGCCGTCCGGGGCGTCCAGGCCGATGATCTCGTACGGTCCGACCAGGCGCGCGTAGACGGCGGGCCGCCCCTGCTCGCTGATGTCGACGAGGAACGGCGGGGTGTCGCCCGGCCCGTCCGGTCCGTGCTCGGGGTCGGCGTCGGTGAACAGCTCGACCACCGCGCGCTGTTGGGCGGCGGGCAGGAGCTGGGCGTCGAGTTCGAGGCCGAGGAGGGGGGCGAGCAGCCTGCCCTCGCCGGTGATCTCCATCTCCCAGGCGGCGCCCGGCAGATCGCCGCTGCCGGTGCCGACGAGGTAACCGATGCCGAGGCGGCTCGCGTCGGCGGCGAGTTCGGCGAGCGTGACGGCGTCCTCGGCGGACGGCTCGGCGGCGAGCAGCACGAGGTGCGGGGCCCAACGGGTGTGCTGGGCCGGGCCGGTGCGCCCGGTGAGCACGGAATCGTGCCCGGCGGCGCCGAGCGCCCCCCGCCGCTGCCGCGTCTCGGCCTCCATGGTCTCGATCAGCGCCTCGATGCCGTCGAGGTGACGCAGCCGGTTGGGCGCGAGCGGGGTCAGCTCCTCGCCGAATCCGACGAGGGTGATGGTCATCCGGTCCGACCAGCCGTTGGTGGCCAGCTCGGCGGCGACGGAGGCGAACACGGCGGCCCGGTCGGCCTCGCCGCCGCTCAGCGAGACGATGCCGGGGACGGACTCCAGGTTGAGCAGCAGCCGCGAGTCGTCCATGGTGCCGAGGCTGACGAGGCCCGGGTAGGGAGCGGCGGTGTCGACGTCCTCGTACCGTACGGCGTCGTCCTTGGCGAGCGTCCAGAACGTCTGGTCCTGCCCGTGCTGCCAGGGCGCCGGCGGCTTCCCGGACGGCTGGGCGAGCTGGAGGTGCAGGTCGCCGTTGCTGAGCCAGGCCGCGTAGACGGTGGGCAGCGGGCGGGACTCGGCGGCGAGGGACGCGGCGAGCCCGCGCAGCGACCGGTCGAGCAGCCGTACGCCTTCGGGGTCGGCGCCGACCAGCAGCGCGTCCTGGACGTCCTGGGCGTCCCCGGTCGGCGTGGGCGGCTCCATCCCGCGCCGCCCGCCGATACCGCCGAACGCCGACTGCCACAGCGCCTGCCGCCGCCGGTGCCCGAGCGCGCCGAGGAGACCGGCGGCGAGGAGGGGCGCGGCGAGGAGGGCTTCGGGGAGGCCGAAGGAGGAGGAGTCGTGGGCGGGGGTGGCGTGCTGCCGGGCGGGCTGCCGGTGACCGGCGTTGTCGTTCGCGGGAGCGGGAGCGGGCCGCTGCTCGGGAACGGAGACATGAGCGGCACCGCTGCCGCTGCCGCTACCACCACCGCCCTGCGCGTGCTCCCCGGTCCTGTCGTAGTCACGGATCTGCTGCCGCACCTCGGGCGATACCTCGGGTGCCTCGTCCGGCATCTCGACGAGGTCGCCGCCGCGCGCGTCGCCGGGCATCTCCATGATCCAGCCGGGCCGGATCAGACTGGCCTCGGACAGCTTGGAACCGTCGGGCTGGGTACGGTCCTTGTTGAGCTCGAAGATCTCCTTGTACCGGCGCCCGTCACCGAGGTGCCGCTCGGAGATCTCCCAGAGGGAGTCGTGGTGACGCCCCTCGGGCGGCTGGATCCGGTAGAACTTCGTGTCCCCCTGCTGCTTGGCGGTACTGCCCGCCGCCGCTTCGGCGTGCGACGCCTGCTCGGCGAGCGCGGCGGCGGCACCGGCCGCCTGCTCCTGCTGCTGGGCGAAGAGGCCGGGGGTCTGCTGGGCGGCGGCGGCCACGGCGGGCCGCTGGTTGTCGTCGGGGCCCTGCCCGAGCTGGCCCAGCCCCGGAGCGAAGCTGGCGGCGGTCGCGCCGACGAGCAGCAGCGCGGCGACGAGCTGACGGGCGAGCAGCTGGCTGGGCCCGGCCCCGGGCACCCGTCCCGGCACCCCGACCCCCGACAGCGCGGCCTTCATCTCGACGAGCACACACGCGGTGAACTGCGCCCAGGCGAGCCAGACGACGAAGGTCAGGATGGAGAGGAAGGTCTCGACGGAGACGTCCTGCTTGAGCCACTCCATCGGCTCGAACGTCTTCGGGAGCGGCCAGCCGGCCTGCGTCGCCAACGCGAGCGGCACCCCGACGAGCAGCACGAGCAACGCCACGAAGGCGAGGAACGCCTTGACGAAGTCCCCGAACGACCGCCGTCGCACCCGCACCGGCTGCGGTGTCCGGTTCCTCGGAGCCGTCGAGCTGGACGGGCTGGGACTGCGGCGTCGCGGCATGGCGGGTGTCCTGAAGTCGTCTGGGAGGAGGGTCTGCTGAGCCTACGGGGATCTTATTGACTCGAACGGCCGCAGTCGAAGGCCTCCTCCCGTCGTGACTTCCCCGACGGCACCGGCAGACCGGTCGATCAACCGCTGAACAGGTCCTCGGCCCGGGTGGCGTGAACGGCCCGCCGGGCCCAGAGCTCGAGCTGATCGAGGTCGGCGCAGACCTGAACCCGCTCCCGTACGGCGTCGGGCACGGGGATTCCCCGCCACTCCAGGATGCGCAGCGTCATCGCGGCACGATCCTCGACCCGCCCCTCTTCCCGACCCTCCTCGCGCACCTGCTCCGCCACCGGGTGCCGGAAGAAGTAGTGGATCGCCGCCATCAGTTCTCCTTCCTGGTCCGTGTGATCAACGCGTCAGGCCGCGACGAGGTCACACCACACGTATTTGCCCCGGCTGCCGTCCCGCGCGTGGGGCTGCCAGCCCCACAGATCCGCGCAGGCCCGCACCAGGGCCAGTCCGCGCCCCTCCTCCGCCTCGGCGAGCTGCTCCCAGCGCCCCGGCGGCTCGGGCGGTTCCGGGTCCGTGTCCCACGCGCCGATCCGCAGCACACCGTCCGACCAGCGCACGCGCAGCGCCGCCGGCCCCTTCGTGTGCCGTACGGAGTTGGCGACCAGCTCCGTCGCCAGCAGTTCGGCGGTGTCGACGAGGCCGATCAGGCCGTGCATCGTGAGGATCAACCGGAGAGTGCGGCGGCAGATGGTCACGGCACGTGGGTCGTTGGGGACGGACAGGGTGTACTCCCAGGGAGTGGCGGCCTCTTCGACGCCTGGTTCGGGCATGCGTGGACTCCTGTCAGGGGGTGGGACATGGCTGGTCGACGGCAGCGAACGGGCGGTGGCTCCGCCGCGTCCGCCATGGCATGGCGGAGCGGTGCGCTTCCGGGACCCCGAGTGCCGCAGAGTGTGCGTCGCATCACCGACGGTATTTCCTAACTTTAGGAAATCGCAAGCGCCTGCCGTATCCTGACCCTCGAACGAGGTACGTGGGCCAGGCATTTGAGACCAGGAGGCATGGGTTGCCACCGAAGAGACATCTCACGGCCCGCAGGGTGCGATTGGGTGCCGAGCTGCGCAAACTGCGCGAGGCGATGGGCATGAAGTCGAGAGAGGCCGCGGAGCTGCTCGGCGCCGACTCCGTGCAGATGAGTCAGATCGAGTCCGGCGTCGCCGGTGTGAGCGCCAAGCGGGTACGTCGCCTCGCGGCGCACTACGCCTGCACGGACGAGGGGTTGATCGACGCACTCGCCACGATGGCCACCGACCGCACCCACGGATGGTGGGAGGAGTACCGGGGAGTGCTGCCCCCGGTGTTCTTGGACACTGCCGAGGTCGAGCACCATGCCACGGCCCTGCGCGAGATCGTGGTCACGCACGTTCCCGGGCTGCTTCAGACCGCTGACTACGCCCGCGCGGTGTACACCTACATGATGCCGGGCCTATCCGAGAGCGAACTGGCGCCTCGCGTGGAACACCGGATGAGGCGGCGCGCCGTGATCGAGGGTGACGACCCGACACCGTACGAGACGATCATCCACGAGTTCGCCCTCCGGGTCCGCGTGGCCGACCGTCGGGTGGCCCAGGCGCAACTCCGTCAGATCTTGACGCAGATCGAGGACGGTCACGCGGCCGTACGCGTCATCCCCACCAACCAGGACGGCTTCGCCGGTGCCGACGCCTCGATGATGCACGCATGCGGTCCTGTGCCCCAACTGGACACCGTGCTGCGGGACTTCCCCACCGGGACCGCCTTCATCGACGCAGAACCTCAACTGAATCAGCTTCGAACACTGTTCCGTAAAGCAAAAAGGGCGTCGCTGGACCCCGCAGCTTCGCTGGATTTCATCCACCACTTGACGAAGGAGCTGTGAGACGAGTCATGACCGAGCCCCTGCACTGGCGGAAGTCCTCGTTCTCCGGCGGCGGCGACGGCAACACCTGCGTGGAGATCGCACCGCTGCGCACCCGAATCGCCATACGCGACTCCAAACACCCCACCCGCGCCCCCCTCTCCTTCCCCGCCCCCGCTTTCCACGCCTTCATCGAAGCCCTCAAGTCAGGTGGTGCACCGGCATGAGCAAAGGGAAAAGCGACCTCGCGCTTCCGCTGACCGAGATGGAGGACTACGGGCGCCGCCTGCGGTCCCTCAAGACGCGGATGAACCACACCAAGAAGCTCTTCGAGTCCTACCGGGACGACATCGGCGACGGCGGCGTCAACGACGCGCTCTCCGACTTCGAGTCCAACTGGGAGGACGGCCGCGAGGACATCACCCAGCAGCTCGACGCGCTCGCCGGCATGTCCGACGCCGTGGTCCGCGAGTTCAAGAAGCTCGAGGACGAACTCACCAAGCAGGTCAACGAGAAGATGAAGGTCGAGGACAAGCGCGAGAAGAAATGAGCCGGGCCCCGGCCTGCGAACAGACCGGGGCCCGGGAGAAAACTCAGAGCATCGTGGTGCGCACGGCACCCGCGTGGCCCACCGAGGCGCCGAGACCGGCGGAGACGCAGAGGGGGCCCGCCTCGGCGTACACGCCCACACCGACGGAACCGTGGTCCGCGACGACGGCCACACCGGCGTCGACGCCGGCGGAGACGGACTGGCCACCGGAGACGCTGTCCAGGTCCGCGTCGGAGATCTCGGCGGTTTCGACCTGGGGGACGAAGTTCATGACAGGTCTTTCCCTTCTGTTTCGACGAATGGGAGCGGAAAGGCACACCCGAAATCCGGAGTGAGGGGAATCCGGAGCAATGGGATCGGGAGCCGCGCACTGATCCAAGCACGCCGTGGAACGGCCGACCAGCGGCGCACGACCGACGCGCACCCCCGCCGCGCCGTCGAATCCACGAATATGGGAATGCGGTCATGGAAAAGGCCCGCGCCTTCACGCTACCCACCGGTTACGGAGGGCCTCCGGTGGCACGCTCCCCGCATCCGGACCGATCCGCGCGCTCCGTCCCTTTCCCGTGCGGCCCCGCGGTGAACGGTGTGCAGGTCCGTGGAAGGTTTGGCGACGGCGCCGGCCGCGGCCTCAGCCGACCTCGTTCTCCGCGACCGCCTGCCCGCGCACCACCACGTCCCCGCCGTAGAACACGCCCGTGAAGACCGGCGCGTACGTCAGCTGCACCTCGACCTCCACCGCCTCCACTGTCGCCGCCACGCAGTGCGTCGCCGCGATGTCCGGGCCGGACATGCCCATCTCGCGGGCGAACGCCTTCACCCGGGCGTCGCAGTTCTCGTGGTTGATCGGCGCCGGGCCGCCCACGTCGTCGTACAGCGCCTCGCGGTCGATGTCCTGGGCGGCGTAACGGGCCGCCTGTTCCGCGATGTCCGCCGCACGCTCCCGCTTGGAGATGGACATCCCGCCGTCGATGACGAAGGCAGCCAGGGAGAGGAAGACCAGCGCGAAGATGATGACCGCGCCGGCACCCGAGCCGCGGTCGTCCAGCCGCGTACCGCGGTCCGAGACCCACGCCCTCACACGTGCTGCCGCTCTCACGCCGTCCTCCGGTACGGGTCCAGCGGCGAGCTGAAGCTCGCGTTCAGGGTCGTCGGGATGTCCAGGCCCAGCATGGCGAGACCCCGCACCTCGCAGCTCACCTCGACCGTGAAGATGGTGTCCGGCTCGAAGCCCTGGCTGGTCTGCACGACGCTCACCGGACCGGAGCAGACGTCCGCGAGGTTGGCCTCCGCCGCCGCCCGCGCCTCCGCCATCGCCGTACCGTGGTCCTTCTGGATCGAGCCCGCGCGGGCCGCGTCCCGTGCCGCTCCGTCCAACGCGCCGCGCCCGTCGACCAGTTGCCCGAAGGCCACCAGGACGAGGATGAACAGGATCATCACCGGCGCGAGGATGACCACCTCGACGGTCGACAGGCCCCGGTCCCGGTCGTCGTCCGACCGCACGACGCCCCCGTCCCCCAGGGGAAACCTCATCTAGTTCTCCCCCTCCCGCACGAACCGCTCCACCGGCCCCACCGACTGCGCGTGCACCGTCAGGTCCAGGCCCGGGAACACCGTCGGGACGCGGGCCGTGATCTCCACGCCCACCGTGTCCTGCTCCGGCTGGAGCAGCCGCACGTCGGGGCCCAGCACCAGCTGCGGGCCGAGCTGCCGGATGTAGCTGTCCACCACACCCCGCGCCTCGCCCCGCCAGCCGCCCGGCTGGGCGTCCGCCGTGGCACGCGCCTTGCGCGCACCCGCCTGCGCCGCCGCCTGGGCGACGTGATCGGCGAAGAAGTACAGCGCGAACTGCACCGTCGCGAAGATCATGAAGAACAGGACCGGCGTGAGGAACACGAACTCGATCGCGGTCATGCCGGAATCGCCGCGGGCGGAGGCGGCCTCCACCCGTCGGCGTACCCAGCGGCGTACGCGCACCGACATCCCCGTGAGAGAAGTGACGGCCGTCAGCAGGTGCCGCTCGCCTGGGCGCCCTTGATGCAGTCGCCGACCTTGTTGGCGCCCTCGCTCAGCGCGGCGTTGATGATCGCGGCCACCACGCCGACGATCGCCACGACGACCGCCGAGATGATGACCCACTCCACCGCGGAGGCACCGCGGTCCAGTTCGCCGGAGCGGGCGCGCTCCACGCGGGCCCGCATGAAGGTGACCAGGAAGTCCACGGCGGGGATGCCGGTGTGGAAGGTACGTCCGTTCATGACGCGTTGTCCTCTCGAATTCGGTTCACGGGAGTTCTGACGTACGGCTCACGGTCCGCGGTTCTCACACCTGGAACACCCGCATCGCCGCAGGGAAGATCAGGAACACGAGGAACCCCGCGCACAGCAGCAGCTGCGCCACGAGCATCGACTGGGACTTCTCACCCGCACTGCCCTCGATCTCGGCGAGTTCGCGGTGCCGCATGGTCTCGGCGCGGGAGGCGAGGGACTCGCGCACCTTGGCGCCGTCGTCCGCGACGAGCGCCAGCGACGCGGAGAGGTCCTTGAGCTCCTCCACGCCCAGCTCCTCCCCGAGCTGCCCCAGCGCCTGCCACTGGCTGATGCCGGTGATCCGGGCGTCGGCGAGGGCGTTGCGGATGCGCTGCGTCGCCCAGCCGTCGGACACCTCGGCCGCCGCCATCAGCGCCTCCGGCAGGCCCCGCCCGCCGGCCAGGCTCATCGACACCAGGTCCAGGTACGCACCGATCACCCGGCGCAGGTCGCGCCGCTTCTCGGCGGCGTCCCGGCGCACCTCCAGGTCGGGCAGGAAGAAGAACAGCGCCGCGCACAGCAGGGCCATCCACACCGGGATGACCGGGCTGTCGGCCAGGGCCAGCGTCCAGACGATGGCGAAGAGGAACGGGCCGAAGAACAGACCCGCGACCGACAGCAGCACCTTGGTCGCCAGGAACTTCTCCCAGCTGCGGTCCAGGACGGCGAGGTCCGCGCGCAGCGAGCGCTGCTCCCACCCCTGCTGCAGGTAGAACTCCGCGATCCGCACGCCCACTCCGGCCCGCAGCGAGCCGAGACGGCCGGTGTCCTGCGCCGTCGTCCGCGCCGACCCGTACGCCGTTCCCCGCGCCCGCATGGCGTCGATCCGGGCGACCTGGGAGATCGCACTGCGCTTGGTCGGCATCAGCGCGCGGACCAGGACGTAGATGCCCAGTCCGATGACCGCGCCGACGACGACCGGCATCGTCAGTTGGTCGCTCACCGGCGTACCCCCTCTTCCGGCTGGAGCGGCGCCTGCTGCTGGGCGGCCGGTGCGGCACCGGGCGTACGCGGACGCACCAACCGCACCCCCGACTCGTCACGCACCAGGAACCGTTCGGGCGTCTCGATGGTGGACAGCTTGCGCAGCCACCAGAAGCCGAGCGCGAACAGAGCGCAGACACAGGCCAGTACGAGCTGCCCGACCGCCGTGCCGTACGGCTCGACGAACTCCCGGTTGAAGACGGACAGTCCGAGCACGAACGCGATCGACACGGCGACGACGATCTGCACGGACCGCCGGGTGGAGGCGCGCTGCGCCATCACGCGCTGCCGCATGTCGACCTCCTCGCGCGCCGACTTGGCGAGCGCGCCCAGCACCTGCCGCAGACCGGGTCCGCGCAGCCGGGCGTTGAGGATGAGGGCGGCGACGATGATGTCGGCGGAGGCGTCGTCGATCTCGTCGGCGAGCTGCTGGAGCGCCTCGGCCAGCGGGGTGCGGGAGCGCAGCCGGTCGACGAGCGCGTCGAGGTGCGGGCGCAGCACGGGCGCGGCGGCCCGCGCGGACGCCGGGATGGCCTGCTCCAGGCCCACCGCGCCGGCGATGGTGTCGCGCAGCGACTCGGTCCAGGAGGCCAGCGCCTCCACGCGCCGCATCGCGGCCTTCTCCTCCCCGGCCCCGCCGAAGAGGCGGTCCCAGAAGAAGACGAGGACGGCGGCGGCGATGCCGGCGACCGTCCAGCGGGTCAGCAGCAGCACGGCGAGGCCGACGATCGCGGCGAGGGAGCCGCGCCGGCCGGCGAACCGGACCAGCTCGTTCGCCCGCTCGCTCGCCTTCTGCTTCTCGTGCTCGGGCTTGGCGGGCAGTCCGCGTACGGCGACGGCGAGCAGGGCGAGTCCGCCGCCGACGGCGACACCGCACGCGAGCGCGTACAGGACGGTGGTGGAGAACAGTCCGCCCATGGCGCCGAGCGAGTCGAGCGCGGCCAGCGGGGTGGTGGTGGAGGTGCTCACCGGCTCACCCCCACATTCCGCTGGGCCGGTAGCCGTAGGCCATCAGTTCCTCCAGGCAGGCTATGGGGGCGTGCGCGGTGACCCGCCCGTCGGGGGCCTCCGCGAACACCTCGCTGGACAGCACCCGTCCGTCGACGCCGTTCACCTCGCGCACGGAGGTGACCATGCGCTGGAGGCGGCCGCCGCTCTGGTATTCGTTGCGCCGCTGGATGAACACGACGAAGTTCACGGCGCCCGCGATCAGCATCTGGCTGGCCTCGATGGGCAGCCGTTCCGTCGCCTGCAGGGCGTAGGTGGAAATACGGTTGAAGACCTCGCTGGAGCTGTTGGCGTGGATCGTGGACAGCGAACCGTCGTTGCCCTGGGACATCGCGTTCAGCATGGTCACGATCTCGTCGCCGAGCACCTCACCGACGATGACGCGGGAGGGGTTCATGCGCAGCGACCGGCGCACCAGCTCCGCCATGGAAATGGTGCCCTGCCCCTCGGAGTTGGGCAGCCGCTCCTCGAACGCCACCACGTTGGGGTGGAGGTCGGGGAACGTGTCGAGCCCGAGCTCCAGCGCCCGCTCGACGGTGATGAGCCGCTCCTGCGGCGGGATCTCGTTGGCGAGGGCGCGCAGGAGGGTCGTCTTGCCGGCGTTGGTCGCGCCCGCGATCATGACGTTCTTGCGGGCGCGGACGGCGCAGGCGAGGAAGTGGCCGAGCTCGGGGGTCAGCGTCCCGTTGCCGACGAGGTCGGAGATGAACACCTTGCCCATGCGCGCACGCCGGATGGACAGCGCGGGCCGCCGCGTCACGTCCATGACGGCCGACAGACGCGAACCGTCCGGCAGCCGCAGGTCGAGCTGGGGGTTGGCGGAGTCGAAGGGCCGGGACGACAGACCGGAGTACGCGCCCAGCACCTGGATCAGCTCGATGAGCTCCTCGTCGGTCTCGGCGACGGCGTCACCGCGCACCTCGCGCCCGTCCGAGTAGCCGACGAACACCTGGTCGCAGCCGTTGATGTCGATGTTCTCGACCTCGGGGTCGTCCAGCAGCGGCTGGAGCCGCCCGACCCCGAACAAGGCGGCGTGCACGGCGGCCGCGTACTGCTCCTCGGTCTCGGCGTCCAGCGGCGTACGGCCCGCGTTGATCTCCGCGCGGGCGTACTCCTCCAGTATCTGGGCGATGACGGCACGGGCGTACTGCCGCTCGTCCTCGGTGGACATCGGCGTGACGCCGTTGACCTGGTCGAGGCGGCGCTGTTCGGCGATCCGGTCGCCGGCGTCCTGACGGAACCGCTTGACCAGCTGATGGTCGACAGCGGTCATCGCCCGGCCCCGTGCGCCTGGGGCGGCTGCTGAACCTGCGCCTGCGCCTGGGCCGCCCACGCGGCGCCGTACTGCTGGTACACGTCGGCCGTCACCTTGCGCGCCGAACGGATCAGCAGCGACTTGTCGAGCCGCCCGCGCCTGCGCCCGGCCAACTGCTCGGCACCGGCCGGGTCGTCGGCGAGGGTGCCGACCACCCGGGCACCGGTCTGCGCGTGTACGAGCATGTCGTTGACCTGGGAGGCGAGCTTGGCCGCGTTGCCCGTGTCGGCGACGAGGACGACGCCGATCACCGGGTTGCCGAGGGTCGCGGCACCGCGCGGCCCGCCGTGCAGCTTGCCCGCGAGCGCGGCGGCCCGGTCCCGTACCCGTGCGAGCGCCTCCGGCTCGGTGCGCGAGACGAGCAGGACGAGGGAGGCGTGCGGGAACAGCTCCACGGCCGGGGTGTCCCCGCTGATCCGCCCGCAGTCGGCGATGACGTCGGCGGGCGCGTGCGGGGAGTCGGCGAGCGAGGCGAAGGCGTGCCCGAGCGTCGGCCACAGCCCGGCGAGCCCGGCGGCCTGCTCGGCGATCCCGAGCCCGACGAGCACTTCCAGCCCGCCGCTCAACGGCTGGACATGGTCCCAGAGTTGGTCGGGCACGAGCCCGCGCCGCGCGGTCGCGGCGATGGACAGCATCCCGGTGTTCGGGTTCAGCGGCCCGCCGTGCGCGGCGGCGCTGCGGTACACGAGGTCACCGCCCGCCGGGTCGGTCTCGGCGAGCAGCACCCGCCGCGGCCAGACCGCCGCGAGGGCGACGGCCGCGGTGGTGACGCCGGGGGAACCCTTGTCGGCGGCGAGGGCGATGAGGGCCATGGGTCGGGTGCCGCCTTCTAGTTGCCAGGAACGAGGACGAGTGCCACCTCGCCGTTGGAGGCGGCCTGGGTGAGCGCCGCGGCGTCGGCGTTGTCGACGAGCAGCGTCACTGCCTTGTTGGTGCTGCTGACGATGTCACCGCTCTGCTCCGCCGGTACGGAGTTCACCCGCGCCTCGTCCACGATCAGGGTGTTGCCACCGCCGGTGGAGCCGGAGGAACCGCTGTCGGCGTCGGAGTCGGAGCGTGAGGTACCACCGACGCGGTAGGCGGCGACGGCGTCCCCGTTCTCCAGACCGGCCGGGTACTGCCCCTCCTTGAGGGAGAGCCCGACGAGGGCCTTGCCCGAGGGGACCTTGGCCTCCTCGCCGAACATCTCACCGACGGCGACGACACCGGCCGGGATCGTGCTGACGGCCTTCAACTTCTTGAGGGCGTCGAGCCTGTTGTACTCGACGTAGTGGATGCCCGGGTCCTCGGCGACCATGACCGACGTGGTGTTGGCATCGGTGACCTTCTGCCCGGCCGGGATCTCCTTGGTGATCTTGATGACCTCGATCCGCTCCCCGACCTGCAGCACGAGCATCGTGGCACCGAGCGCACCGACCAGGATCAGCAGCACCGCCAGCGCGGCCAGCGCCGGTTTGCGCTCGCGGGGCGGAGTGGGAAGCCGGTCACCGACCGCCGGCCCGGCCGGTGCGGCGGAACGGCCGGCGCCCGCCCCCGTACGCTCTTGGATCTTCACGCAACCGCTCCCCGTACACCCAAGACGATGTCTGCCAAGTTCCCTGAAATTCCGGATACTTCACCCACGTCCGCTCACGCACGGACATGCGCGACGGGTTGGACCCACCCGCCCGAACCGGGCGAATAGCCAACGCTGGGGGTGAGTGTCAAGCCATCGCACCGTATCAGCCACACATAAGCCCCTCAAGGCGGAGTCCGTCTCACGCACCCCACCGCGCACACCGTTACTGATCTGCAATTTCACTGTTGAACAACCCAGTTGAGACCGACCGACCACCTGTGCGGAAGCGAACCGCCGAGCCATCCCGCCGGCCACGGAGGACATACGGCTCATCACGCACCGCACATGAGCCCTGCACGATTCACTCACGGGGGAGCCGGACGGCCATGCCATGATCTTCGCCCGGACCGGTGCCGGGACGTACGGGACGACACCGCGCAAACACTTTGAGGAGAGCTTGACTTGAACCGCACCGCGTCAGCCCTGTCCCTGCTCACCGTGCTGTCGCTCACCGCGTGCGGCGGGGAGGATGAGTCGGACAAGGCGACGGGCGAACCCCGCCCCTCCGCCTCCCAGTCGAAGCGGCCCACCCCCGCCGAGAAGCTGGCCGAACTCATGGTCGCGCCCACCGACGTGAAGGGCTTCTCGGTGCAGGAGCACAGTGACAAGTTCGCCCTCGCCAAGTCGCCGGAGGACGTCACCCTCGACAAGCCGGCCTGCGCCCCCCTGGCGTACGCGATCAACCAGCTCCCGCTCGGCGAACCACAGGCCGACCTCACGCGCGTGCTGGCGGACGAGGCGAAGGGCCTGAACAGCGCACACACCTACATCACGCTCACCACCTACGCCTCCGGTGGGGCACAGTCCGCCCTGGCCGACGTGAAGAAGGCCGTGGCGGCCTGCGGCGACGGCTTCACGGCCAAGGGAAGCGGCGGCACCAGCGCGTACGACTCCGTCACGCCGGAGGACGTCACCCCGGCGGGCGACGAGACGCTCGGCTTCACGTCCACGATGACCTTCCGCGGCGCCCCGCACACCATGCACACCCAGGTCGTCCGCGCGGGCGAGGTCCTCGGCGTCTACTTCTCGGTCAACGGCGCTGCCATCGCCAACGCCAGACCGAGCGACGCGAAGCTGGCTCCTGCGGTGGTGAAGGCGCAGAACGGGAAGCTGGGCTGACGCACCGATGACCGCCACAGGAACGGGCTCGGGTTTCGGCTCCGATTCCTCCGAAGCACGCGTCAAGCGCGTCAGAGCTCTGCGGATCACCACGGGCACGGCTGCCGGAATCGTCTCACTGACGCTCGCTCTGGTGCTGACGCTGGCTCCCGAATCCCTCGGCCTGCCCTCATCGCCGGCCCTCTACGAAAAGGTCCGAGCTCAGGACCGCGCCACCGAAGGCGTGCTCGTCGCCTGGGCACTGCTCGCCGTGCCCGTCGGCGGCCTGCTGCAGACGCCGGTGGCGCGCCTGCGCGGGGCGCGCATCGCGGCGGGCTGGGCACTGCTGGCCAGCTACTGGCTGTACGTCCTGCTCGTGGCGGTCGCCGTTTGGCAGGTGCAAAGCCTCTTCCCACCGCCCGGCGGTCCGGGCAAGAGCGGTGGCCTGCTCGGCGCGTTGACCATGCTGGTGCTGGCCACTCCGGTCTGCGCGGCTTGCTCGGGAGCGGTGTTCCGTCCGGTGCCCGGAGAAGACAGTGACACTCCGGGCGGCCAGGTACGCAGCCATCTCGCCGCCGTGGCACTGCTTTCGTGGGTGTTCAACGGGGTCTTCATCGGCGCTTTGATCGGCAGGAACTTCAGCTTTCCCTGGGCCGGCTCCTTTGCGATGTTCTTCCCGGGCGGCATCCTGTGGGGTTTCCACGCGGGCGCCGCGCTGGGCATGCTGATCGGTGCCCGCCTCCAGCGCGCCCCCGAAGCCCGCGCCGAGACGACCCGCCTCGCGGCCTCACTCACCCGCACGGCGACCGCCCTCCTGCTCTGCTGCCTGTGCGTGGCCCAACTCGGCTGGTTTTTCCCGGCCTGGGCCGTGTCATTGGTCAGCCTTCCGGCGCTCGTCGCCCTGTTCACGCTGGCATCGCGAAACGAACGGCTCGGCCGATGGGTCGAATTGCGAACACTCGAGCTTCCCAAGGGAGGCTTCGACTGACACAGCCGACGCTTCGCGGGCCGAGGAAGCACTCCAGCCGCCCCGACTGGTGTGACGTACCGAGCCACCTACTTCGCGGGGACTACCGTCCCGGCGAAACCGTAGCCCGCACCGATACCGTCATTGTTCTTGACCGCACTTCTGTCCCACTGGAAGCCCACTGTGAAGCACCGCACTCTGCCCGTTGCCGCCGCGTTCGCCGCCGCCGCGACCTTGATGCTGACGGCCTGCGGAGGCGGGGACGACACGTCCGGTGACAGCGACAAGATCGCCGGCGCCGACCAGAGGGCGGAGAAGCCGACCAAGTCGGCGGAACCCTCGGGAGCACCGGCACAGGGCAAGCCGGACGGCGTGGACGTGTCCCTGCCCGCAGACATGAACCTGGTCTTCGACTGGGACATGCCGAAGGACGAGAACGAAGCTGCCGCCATGGACGACGCCGCGAACTACGTCCGCGCCATCTACCGGGGTGTCGACAAACGCACGACCGAGGACGCGGCCCTGACCGCCTACTCCACAGGCGACGGTCTGAAGTACGCGAGGACACAGATCGACGCCAGACTCGAAGGCGACTGGACGGCAACCGGCACTCGGCGCCACTACCAGGCCACCACCCGGTCCGCGTCGAGCGGCAACTCGGTGGAGGTCGCGTTCTGTGTGGACTCAAGCAAGTTCTACGGCAAAGAGGTCAAGACCGGAAAAGTTATGAAGACAGAGCCCAGGCTTGAGGACTTCGACCACTTCAAGATCATCATGGTCAAGCTCCCCACCGGAGAACCTCTGTGGCAGGCGTCAAAGGTGTACGTCGAGGCGAAGGCGGCGAAGTGCCAATGACCAGGTCACGACGTATGGTCCTCAGCACCGGCGCGATGTGATGCGAGAGCCACCGCGTGCTCCCGGTGCCGAAGAACAGGGCCGCCCCGGCCGTCGCCCGGTCACTTGCCGTCGTACTCACGATCCCATCTGCTCTGCCGCACGCCACCCCAGGTACCCATCACGACGGCCAGCGCGAAGAGGGACCCGAGAAACCCTCCGTACGAGCTACTGTCCGGGTCCCCGGTCGGGCTGGCGACGCCTTCGGGGTCGTACAGTACGCGTAGCCTGTCGCCCTTCGACACCCAGTTCTCACAGCCATCGCCCTCCGAGAGCGAGAGCGGGATCTCACGGCCGTCGACCATACGCAGGTCGCAACGGTTGGTCCCGGTGTCCTCCATGCGTACGACCACGGCGTCGGCCCACACGCCCCGGTCCGCCAGCGCGGCCTCGTCACCGGCGGTGCTGCCGAATATTCCCATGGCAATCCCGGCCAGCAGCGGAAAGAACAGCTGCCACGCCACCTTCCGCTGCTTGCGCGGTACCCGCCGCAGCATGAGCAACGGCACCAGCAGCGAGGTCAGCGGAAGCACCAGGATCGCGAGGGCCAGCCCCGTTCCCCGCAACAGACTCGGCAACGGCACGACCGGCCCGACCCAGGACAGCCCGAGCGAACCACCGGCACACACCAGACTGAACAGCAGCCAACGGATCGCATCCACCCGCCACCGGACGCCCGTACCGGCCCCGGATATGCCCTCTGCCACGTGGCACTCGCCCCCTCAGTCACACTTCTCGTGTCCGAGGGATCACCCTAACGAGCGCGGTATCGCCGCAACTGCCCGCAGCAGCCCAGGCACCGGTCCGAGGTCACGCTCCCCCCGCATCACGCGTCGGGAAGGTCCCTGTGTCGATCTCGACCCGCTCCCCGGTGGCCAGCGTGAAACTGACCGGCTCGCCGTACGGGACCTCGACGACCCGCCCGTATCCCGAGGCGTGCGGCTCCGACATCAAGGTGACCATCGTCTTGAAAGGGTCGGCGATCATGTAGAAGTCGATCCCGAAGCGACCGTACTTCCGGACGTTCCGAACGTAGTCCTTCTCGTCCTCCGGTTCCGACGGGACCTCGACCACCGCCAGCACGTCGAGGCACGAATAGCTGTTCTTCCGGCGCTCGGCATCGAAGTCGACGACCGTCAGATCCGGCGCCGCGTCGTTCTCCCCGGGGAACATGATGAGCACGTCACCGAAGACACGTTCCCGCGCGATGCCGGAGGCTTTGACCGCGTCCTTGACGTCGGAAACGGTCCAGTCCTGCTCCGGACTCTGTGGCGTCATGATCACCCTGCCGTCGAACACCTCGACCTTGTACCCCTCGGGGACGGCACCCCGCTCGATCAGCTCGCTCATCACTGACACGGCAGCTCACCTCCTACCGGCATTATGGCTGGCCGGGGCGGGACGGGGGCGGCTTCCGACCGGCCGGCCCGGCTACTCCTGCTCCTGGTCGGCGACTGAGTGGAACCGCTCCCCTGTTCGCTGACGTACCCGCCGTGCGCGTGCCCGCGCCATACTGACTTCAGCTCGTCGGGGTGAATCTTTGCGAAGCCTCTGATGGGTGTGGGTGGGCGGCTGTATCCGTGTGGTGTGAGATATGCGGATGGGGGCGGGCTGTCCCCTGCGGGACGTCGGCGCCGTGAATCAGTACGGATGCAGGCGGCCGAGTGGTTCGAGCAGGAGATCAAGCCGTCGGAGGTCGCACGGCGGCTGCGGGTGAGCGTGAAGTCGGCTTACCACTGGCACCAGTTGTGGCGGGATGGCGGTCGTGAAGCTCTTGCTTCCCGCGGCCCGAGCGGATCCCGTTGCCGGCTGTCCCCGCGCTGCCTGGAGAAACTGGCCGCGTACCTCGATGAGGGCCCGGCTGCCCACGGCTGGGTGGAGGACCAGGTGTGGACCGCCTCGAGGGTGGCCACGCTGATCGGCAGAAAGTTCCACGTCTCCTACAGCGTCTCCGGCGCCACGAGGCTGATGCACCGGCTCGGCTTCAGTCCGCAGGTGCCCGCACGCAGGGTTGCCGAGCGCGACGAGCAGGCCGTGACCGCGTGGAAGGAGGGGACCTGGGCGGAGGTAAAAGGGCCCGGGCGGCCTGCGGGGGCTACATCTGCTTCGAGGACGAAGCAGGGTTCACCCGGAAGCCGCCCCGGGGACGCACCTGGGGCCGGCGAGGGCGCACCCCGGTCGTGACCGTCAGCGGGCGCCGCTCGGGGCGTCTGTCGGTGGCCGGGCTGATCGCGATACGGCCGGGCTCGCGCACCCGGCTGTGCCACCGTCTGCGCACTCACCGAGCGGGCAGCAGCGCACGCCGCAGCATGGGCGAGCGGGACTTCATCGCGCTCGTCGACGGCGTCCACCAGCTCGTCAAGGCACCGATCGTGCTGGTCTGGGACCGGCTGAACACCCACGTCTCCCGCGCCATGCGCGAGCTGATCGACGAGCGTGAGTGGCTGACGGTGTTCCTGCTGCCCGCCTATTCGCCCGACCTCAACCCCGTCGAGTGGGTATGGGCTCACGTCAAGCGCAGCCTGGCCAACCTCGCCGTGGTCGCGCTCGACCGGCTCGAAGCCCTCGTCCGTAACCGGCTCAAGCGCCTTCAGTACCGGCCCGGCACCCTCGACGGCTTCATAGCCGGCACCGGCCTGATCCTCGACGAACCCACATCACCTTGACCAGCCGAAGTCAGTAACGAGCGGAAGCACTCACAGGAACAGCGACGGCTCCGGAGGCAGCACATCGAGACGTCCGGGCCCGTCGCTCGCCTGGGCATAATCAGGACACAGCTCATCGCAACAATGACATCGAACAACCGAAATGCCCCGATTCTCGGGATGGTTCGCTCTGGCGAAACCAGCAACCTCATGGCTAGCGTCTGTACTCCTGACTGAACCTTTGTCTCACGGGGAGCTCACTGTGAAGCGCCGCACTTTGCTCGTTGCCGCCTCGTTCGCCGCAACAGCAGCCCTGTTGCTGACGGCCTGCGGCAGCGGAGACGACGGCTCGAACAACAGCGACAAGATCGCCGGAGCCGACACCGGCAACGCCAGTCCCTCGACATCGCCCAGTACGTCCGAGAACACCCCGGACATCAAGCGTCCGAAGATGGTCTTCCCTTCGGACTTCACGATGGAGTTCGACCGCGCCGTGCCGTCCGACGCCAAGCAGGCAGCGGCACTCACCGACGCGGAGAACTTCGTGCGTGCCATCAACTACGGCATCGTTCGACAGGACGCGGAGGACGCGGGGTACAAGTTCTACTCCACACCCGGCGGCAGCGCCCAGGCGTATGCGAAGAAGCAGATTCAGCAGTACGTCGACGGCGGCTGGACCATCACCGGAGTCCAACGCTACACGCGGGCCAAGGTCGAGATGGCGGGCGACGGCAGCCGCGCATCGGTCTCCTTCTGCGACGACGACTCGAAGTTCTACGGCAAAGAGGTCAAGACCAAAAAGATCCTCAAAACCGAGCCGAGCGACAAGGACTACTACTTCTTCGACATCGTCATGACGGCGTCCCAGGAGGCAAAAGGCCTGTGGACCACTGACACCATCGAGGTCCAGAAGGAGGCCACGCAGTGCAAGGCGTAACCCACCGCAGCCTGTGCACAATCAACCTCGCAGCCACTCTGCTCCTGGCACCCGCGCACAGTGCGTTCGCCGGCGGCCCCGTCGACAAGGGCACGGAAACCGATGCCGGTCTCAAGGGCGACGACCTCTACGCCAGGGCCACGGCGATCTCGTACGACACCTCGAAGAACGGTTCCGGCCCCGCCGCCGGATCCGTGACGGTCGCGGGAGGTTCCTGGACGCCCCCGGCATGCTGGCTGGCACCCAAGTGGACTGCGAAGCAGTTCGCCAAGGAGACCGAGTCCGGTTACAAGCAGATCTCCGGTGTGAACCGTTCCGGGTTCGGTAGAGACTCGATTCCGTGAAAGGATCGAGTCATGGCACGTCCCTCCTCCTATCCCGTTGAGCTGCGCAAACGAGCGGTCCGTATGGTCGCCGAGGTCCGTGGTGACTATCCGAACGAGTCGGCCGCGCTGCGAGCGGTCGCCCAGAAGCTGGGCATCGGTTCGGCCGAGACCCTGCGGAACTGGGTCAGGCGCGACGAGGTCGATTCCGGGCAGCGGCCGGGGACGACCACGGAGGAGTCCGCTCAGATCAAGGCGATGAAGAAGGAGATCGCCGAGCTGAAGCGGGCGAACGACATCTTGAAGGCTGCGGCGTCTTTCTTCGCGGCCGAGCTCGACCGGCCACACACACGCTCGTAGCGTTCATCGACGAGTACCGGGCCCGCTTCGGCGGTGTCGAGCCGATCTGCCGTGTGCTCACCGAGCACGACTGCAAGATCGCCCCCTCCACCTATTACGTCCACCGCAAGCGACTTTGGGCCCCGTCTGCCCGCACTGTCCGCGACGCCGAGCTGAAGCCGCTCATCCAGCAGATCTTCGAGGCCGACTACCGTGTCTACGGGGCCAGGAAGATCTGGCGTGAGCTGCACCGCCAGGGCCACATCGTGGCCCGGTGCACGGTCGAACGCCTCATGCGCGAGCTCGGCATCACCGGTGCCGTCCGCGGGAAAAAGATCATCACCACGATCCCGGACGGCTCCGTCGAGCGGGCGCCTGACCTGTTGGACCGCAACTTCGTCGCGCCGGCCCCCAACCGGTGCTGGGTCGCGGACTTCACCCACATCAGCACGTGGTCGGGAGTGGTCTACGTCGCTTTCGTCGTGGACACCTTCTCCCGCAGGATCGTCGGCTGGTCTGCTGCCTTGTCGAAGGAGACCAGGCTCGTTCTGGACGCCCTGGACATGGCTCTGTGGCAACGCGACCGCGACGAACAGCCGCACCAGGCAGGTGAGTTGATACATCACTCCGATGCCGGGTCGCAATATACGAGTTTCCGGCTCGCCGAGCACCTGGACGCCGTCGGCATAGCGGCCTCGATCGGCTCGGTTGGCGACGCCTACGACAACGCCCTCATGGAGTCCACGATCGGCTTGTTCAAGACCGAACTGATCAAGCCCGGACGGCCCTGGCGAACCCTTTCCCAGGTCGAACTCGCCACCGCCGAGTGGATCGACTGGTACTGCCACCGCCGGCTTCATGGTGAAATCGGGCACATCCCACCCGCCGAATACGAGGCCAACTACTACCGCGAAACCCCGAAACCCCGAAACCCCAGGTCACAACCATAATCTGAAGTCTCTACCGAACCCGGAACGGTTCACTGACCAGCTGATCAGCCCCTCTCGAGTAGAGAGGGAACCTCACCCCGCGGCCACGCGTCAGAGTTGACCACCGTATCGTTTCGGCGTATGTGGTCAGGAGAGCAGCCGCCTGGGGGCGGGCAAAAACCGCAGCAGCCCTCGGCCGGGCAGCAGGCGAACCCGTACCAGCAGCCCCAGCCGTGGAACGCGCCGACGCAGCCGGCCGGCATGCCACAGGCCCCACCGATGGACGGCGGCCGGAACCGGACCAAGCTCATCGCCGTCATGGCAGCAGCAGTTGTCGTGGTCGCGGCGGCGGTGACCGGCTACGCCCTGCTCGGTGGCAGCAAGGACAACGAGGCGGGCCCGGGTCCCACCAAGCCCACTTCGCCGCAGGGAAGTTCCAGCAGCCCTCGGGACACAGACACCGAAACCGCCACGGTCGAGGGCTGGAAGGTCGTGGTGAACCCGAGTGCGGGTATCGCGTTCGACGTTCCGCCGCAGTGGGCACCCAAGTCCACCGACTGGGTCACGTACGCCTCCGAGAACGACGACCCGGAGGACAAGCCGCTGATCGCGATGCGCGCCCCCGCCTTCCTCCAGGAAGAGTGGTGCAGCTCGGACGACGACAGGAACGGCGATCTGGAGCACGCACCGCTGGCCGCGGCGGGCTCCAGGCGCAACAGCGACGCCCGGAGTACCGAGGAAATAGCCGCCGCCGACCCGAAAGCCTGGGTGTACGGGCGGTATGCCCAGCCCGACGAGGCAAAGGTGAAGTCGGCCACCGCGGAGCCGTTCACCACCACTTCCGGCATCGAAGGCACTCTGGGCACCGCCTGGTCCGAAGGCGTGGAAAATTCCAAGAAGTGCACAACGAAGGGCAAAGCGTTGACATTCGCCTTCAAGGACACCGAAGGCGGCCTGGTCTCCTGGTCGTTCTTCGGGGCCAAGGGCGTGACCGACGAGGTACCGGACGCGACCGTGCGGAAAATCGCCGCCACCGTACGGCTCCACGAGGGCCCATCAGGCTCGTGAACCCGTCCTTGAACCGTCCTGCCGAGGTCGGGCGCAACACGGGATAGCGCCCATGGACGCCATCCCGTTCGCGCGGTCAGAGCACGGGATCCGGCTCGGTCACCACTTCCTCACACCGCCTTCGCAGAAGGCGGTGTGAGATGAAGACCACGACAGCAGCGCAGGCGGAGCAGCTCCCCGCCCTGTGTTCCGTCGAAGCTTCCGGTAACTGTCGTTTCGGTCTGTTTGTTGGACAGTTCGCGTTGGTGAAACCGAGAACCCCACCGATATCGTCACTGCACTGGAAACGTTTCGTCTCACGGGGAGCCCACTGTGAAGCGTCGCACTTTGCCCGTTGCCGTCGCGTTCGCCGCCACCGCGACCTTGATGCTGACGGCCTGCGGAGGTGGGGACGACAAGTCCGGCGACAGCGACAAGATCGCCGGCGCCGACCAGGGAACGGAGAAGCCGAGCAAGTCGGCGGATCCCTCGGGAGCACCGGCACAGGACAAGCCGGACGGCGTGGACGTGTCCCTGCCCGCGGACATGAACCTGGTCTTCGACTGGGAAAAGCCGGAGGACGAGAACGAGGCGGCGGCCATAGAAGACGCGGCCAACTACGTCCGCGCCATCTACCGGGGCGTCGACAAGCGCACGACCGAGGACGCCGCCTTGGTCGCCTACTCCACGGGCGATGGCCTGAAGTACGCGAGGACGCAGATCGACGCCAGGCTCGAAGGTGACTGGACGGCAACCGGCACCCGGCGCCACTACCAGGCGACCACCCGGTCCGCGTCGAACGGCAACTCGGTGGAGGTCGCGTTCTGCGTGGACTCAAGCAAGTTCTACTCCAAAGAGGTCAAGACCGGAAAGGTCCTGAAGGGTACGCCCAGCATCACGGACTTCGACTACTTCAAAATCATCATGGTCAAGTACCCGACTGGTGAAGGTTTGTGGCAGGCGTCCAAGGTGTACGTCGAGGGGAAGGCTGCGAAGTGCCAGTGATCAGGTCACGGCGTACGGCCCTCAGCACCGGCGCGGCTGCCCTGACACTGGCCTTGGGCGTCGCCTTCGCGGAACCGGCCTACGCGGGAGAGCAGCCGAGTAACACCCAGGGCTCCAACACAGAACAGTCCGGCGGCAACGACGAAACCGGCATCTACGCCGCCGCCCGCATCCAGTACTCCGGCTCCGTCGCCAAGAACGGCGGCGCCGGCAATGTGACGTCCGCCGACGTCAACTGGACGCCACCGCCCTGCTGGTACGCCCCGTACCTCGGTGCCAAGGACTTCAAGAAAAAGATGTCCAAGGACATCGAAGGCCAGATGAACGCGCCCGGCATGGGCGGCCACGCGGGCGCGGCACTCAACGAGTTGCAGCGCCACTACGAGGACGACTACGGCTGGACCGACACCCCCGGCTACAAGGACTACAACGTCGAGAAGGACGGCGAGGGGATGTTCTGGGCCGGTGTCGAGAACCCCAACGAGCCCGACCTCCTCAAGCGGAGTTCCTGCACCGACCTCCCCTTCTGGGTCGACAACGGCGAGGCCCCGCCACCCCAGTACGAGGAGGCCATCACCCCGGAGATACTCGCCGCCCTCGCCTACCAGCACATGCAGCTGCCCGACACCGAGGTCAGTCTCAAGCCCGAGGGAACCACCAAGGTCAACCTGCCGACCTGGGCCTGGCTCGACAAGGCCGTCTTCGACGAGGTCCAGGCCACGGCGTCCATCGCCGTCCCCGGCTTCGCCCTCCAGGCCACGACGACCGCCAAGCCGGTCTCCCTCAAGCTGGAGCCGGGCACCGACGACGCCGAGACCTACCCCGCCTCGGGCGAGTGCACCATCAACGCCGACGGTTCCATCGGCGAGCCCTACGCCAAGGGCAAGGCCGACCGGACCCCGCCCTGCGGAATCACCTACCTCCGCTCCTCCGGCAACGGAACCTACAACCTTCAGGCCACCATCACGTGGGAGATCGCCTGGACCGGAACTGGCGGCGCCGGCGGTGACCTTCCTGACGGCACCTTCGGCAACGACCAGGACGTCACCGTCCAGGAAATCCAAGCCATCAACCGCTGAATATCATCCGGGCATTTCCAGTACAACCAAGGAGCGTAGTCGTGGGCTTCAAGGGCATGGACGAGGTCCAGGCTCCCAAACTCGGGGCTGCCGTCGATGTGATGGGCGGAACCCTCAGCATTCAGGGAGGATTGATCAGTGGCATTCTGGCCAAGTGGAATGCCACGGCCGAGGGAGTCTCGGACTTCCCCAAGAAAGCTCAATGGGCGAGCGACGAGGCGAAGGACATCCGGCGCCGCCTGGGCATCGCGCAGGACGACCCCGAGGCCGTCCTGACGTTCGCCGGGCTGGCCGGTGCGCTGGAGACCTGGCAGGAGTTCAAGGACGGCACACTCAAGGACATCAAGACCCCTCTGAAGCTCCTCAAGATCCCCACCGCGATCGAAGGCTCGCTCCGGCTGTACAAGATGTGGGCACAGGGGCAGAACATCGACGGGGCTCGTGCCGTTTATGAACTGAACAAGTACTTCGGATCGGAAGCTGCCCGCATCCGCGCCACTCGCGGGGAGTTGCTGAAGGAGCTTCTCCAGGCGCAACGACTGCGCAATCTGTACAAGGAACCCTGGCAGTGGCAGCAGGCGGTGCGTAACACCGCCATGCGCCTCAAGATCCCTTACGCCTCGAAACTTTTCCAGAAAGCGCCTGGGACGGGAGTGCTGGCCCGTAGGGTGCTCCTGCCTCTCAGTGTCCTGCACGGCGTGAAGCAGATGTTCATCCCTGACCACCAGGGGGCACAGGGCTGGGTGGACCGAGGCATGGGCGGCATCGAAGCAGCCGGCGCCGTTGCCGTGCTCGGTGGTGCCGGCATGGCCACCGCGCTCGGCGCGTCCGCGACGGTGGCGGCGGCGGTACCGGTCGTCGGCTGGGTCGCTCTCGGTGTGACCGGCGCCTACTTCCTGGGCAGTTGGGCCTGGGACAAATGGGGCGATGACATTACAGCCGGCGCCAAGGACGCATGGAAAGCCACTACTGAATGGGCAGGCGAGACCAAGGACAAAGCCGAGGAGATCGTCAACGGCGCCAAGAGCGCTGTCACGAACCTGGTCCCCAACACCATTCGTAAATACAAGTTCTGGTAACCGAGTATCGGATCAATAATCATGCACAGTCGTAAAATCGACATGGATCTCCAGGAATTTCGCACGATCCTGGGGGAAGCTTTGGCTGAGGGCGGAAGCCAGCACCTTCTGAGACTCACGGACGAGGAGATAGCGGTCCTCGACCCGGAGTCTCTCGACGAGTGCGTCGCTCCCACCCCGAGACTCACGGAGCTCTCCGCGCAGGAGCGGGAGTGGTCCTACGTCACCGCACTGCGCTCCCTCGTCTCACGAGAGGTGGTGGAGGTAGCCAACATCGATGAACTGGATGCCGTCCTACGGCAGGCCCAGGACGCGGCAGCCGAGGCCGCGGCGGACACTCCCTCCGGTGTCGGATTCGATCTGCGGATCACTCCCGAGGTGAGCCTCGCTCTGACTCTGCGACGCACGGCGTCCAGAGCGCTCGTGGTCGAGCAGCACACATCCGGCGGGGTCACCCACGCCGTCGTCTACATCCACTCGGCGGATCTCTACCTCGTGGAGCGAGTCACCGCGGGTGGCCTGCACATATTCACGCTCGCCGGCTCCGCGAAGGACGCCGCTCACGTGGTGCAGCTTCTCGTGGACCCCTTCGATGTGGCGGACAAGGACGGCCGGACCCAGCAGCTCACGCCACAGCAGATCGCCGACGACAACGTGGGACGCCTCCTCGGCGAGGCAATCGATTCCGCCCTCGTGGTCGGACAGATCGTCCTCCTCTCCGATGCGCCCGGCCCTCTGCTGACGACGTACGCGACGGACCGTGCACTCTGGACCGTGTTCGTCGAACAGCCGAACGCGCCCAAGGGCATCGAGGCCCGCCCGGTCGGCAAGTCCACTCTGAACAGGATGATCAGGCGCCTCATCACCCTTCCTGACGGCCCGGAGGAGAAGTGAACCGGGAGGCCGAGTGCCGAGAGGACCTGCGCAAGCTCAAGAAGTATGCGGACGAGCTCGATCGTGCCGTCGACAACGTGCAGCTCCTCTGTGGAGAGGACACCTGGAAAGGGCCGAAGAGCGAGCGTTTCCGCAGCGAGTTCGCCAAGCACAAGAAAGAGATCAAGAAAGCCCTGACCGATGCACGGGCCGCCATGGCCAGTGCGCTGAAGCGGGTGGAGCAGGAAGAAGCCGACAAGAAGAAGACGGCGAACGGGAGTTAGCCCGATGACAGCCAGGAACCAGGCCGCTTCCGGGGTCACCGCATCACCATCCGAGGCACGTCGTCTTGCCGCTGTGTCCCTGGACGCCGTCATCGCTCTCATGGGTGGTGGCGTCGCGGGAGCCGCAGTCGCCGTCGGCACGGCCGCAGGCTCCGGGGTGACGGAACTGCAACCGGCGTCTCCTGGGTTCTGGGGGCCCGTGGCTGGAGCGATCATCGCCCTGTCCTTCGCCAACCAGGTCCTGCTCACGCTGGCGACGAGAGCCAGTCTCGGAAAGTTGGTCGCGGGCCTACGGGTCGTCCGGTCATCCGACGGAGGCCGTGCCGGATTCGTCCGTCTCGTGGGGCGATGGCTCTTCGGCTTCTACTGGTTGATCGTCTTCGTTCCTCTCCATCTGGCAACGGACAGCAATGTGGAGCAACAAGACGCGGTGGGCATGCGTATCGTGCGCCGCGCAGTGCGTTCCTGAGTTACCGATGGACAGAAGAGACGGAGCTCTGTGATGCCTTTCACCTCCCTTCCGCGCGGCCGGCGCCGGGCCCTGATCGGCCTCGGCGTCGCCCTCGCGACCGTGTCCGCGTTCGGGATCTACCGAGCGGCCTCCGGCGACGCGGGCAGCCCCCCGGTCAACGTCACCTTCGTGCTCGGCGGCGGGTCCAAAGTGAAGAAAGCAGTCGGAGGCTCCCCTCAGGGCACGGGACTCGCGATTCAAGGCTCGTTCAGTGGGCTCGCGGCGGCGGCTGACGGCACGGTCTACCTGTTCACCCAGGAGGACCAGGGGATGGTGATGTGGAAGCGGGCGACCTCTGGCTCCACAACCAGGATCCCTCTCACCGGAGTCGACAATCAGACAGCTGAACAGACAGCGGTGGCATCCGACGGGTCCATCTACCTGGCTACCGGAGACAGCCTGTGGAAAACCGGTCCGGACGGTAAGACCACCAAATTGGTGGACACGAAGTGCGACAGCCCGCAGCCGTTCGTCAACGCGAGCATCGATGAATTCTGCACCGGTCAGGTCATGGGAGTGACAATCACCGCGGATGGGACCGTCTACTTCGGCGACCAGACAATACTGGGACAGCACGCCTCGTACGTCCACAGGATCAGTGGCGACATGGTAGAACTCGTCGCCGGACGGCCGCCCCAGGGCAATGAGTCGCTACTGCGCACGAACGCTGCCGTAAAGAATGGGATCGACCCACCTGCGGGCACCAAGGCCAAGGAGGTGCTGGTTCCCGACACCTGGAACTCCGGTTGGCTGGCATCCAGTGCTTCGGGCATCTACTGGCGGACAGGACCGGGAATCGTCCGGATCAATGCGGATGACACACTGACTCCTCTTGTGGGAGCCAGGGATCCGGACAGCATCAGCGAACTGAAGGGCCCCTTCGACAGTATTGGAAGTGCTCTTGATGCCGAGATCGGGAGGGGGTCCATCAGCAGCTCGCGCGGCGACCTCATAACCCTCCCCGATCGCTCTGAGATCTACTACACCGACGCCCACGAGACCCATTCCCCTCCGTTTTCCAGTGAGTACCGCTGGGCCGGCGAGAAAACCGCTACACAGAAAGACTTCATCGACAATCTACTGGGGGGAAAGATCATTTACCAGGTCAACGGCAAGAGCATCGCACCCGTCATCGCAGGGGTTCAAGCCATCGCCGCATCCGATAATTCTCTTTATATCGCGGCGGAATCCGAATCAGACAGCAGAACCACGGGCGTGCTGCAAGTGGAGCTCCCCGAGATGAGCTGACTCCGTTTGCATGAAGCGGACTGCCCGACAGCGGACCAGGAAAACGGAAGACGACCCCTGGCCGACAAGGACTGGGATTGCCTTAGCCCTTCTCCCCTTCCAACTTACTCATCTGTTCATCAACAAGCTCATCCGGAACCGCGATGAAAGAATTGTTGAACCGGTTGGAAGCCAAAAAAATACCCAGAGACGCGCCACTGGATATCATGACGTAACGCCTTTTCATACCCATTTGGTACTCAAACGAGAAATCCACGCCCTCGTCGCCGAACTTTGACTTGTTCAGCAACACTTGGTGCACCTTGTACGTTTCACCAGACAGGGTGACCTCGAACCCGCTCCCGCAGGACGAGACAGCCTTCTCCAGATCCTGCACGGCCTTTTCTGCCGCCGCCTTCGACTCAGCACTGAACAATATCAGTCGGTAACTCGCATTCGCGGCCTCGGAATCAATTGGAGTCCTCCAAATTTCCCGCTCCACCAACCGTTCGTCATAGGCCATGGCTTTGGGAGCCAGCACGTCGGCGATGGGCTGACATGATTCATCGCTCGTCCCAGCGGAACCGCCTTTCGATCCCGACGACACATCACTGATGGTGTACCCAGCCACGTCACCCTGAGACAGCGCCACCTTTGATAGTTGCGCGCCACTCAACGGCTGGGCGTCCTCTTCCCCTCCGGCCTCAGCGCCGCACGCCGTCACGCCAAACAGAACGGCAATAACTGTCCCGGCCAGTACCGTTCTCGTCCCGCTGAAAACCATCGTTCGCCCCACCTTCGTCATTGATCCTGTCCCGGATAGTCCCGCCCATCCCGGCCTGTTGAGAATTCCGGCCACACAGCGTTGACCACAGCCGGATCCTGCAGCCAGTCGCTGTACGCCGTACGCTGCGCGTTAGTCATCTTGGAAACATCGAGGACCTGGCCGTCCTTGTCCAGGAAATTGCCCGCACTCTTTGCATACGCCCGGGGATCGCCCGTGTAGACCGCGGTCCTCGTCTCGCCGTTCTCGCCATGGGTGACAACAGTGACGTTTTCGATCCTCCCGTACTCCCAGGCAGCCGAGGCGTTGGTCTGGTAGTCGTTCTGCCAGGAGAAGTCGGCGGTAGCCTTTTTGACGCCCTCGAACTGTTCCTTGAGTCCCTTGGGAGCATCGTTCGCGTCTACCTTGATGAGGTCTTTGATCCACCCGGTGAAGACGTCCTGACCCAACCCATAGGCGACCCCGACCGCCGCCCCCTTGACTCCGGCGAGGCCGGCACCTCCCGCGGCACCCGCAGCCACGGAGGCGGCGGTGTCGATGACCGTCGCACGCGCGTTGTTGGTGTCTTCGACCCACTTGTCGATGCTCGTCTCGAGTTCCGTCGAGGCCACCTTCATTGTCGTCTGGTAGAAATCCTGCATCATGCCCCGTTGCATCGACGCGTAGCTGCCCGCGTATTCACCGCTCTCACGTGTCGCGTACGATTGGTCGATCGCCTTTTCGTTGTAAGCCTGGAAGAGCGCGCTCAGAGTTCCGGCCGCCTGCGGGTCGCGTGCAGATTCCTCCATGAGGGCACGCCACAGCTTCTCGTTCGCTTCCAGGCCAGGACGGCCACTGTCCTGGCCCTGGAGGAAGTCATTGAGATTCCACTTGCTGGCGCTCCCGAATTTTTCCTCACCCTTGGCCAGGACTCCACTTCCCCACAACGAATTACTTACCGAGGACGTCACGCCATATTCAAGATCTTTCCAATAAGCCGTGATGATGCTCGCATAGAGAGCCTGAGTACCACCGATGGGATGGAGTGACTTCGTGTCGGATCCCGTCCGGTGCTGGTAATTGTCGAACAGGATACGCGCTGTGTTCTTCTCAGCCAGCGAGGGGTTCTCCTGCTTCAACTCCACCGTTGCAGCATTAAGCAGCCCAAAGAAAGCCTTGCCTCGGCCCTTTGGCTCGTCGACCTTCCAGGGGCCTGTCGGGTAGAGAGCCTTCAAAGCAAATTCATTGTTGTGATCGAACCATTCCCCCGCCGCCTCGGGGTTATCGCCAATGGCAGAGAAAAGTTGCTGGTAGTTATCCTTTCCCCACTCACCCTCACCAAGACCACCGTTCCCGAAGAAGCGGGTCTCACTGGTTTTAGTGTCTTTCTTGAACACTCGATCTCCGAACGCTACTAGAAAATCTTTGTCGTGGTTTCCTCCTGCAAGGAAGGGGGTGAGGCGATCCGGACGAAACCCGTCGTACTCGTCCACCGCGGAGTCATCGAACCACTTGTTCCACAGCCGCTGCTTCTCTTTGGTAGTTTTCCCTTCAAAAGCCACTTTAGTGAAAGATCCAAATGTCTCAGCGATTACCAGTCGATCCTTTTCACGCTGCTCCGGATGATCCTTGTACTGATCATTGAACCGGTCCCCCATGTCGTTCGAAAGCCATAGCAGGCGCCTTGGGCCGAGAGATTCATAGAATGCTTTCAGATAGTCAGCATCTGCCTTGTTGGCCCTCAGATCGGCAAACAACTCCGGCGTGATCGGGTCTCCGTCGTCCAGTTTCTTCTGGAATTCCCCAGCCAACTTCTTTCCGTTGGCTCGCGACTGTGCAGTCTGACCCACCTTGCTCTCGTCGATCTGCACCATGTTCTTATAGCCGTACTTCTTGGTCTCGGCCAGTGCAAGATGCCAACGGCGCCGCAGCAAGGGCAGCTGGTTCTCCGCCCATCCGGCGATCGCAAGGAGTTCTGTGAGCGGCGCGGCATCGATTCCGTAACGTTCGAAGCTGGATTTGATCCACATGGCACTGGACCTCAATCGCTCCTGATCCTTCTGAAGCGAGTTGATCGTCCCCTCCAGCTTGTCCGGATCAATGCCTGAGAATCCGCTACCCATAGGAGTGCGCCCCGTTTCGTCAGTCCGTTTACCCTTGCCCTACCAAGAAGGCGTCGCTAGCGCAAGTCCATTTGCATCATCTTCGCTTCAGCATGAGTAACTTTTTCAGGGCACGAGTCGATCTTCTTCTGTACAGCCGGAATGAGTTTCTCAATCTCGCGGATCATGCGCCCGCGGTTCCCTTCGATCTCGTCATGCCACCGGTTCGCCGTTTTGCCGACCCAGGAGACCTTTTCGTCTCCCACGTCTTCAGCGGCCGGTTTAAGGAGATTTCTGAGATCTTTCACCTCATCTTGTAGATTGCGCTTCAACACCTCGAGTCGCGCTCGATACGGGTTGTCAACTTTCGGCTGCTCGGCTGCTTCCCCCACGAGCCCTCCGGAGGTGATTCAGGTTGATGCTGGAAACATTTGAAGGTGTCCTATGCCACTGACTATGGAGCACATCTCGCGACTAACGCAAGGAGATACGTCCCGAGACACAGCGGATGGCGAGATTCGGCTATTTGCGATAGTGTCGGGCGCGGCGAGCGAAGGGTTCGTCCGGTTTCGACACACGGGGAGGCAGCTCAATGACAATCAAGGGCGCAGACACCACTCGGCTTCGCGGTCTTTCCAAGACGTTCAAGGCCCAGCACACCAACCTCGATGAACTGATTCGAGCCATCTCGAAGGGCACGCTCGAAAGCGAGGACTTCTGGAAGGGCCCGCGAGCCAACCGATTCCGTGACGAGTGGGACAAGCTGAAGCCTTCCCTGACGAACTTCCTGAAGTCTCTGGAGAACGCCCAGAAGGAAACGAGCGACGCCGCCGACGCGAACGATCGCATCAACGACTAGTCCGCCGACAATCACCCACTGCGCGAGCAGGACGAGGGCCGGTCAGCCTTGAGGCTGACCGGCCCTCCCGCTTTACCGCTGCGGGCTCACTCAGTCCGGCAGAACCGCTTGGGCCGGCATCACTTCACCCCCCTGAACGAAGAGCCCTCGGCCGGTGGGCCCCCCGCCGACGTTCGACGGCAGGCGAATGCTGAACATCTCACCGTCCTGCGTGCCCTGCGGCGACAGCAGCAGACCCGCACGCGAGCGGCGTGCCTGCACGACAAAGCCCCGGTACTGCGAGGACAACGTGTCGACGGCACCCGCGGCGATCAGGCCGAGCCCGCCGTCCATGCCCCGCTTGACCACCTCTTCGAGCGCTTCGTCGAGCGGAGTGTCATACAGCAGTTCCGCATCGTCGACGACGATGACGTAGGGGCCCCGCGCAGTACTGATCAGCGCCTCCAGGTCGTCCTCGGAACTCTCGCTGTCGAGGGAGCCGAGTACCCCGGACGCCGTGGCCAGTTCCCGGAGAGGGGAACGACGCGGCGTGATCACGATGACCTCGGTCCCCTGCCGCAGCAAGGAGTCGGCCGCTGTGACCAGGGTGCTGGAGCGCCCGGATTTCGGAGGCCCCGAGATGACGAATCCGGGCCCCCCCTCCTCCAAGTCCACTCCTAGAGGCCGCAGTTCGTCCCCACCTACGGCGACAAGAGCCCAGAGGGGCGACGCCGGAGCGAAGCCGGGCTGTAGCGCCATGGCCTCGCGGACCCCGATGCGCGCCGGCAGTACGTCGACCCGGATCGGACGCTGGTACTCCGTCGGCTTGGACTCGGCTTGACCGGCCGAGCGCGCGATCTCCTGGAGGGCCGCCACCTGGGCCTGCCCCGAGGGGTTCTCGGCGAGCAGCGCCAACTGGCTCTCCTGCACCCCGTCGTCCGTGGCCTTCAGCGCCCGGCCCGTGGGGATCTCCTTCGGAACATCCTTGCTCGACAAACCCGCAAGGGCGTAGTCCGCCTGGTCCGCGAGGCGAAGTACGAGTCGTTCGCTGAAGGAGCTGGAGATGTCACCGGTCAGACCGCTGCGGTCAGTCGTGAGGACTACCTTCACTCCGACCGCGGCGCCCTCTCGGAACAGTCTCTTGGCATCGTCGACGAGCCGGCCGTAGTCGTAGTTCTCGAAGGCCTGGCGGTAGGCGTCCCAGCCGTCCAGCAGAACCACCATCCAGGGCAACCGCTCCGAGGGATCGGCCGCCGATCGCTGTTCCGCCGCGCTGGACTGCCCCTTCTCCGCGAGGAGCATCTGGCGTCGCGACACCTCGCTCAGCAGCCGGCCCAGCAATCGGTCGACACGTGCCTTCTGGTCTCGGGTCACAACAGCGCCGCAGTGCGGAAGGCCGGCGAGCGGGAGCAGTGCGTTGGCACCGCAGTCGATGCCGTAGATGTGCACATCGCTGGGCGACGTGGTCCGGGCGACGGCCCCCGCGATGGTCCGTAGCGCGGTCGACCGCCCGGAGCGGGGGCCGCCGGCGATCATCAGGTGCTCGCCGTCCGTCAGATCGAGTGCGAGCGGTTCGCGAGCCTGCTGGGCCGGAAGGTCGGTCAGGCCGATACGTACGGGAGCGACCGGGTCATCGCCGGTCCTCCTCACCGGCAGCGACTCCAGATCCGCGAGCGTCACCTGCGTGGGGATGGGCGGCAGCCATGGGCTACGCGGCTGCGCGCAGCCCAGTTGCCTGGCGCCATCGGCGATCGCGTCGACCAGCACGGCAAGGTCGGTCACCATCGTGCCGTCGTCCTCGTCGTCCTGCGCGACTCGCGGCAGTGGACGCCCGTACGCCATCCAGTCCAGGAAGTTCACTGTCACTTGCGGAGCGGTGTCGGCTCCGGGGCGTCGCCCACCGATGCGTGCGGACTGCACTCCCACCAGCGACTGTGATCCGGACCGTACGTAACAGCGTCCCGGTGTGCTCTTCGAGATGCTGCCCGCGTCGGGCGCGTCGATGACGTCGCGCGACTCCTCGCCGTTGGTGACGCGCAGGGCGATGCGAAGGTTGGTGTTGGCGCGGATGTCGGCGCTGACCACGCCCGCCGGGCGCTGTGTCGCCAGCATCAGGTGAACGCCGAGGGAGCGGCCACGCCTGGCGATGTCCACGAGCCCGGCGATGAAGTCGGGCAGCTCCGCGACAAGGGAGGCGAATTCGTCGATGATGAGGACCAGCCTGGGCATCGGCTCCAGCTGCGGCCGGAGCCGCCTGGCGTCGTTGTAGTCCTCGATGTCCTTCGTGGCCGCTTCGAAGAGAATCCCCTCGCGTCGCCTCAACTCGGCGGCCAGTGAGGCCAACGCCCGCTCGGTCAGGTGCGCGTCGAGGTCGCTCACCATGCCCACGGTGTGGGGCAGCCGGGCGCAGTCCTGGAACGCGCTGCCGCCCTTGTAGTCGATGAGGACGAAGTTGAGCGCGTCCGGGGTGTTACCCACGGCCAGAGACGCGATGATCGTCTGGAGGAGTTCCGACTTGCCTGCACCAGTCGTACCAGCGATCAGAGCATGCGGGCCATCCCGGCGGATGTCCAGGACGAAGGGCCCGTCGGCCGCCAGGCCGATGAATGCGGCCGTGGTCGCACCTCCGCGCTTCCAGATCGCTGCAACGTCCGTGCCGGTCGGGTCAGGCATCCTCAGGAGACTCAGCAGTCGCGCAGAGGTGGGGAGTGCGCTGTCCGCGTCGTCACGGCTTACGTCCCGCACCGGCGCCATGGCCCGGGCCACACGCTCACACCAGGCGACGGAGACCTGATCGGCCAACACGTCGCCCACCGACTCGTAGCCGTAACCACGCAGATGGACGGTGCTCAACGCTCCGGGCGACCAGCAGACGGCTGTGCGGCATTCCTCGGGCAGGAGACGCTCGTCCTCGTCGACGCACAGCGCGAAGATGCCGTGCCCTGGGCCCTCCTGCAGCAGTTGCGGTACCCCGGGGACCCGACGCAGGAGACGGGCGCCGTCGAGGACGATCAGCACATGCGGGTCCGGACGCAGCGCCCTCAGGCCGCCGCTCTCCTGGGCTGCGGCTTGCCTGCGTGCCAGTTCGTTCAGCAGCTCATTGACGCGTCTCGAGATGGACTCCGCGTCCGTCCCCAGCAGAGCAACGCAATTCTGGCCCTGCTGGGGGTTCGCATGAGGTAGCCACTGGGTCCAGCTCCAGTTCTCGGCGGCGTCCGACACCGACGAGAGCACAACAAGCGAGAGATCCCGTGGGCTGTGCAGCACCGCGGCCTGTGCGGTCATCCAGCGCGCGGTGGCTACGGCTCGCAGCCGGTCCCCGGCAACGCCCACCACCCCCAGTTCGGCAAAGGGGAGCGTCATCGGAACGTCAGTGACCACCGGCGGTTCGGGATCTTCCACGTCGACCCCGGTGGCTCGACCGTTCACCAGGTCGATTTCGGCTTTCAGATCGCTGAATCCGACCCTGAGGAACATGGCATCCGGGTCTGTGATCCGTCGCTCCCACAGACGCCTGCGGGGCCCGGTGGCGAAGAGGAGGAGCTGCCCGGGGTCGGGGAAGGCCTCACGGCGACGGCGCTGGTCTCGCTCAGCAAGTCGCTCAAGCTCCGCTTCCTGTTCCTCCTTGGCTTTCTTGTACTCCTTCAGGGCCGCACGGTATTTCTTCTTGCCGTGCCGCCGGTCGCTGAACCACTGTCCGAGCATCATCAAGGGGGACAGCAGACAGAACAGCAGCATGTAGATCGTCTTGGTGACGAAGTACATTGCGACGCCGAAGAACAGCGGCATCAACATGGAGATGAGCTGAAAGCGAATCCCCTCGTCCTTGCCCGGCGGCATGGGTACCGTCAGCCTCGGCCGGGACAGAGGGGAAGACAAGCGAGGCGGACGGTTGTAGGCGAGGCCTCCCTCACCCGTGGGAGAAAGGTGTGCGTCCGGCTCACCCGGTTCGGCCAGGCTGAAGAGGGAGTCGCCGGCCTTGAGCAACATGCCGGATTCCCACTCCTGCACAGCGGTCACTGGCTCGTCGTCGAGGAACAGTTCCACGTCGCCCTGCGGTGCGATGTTGACGCGTCCCTTGAGGTCGACGGTCACTCGAGCCGCCACCGACGCCAGCCGGGGGTCCTCGGTGGCGATGGTGCACGTGTCTGCCGAGCCGAGCGTTGCCACCCCCGCGGACAGGCGGGCGACCCGTCCCGCCCCCGGGCCGCCGCAGACCCGCACCTCGTACCTGCCGGTCGGCTCGCCGGCAGCCAGGAAGGGGCCGATGGAGTCATCAATAGTGATCCGCGCTCCATCCCTGAGGATGTCGCCTACCTGCATCTCAGGTGACAGAGGTCGTCCGTCGATCCACAGGGTGGCGGGGGCTGTCTGCGCTGACCGCAGATGGTGAACCTCAGCGTCCCGTGCAAGGGTCTGTGAAAGCGCTGCGCCTCTCCGGGCCCGTCTCAGCGCCTCGGCCACCTCGGCCGCGGTCACGCCTTCGTCAGCGCTGATCATCGCATCCTGAGGTGCGGCTCCTTC
The DNA here is from genome assembly GCF_044453165.1 of Streptomyces sp. NPDC051740. Lineage (NCBI taxonomy): Bacteria > Bacillati > Actinomycetota > Actinomycetes > Kitasatosporales > Streptomycetaceae > Streptomyces > Streptomyces sp. NPDC051740. Next base: position 47,610 of record NZ_JBITCL010000001.1, on the reverse strand, counting down.
CTGAACAACGGTCGTCCGCACTCGCATCAGGCCGCCTCCCCCTCCCCGTCGGATGTGCCTGGAAAGACTTTGCTCCGAGCCTAGCCCCGCTACTGAGAGCCCGACGATGCGGGATCCGCCCACCGCCCGCGACTGCCGTCGCCTTGTTGCCCATTGGGCGAGGTCGTCTAACCGTCAGCCCTGGTCTGCCCCACTTCCTCCAGCGACACCTGAGGAGCAAATGCGCGCAGAGCATCCACGAGACGTCCACGGTCAAGGGTCCACAGATTGATGTGCCTGCTCGCCAGGAACAGGTCGTGATCGATGTGCGGCGCGAGCCGGGTCGTCTGGTCTCGGCTGAGCAATGCGTTCGGGCCGGGGAGCGCCGGAGCCCCCGGCCGACGACGCAGCCCCACGTAGCGCATGGGTGTCAGCGCGGCCGTTTCTTGCTGCCAGAGAACCACGGCGGAAACGTCGTGCCACGGTACGAATGCAGTCTGGCCGACATGGCGTGCGGGTGCTCCGCCCAAGGTGACACCCTGGTCGTCGACGCAGAACGCGATAAGCCGCCTCGTCCAAGCTCCACTGAGGAGTTGAAAGGGTGTCCAGGGGTACCGAGCTTCGTACACGGAGGATTCAGGTCCGGGCATGCAGCGGTCGCCTCTCCTTTACGTTGGGTTTCATCTGCCTTTCATCACGATATGCACCACATCTTCATACCGCCGGCAGCGCGTAGATCTCCGGTCCGTGGGTGACCAGCAGCCGGTTGCCGGAGATGGTCACCTGCCACGGTTCGCCGTTGTCCTTGTTGTCGTCGTAGACCCAGCGGACCTTGCCGGTCCGGGCTTCCAGTGCGACGACGCCGCCGCCGGACAGACCGCCGGTCGCCCCGTACAAGGAGGAGCCGGCGCGCAGGAACGTCTCCGGTCCGTCGGCTTCCAGGTCGTCGCAGAGCCAGGTCCGCTTGCCCGTCTTGACGTCCACCGCCCAGACGCCGTCGTCGTAGTCGCTGACGTACAGCACGCCGTCGATCACCGAGGGGTTGCGGAAGGCCCGGCGGCCGTTGGAGGACAGGGTCCAGCGGGTGTCGCCCGTGTCGGCGTCGAGGGCCGTGAGCTTGTCGCCCGGCAGGAAGACGAGGCCGCCCTCGACCGTGGGCTGCCAGGTCCAGTCCTCACCGATCTTCCTGGTCCACAGCTGCGCGCCCGTGGCGGTGTCCCGCACCGTGAGGTTGTAGTTGGAGTCGGCGTACACCAGGTGCTTGCCGGAGACACTGCCCTGGACGTCGTAGTCCTTGGTGCCCCAGTCCCGTCTCTGCAGCCACGTCTTCTTGCCGGTGGTGTGGCTGATGGCGGCCACGGCCGTGCGGTACTCCGTGGCGCTTCTGGACTCGCCGTAGTCGTTCGCCGTGACGTAGACGTTCTCGTCGTCGACGGCGATGGCGGATTCGACCGTCAGGGACTTGCCCAGCCTGCTCCGCCAGACCTCCTCGCCGGTCTTCACGTCGAGGGCTACGAGCACCCCGTCGTAGCCGCCGTCGGCCAGGAACACCTTGCCGTCGTGGAAGAGGAGGGGCTCCCCCGGGCGGCACGCCTCCTTCTTCGACCAACGGGCCTCGCCCGTCTTCACGTCGTAGGCGACGAGCGGGTCGCCGCTGATCAGCAGGAGGCCGTCGTGGGTGAGCAGCGGTACGAGCGCACTGGTGCTGTCCTCCGCCGCCGACTTGCGCCACAGGGGCTGGGGCGCGACGCCGGGGGGCGGCGTGGTGAACCGCTCCCCGGCTTGTTCGGCCGAGCCGCCCCGGCCTGCCTCGTCCGTCGTGGAAGGGGAGTCGCCTCCGTCCTGCGTGAGCCACCAGGCCACTCCGCTTCCGGTCATGGCGACACCGACGGCGGCCCCGAGCGCCAGGCCGAGCGCACGGCGACGGGAACGGTCGTCGGGCTGTCCGCCGAGCTGCACCGTGCCAGGGAGGGGGGTGCCCGGGGCACCTCCGGGAACGGGGGAGCCGTAACCCGGCGTCGGCGCGCCGCCGTACGCCTGGGCCGGGTCGGCCGTCGCGGTCGCGCCCGCCGTCATGGTCGGCGCCGGGCCGAAAGACGCTACGGCCGGGGCGTCGAGGTCGAGTATCCCCGCGGCGTGCGTCGCGATCGTCGACGCCACCGCCGACGGCAGCCAGTCGGTCAGAACGGGCTCAACGCCCTGCGGGGCCAGTGACGTCACGATCTGCGCCGGTGCCGGACGCTGTGCGGGATCCTTCATCAGGCAGGCTCGGACCAGGCCCAGCAGCGACTGCGGTACGCCGGTGAGGTCGGGCTCGCCGTGCACGATCTGATAGAGCAGCGCGGCGTGCGAGGAAGCGCCGTCTCCGTAGGCCCCCCGGCCGGTCGCCGCGAAAGCGAGCACCGCGCCCAGGGAGAAGACGTCGCCCGCCGTGCCGACGTCCTTGCCCTGGGCCTGTTCCGGGGACATGTAGCCGGGTGATCCGACCACGACTCCGGTCTGTGTCATACGGCTTCCGTCGACGGCCCGTGCGATGCCGAAGTCGATGACACGGGGGCCGTCGGCGGCCAGCAGGACGTTGGACGGTTTGAGGTCACGATGGATCAGGCCCGCCGCGTGCACCTCCTGCAGTGCCGCGGCGAGGCCGACGGCCAGGGCACGGACCGTACGCTCCGGCAGCGCGCCGTGCGCGGCGACCACGTCCGTGAGGTCCGGGCCGAGCACGTAGGACGTCGCCAGCCAGGGCAGTGACGCGTCAGGGTCGGCGTCCACGACCGGCGCGGTGTAGCGGCCGGACACCGCCTTGGCGATCTCCACCTCGTGCCGGAAGCGCTCCCGGAAGCCGGCGTCCGCCGCGAGATCCGGGCGCACCACCTTCACGGCGACGGTACGGCCACCGGGCGAACGCGCGAGGTACACACGTCCCATGCCGCCGGCGCCGAGTCTTCGCAGCAGGCGGTAACTGCCCAGCTCGCGAGGATCGTCCGGCTGCAGTGTCTCCATGGTGGCCTTCCCCGTCATGATGCCCGTGCGGCATGTGCTGCGCCTGATGTCGTTCGCCGACGCAGACACATTAGTGAGTGCCGGGGGACGGACAGCTACCGGGAGGAGCCGAAAGGCAGTTGTTCGACCTTCGACAACCGGGCCTTCGGCGACCCCGACTCCTTGCTGTCCGACTCGTAGACCAGGTCGTCGCCGGCCGGGGTGAGGCGGACCGTGTGCTCGGCCTGGTTGCAGACGTCGCGGTTGGACCCGGCGCCGACGGAGGTCGTGACGAGCTGTTTCTCCGTGACCTGCCTCAGGGTGAGGACGTCGTCGCAGACGCCGCCGAAGATGTCCGTGTGGCGGAGGGTGCCCACCTGCTCGCCCACCTTGGCCTGCTCGAGGGTGACGCGGAACGTGCCGAGCGGGATGGCGATGCTCTCGCGGGAGGTGGCCTGTCCCTCCCAGGTGCCCAGGTAGGTGGTGGGGACGGTGAGGGGGGAGGCCGGTTCTTCGGACTTGCCCCCGCCGTCGGACTGTGCGGCGCCGCCCTTGGAACCGCCCGGCAGCAGGTCGAGTACGACCACGGAGCCGACGGTCACCGCGGCCAGCGCGCCCGCCACCGCGAGGGCGACCGTGCAGCTGACGCGCCGGCCTCGGCCGCCGCGGTCGGGGGAGGAGGTGGCCGCGAAGGAGACGGACAGTTTCCCGGGGGCGCCCCGCTCTCCCGGCTGGGTGGGCGGGGTCGCGGGTGCGTGGGGTGGCGCGTCGCGGGGCCCGGGGACGGCGGCCGTGCCCGGCCCTCGTGTTCCCGGCATCACGGGCGGCGGGCCGAAGGTCCCGGACGCCGCACCGGCCGGCGCGGGGTCACCCGCTGACGGGCCGCCGAAGCCTTCGGTCACCACCCCGCTCGCGGACGGCCCACCGAGACCCCCGGCCGGCGAAGCCCCACCCGTCGGCGCCCCGCCGGGCTCCGCCGCCTCCCCCACCGACGGCCTGCTGAACCCCACCGGCCCCGACGGCCCCTCCCCCGTCGCCTCCAGGTTCAGGAGCCTTACCGCGGCCCGGCTCACCTGTTCCACCAGGGGCCCCGGCAGCCAGCCGGCCGCCACCAGGCGGGCCGCGCCGCCCTCGGGGGCCAGGCGGCGGGCCAGTTCGGTGGGGGTCGGGCGGACGGACGGGGCCTTGTCGAGGCACGCCTCGACAAGCTCGCGCAGGTCGCCGTCCAGTTCGCCCAGTTCGGGCGGCTCGTGCACGACCTTGTACAGCAGGGCCGCCGAGGAGTCGCCGGGGAACGGGGGGCTGCCCGTCGCCGCGTACGCCAGGACCGCGCCGAGGGAGAAGACGTCCGCCGCGCCCGTCACGCCCTTGCCGAGGATCTGCTCGGGGGACATGTAGCCGGGGGAGCCGATCGACACGCCCGTCGATGTCAGGGACGCCGTGCCCTCCGTGGCGCGGGCGATGCCGAAGTCGATCAGGAGGGGGCCGTCGAGGGTGAGGAGGACGTTCGACGGCTTCACGTCCCTGTGCACCAGGCCCAGTGCGTGTACGGCCGTCAGCGCCTCGGCCAGCCCCGCGCCCAGCGCCCGTACGGTGGGCGCGGGCAGTGGGCCGGTGCCGGTGACCGCCGCGGCGAGGGACGGGCCGGCCGCGTAGGCGGTGGCGACCCAGGGGACCCGGGCGTCGGGGTCGGCGTCCAGGACGGGGGCCGTCCAGGCGCCGCCGACCCGGCGGGCCGCGTCGACCTCGCGCCGGAACCGGGCGCGGAACTCCTCGTCCAGCGCGAAGTGGGGGTGCACGATCTTCACCGCGACCGTGCGGCCCCCGGCGCTGCGGCCCAGATAGACCCGGCCCATGCCGCCGGAGCCGAGCCGGCCGAGCAGCCGGTAGGGGCCCACGACCGTGGGCTCGTCCACTTCGAGCGGCCGCATGGCGTCCACCCCTCCCCCGTCACGCCCGTACCCCGGAACCTTCCAGCAGGGTAGTGGGCGGGCCGCCCGTGGCCTCAGGGACGGAGCAGATCGATCTTCACGTCGGCCGGGAAGCCCGTCGTCGGTCCCACCCTGCGGGCGAACTCGGCGACCGCCTCCAGCTGCGGGGCGCCGAAGCTGAAGTCGAGGGTGGTGAAGTACTGCGCCAGGGTCGCCTCGTCGAAGGCCTCCCAGCGGGCCGCCTGCTCGGCGACCTTGTCGACCTCCTCCAGGGAGAGGTTGCGGGAGGCGAGGAAGGCCTCGTGCACCTTGCGGGTGATGACCGGCTCGCGCTCCAGGTAGTCGCGGCGCACCGCCCACACCGCGAAGACGAACGGCAGGCCCGTCCACTGCTTCCACAGGGCGCCCAGGTCGTGCACGTCGAGCCCGTAGCGGGGGCCGTCGAGCATGTTGGCGCGCAGGGCCGCGTCCCCGATGAGGACGGCCGCCTCGGCCTCCTGCATCATCAGGCTCAGGTCGGGCGGGCAGGTGTAGTAGTCGGGCCGTACGCCGTACCGCTCGGCGAGGAGGAGCTGGGCGAGGCGTACGGAGGTGCGGGAGGTCGACCCGAGGGCGACCCGCGCTCCGTCCAGCCGGTCCAGCGGGACCTGCGAGGCGATCACGCAGGACATCACGTCGCCGTCGCAGCCGACGGCGATGTCCGGGAAGGCGACGAGCTGGTCCGCGTGCTTGAGGAACTCGACGAGGGTGACGGGCCCGATGTCGAGGTCGCCCTGCACCAGCTTCTCACTGAGCTTTTCCGGGGTGTCCTTCGTCAGCTCGAAGTCGAGGAGCGTGCCCGTTCTCGCGAGCCCCCAGTACAGGGGCAGGCAGTTCAGGAACTGGATGTGGCCGACGCGCGGCCGGGTGCGAGGATTGTCCACATCGTGAGGCTAGTCCTCGTCCCCGGCGGGCGGACCTTCGCCCCCTCGCCCTCCCCGATCGTCCAAACGTTCGAACGGATGCCCGTGGCGGACGGGGTGTTCAAACATTCGGGTGACGTGATCTTGACCTCTATTGCATTCGGGAGCCTGCGTGCTAGGCTCTTCCGCAAGTTGCAGTTTGGTTTCCCTTGCAGTACAGAGCCTGCGGAGCATGTGACCGCGGGCTCTCGTCGTTCTCAGACGGATGCACTTGTGCGGAATTGGTCTTCACACTTGCTGGTTCTGGAGCAGGGCAACCCTTTGGGCCCAAGGAGGGCTTATGGCTACCGGAACCGTGAAGTGGTTCAACGCCGAAAAGGGCTTTGGTTTCATCGCCCAGGAAGGCGGCGGCCCCGACGTCTTCGTCCACTACTCCGCGATCAACGCGAGCGGCTTCCGCTCCCTTGAGGAGAACCAGCAGGTGTCCTTCGACGTCACGCAGGGTCCGAAGGGCCCGCAGGCGGAGAACGTCACCCCGGTCTGATCCTCGCCGATCCGGGAACGACTAGCAGTACCCAAGGAGCCCCGCGCCGTCAGGCGACGGGGCTCCTGCCTTTCCGGGACTTTATTGAATTCCCGGCGAATTCTTCCCATACGCACTACATGATCGGCATGAATTACATATCGTGCTCCAGCGCCTCGCACGAGTACCGCACCTCAGCGCGATACGGCGTGTGGTCCTCCGGTTCGAGTTCGGTGCTTTCCTCTCCGGCGGCCTGCCTTCACCCGGCGCGTTCGGCCGGCTCGGAGCGGCGCGGCGCCGGCCCAGGTGAGTGAACCGCTGTCCGCCGGTGCGGTGGTCCTGTGGGTGGCGCCGCCGGCGACGGGCGCCCACCGGGGGCAGAGGCTCCGCGGGCCGGGCACGTACAGGCCGGGCTGTCAGTGGAGACGAGTAGGGTCACCGCCCATGACCGCCACCGACGCCGATCACGTAGTCGCCACCCGTACCTTCTACGACGCCATCGCCGAGGACTACGCCGCTCTGTTCCGCGACCAGCTCACGGGGAGACCGCTGGACCGGGCGCTGCTGGCCGGTTTCGCCGAACTGGTCGGTGAGGGCGGCCGGGTGGCCGACCTGGGGTGTGGTCCCGGCCGGGTGACCGCGCATCTCGCCTCCCTCGGGCTCTCCGTCTTCGGCCTCGACCTGTCGGAGGGGATGCTCGCGATCGCCCGCCGCGAGCATCCCGGCCTGCGCTTCGAGCAGGGCTCGATGCGGAACCTGGACCTCTCCGACGGCGCCCTCGCCGGCGTGGTCTCCTGGTACTCCACCATCCACACCCCGCAGGACGAACTGCCCGCCGTGTACGCCGAGTTCCGCCGGGTCCTGGCACCCGGGGGCCATCTGCTGCTCGCGTTCCAGTGCGGCGACGAACCCCGCCGTCACGAGCGCCCCTGGGGCCACCCGGTCACCCTCGACTTCCGGCGCATGCGCCCGGAGGGCATCGCCGCGCTCCTGGAGGCTGCCGGTTTCACCCTCGTCCAGCGCACGGTGCGCACCGCCGACACGGACCAGGGCGAGTCGACGCCCCAGGCGTTCCTGATCGCCCGCGCGGCGGAGTGACCTACCCCGCGTACAGCCCCTCCACCTCCGCCGCGAAGTCCCGCAGGATCTCCTCCCGGCGCAGCTTCATCGACGGGGTCAGGTGGCCCGCCTCCTCCGTGAAGTCCGCCGGGAGGACGGTGAAGCGGCGGATCGACTCCGGGCGGGAGAGCATCTTGTTGGCCTCGTCGATCGCGCGCTGGAGGATCGCGTACAGCTCCTCGTCGTCGAGGACGAGTTCCGGCGGGACCGGGTGCTTGCCGTTCATACGGCGCCAGTGGGTGATGCCGGCGGGATCGAGGGTGATCAGGGCGGAGACGTAGGGGCGGTTGTCGCCGACCACCATGACCTGGGAGATCAGCGGGTGCGAGCGGAGCCAGTTCTCCAGCGGGGCCGGGGCGACGCTCTTGCCGCCGGAGGTGATGATCAGCTCCTTCTTGCGGCCCGTGATGGTCAGGTAGCCCTCGTCGTCCAGTTCGCCGAGGTCGCCGGTGGGCAGCCAGCCGTCGGACGCGGCGGGGGCGACCCCGCCCGCCTGGGGGTCCCAGTAGCCGCGCAGCACATGGTCGCCGCCGACCAGGATCTCGCCGTCCGCCGCTATGCGGATCCGTGTTCCCGGCAGCGGCCAGCCCACCGTGCCCAGACGGGGTTTGAGCGGGGGTGTCACCGTCGAGGCGCCGGTGGTCTCCGTCAGGCCGTAGCCCTCGAAGATCTCGATGCCGGCACCGGCGTAGAACGCGGCGAGGCGGGGGCCGAGCGGGGAGCCGCCGCAGATGGCGTAACGCACCTTGCCGCCCATGGCGTTGCGGATCTTGCGGTAGACCAGCGGGTCGTAGAAGGCGCGGGCCGTCCTCAGGGAGCGGGACGGGCCGGCCCCCGCCCCCGTCTGGCCGGCCTCGACCGCCTCGCCGTAGCGGCGGGCCACCGACTCCGCGCGGTCGAAGGCCGAGAGCCGTCCGCCCGCCTCCGCCTTCGCCCGAGCGGTGTTGAAGACCTTCTCCAGCATGTACGGGATGGTCAGCAGGCAGGTGGGCCGGAAGCTCGCCAGGTCGGGCAGCAGGTCCGCGGGCGCCAGGCTCGGCGCGTGGCCGAGGCGCACCCGGGCGCGCACACAGGCGACGGCGACCATCCTGCCGAAGACGTGGGACATCGGCAGGAAGAGCAGGACGGAGGCCTCTTCGCCGGTCCGGGCCTTGAAGACGGGGTAGAGCAGCTCGATGGCGTTGTCCACCTCGGCGAAGAAGTTGCCGTGGGTGAGGGCGCAGCCCTTGGGGCGGCCGGTGGTGCCCGAGGTGTAGATGAGGGTGGCGAGGGTGTCGGGTCCCAGGACGCCGCGGCGCACCTCCACTTCCTGGTCGGGTACGCGCGCACCGGCTTCCGCGAGCGCGTCGACGTGACCCTTCTCCACGACCCACACCCGCCGCAGGTCGGGGAGGTGGGGAAGTTCGGGGCCGAGGGCGGCGGCCTGCCCGGCCGTCTCCGTGACCAGGGCGACGGCGCCGGAGTCGTGCAGGATCCAGCGGGCCTGGAAGACGGAGGAGGTGGGGTAGACGGGTACGGTGACCAGTCCGGCCGCCCACGCGGCGAAGTCGAGCACCGTCCACTCGTAGATCGTGCGGGCCATGACGGCGATCCGGTCGCCCGGCATCAGGCCCTCGGCGATCAGCCCCTTCGCGACGGCCAGGACCTCGGTGGCGAATCGTTCCGCCGTGACGTCCCGCCAACTGCCGTCCGCCGTCTTCCGGCTGAGCACCACCGCGTCCGGCGCCGTGCCCGCGTTCTCGAACGGCAGGTCGGCGAGCGACCCGTGCCGCACCCGCTTCGCGAACGGCGGTACGGACGCCTCCCGTACGACCCCGTCCAGCCGCCGGATCTCGGGCTCGACCAGAACGGGTGCTCCGTAGTCGTCGGCGTCGAGAGCGGTGGAGGAATGCGTGGTGGACACGGGCGGCTCCTGAGGCGTGCAGGGGAACTGCGTGATGCCACGACGTACGTGCCCCGCACGCCGAGGCGCTCACCGGTGGCCGGCGGGGAAAGGGGTCACCACCGGTCGGTGCGGAGAGCGTACGGCGCTGACGTGGAAGGTCTGTGCGGGTTCGGGGATGGTCCCGGGCCGGGGGTGTGCAATGTTGCGGGTTACGTGAGGGTCACTCACGTACGCTCCAGGATCGCCGTCACCCCCTGGCCGCCCGCCGCGCAGATCGAGATCAGTCCGCGCGCGGGGGCGTCCCGCTCGGCGAGGAGTTTCGCCAGGGTGGCCACGATGCGGGCGCCGGTGGCGGCGAAGGGGTGGCCGGTGGCCAGGGACGAGCCCGCCACGTTCAGCCGGGCGCGGTCGACGGGCGCGAGACCGCGCTTCTCCCAGGCGGCCAGCGTGGCCAGCACCTGGGAGGCGAACGCCTCGTGGACCTCGATCAGGTCGAAGTCCGCCATGCCGAGACCGGCCCGCTCCAGCATGCGCGGGACCGCGTGGGCGGGTGCCATCAGCAGGCCGTCCTCGCCGTCGGCGACGTCCCCGTGCACGAAGTCCACGGCGGCCGTCTCGTACGCGGTCAGGTAGGCCAGCGGCTCCAGGCCCCGCTCCGCCGCCCACTCCTCGCTCGCCAGCAGCACCAGCGCGGCACCGTCCGTGAGCGGGGTCGAATTGCCCGCCGTCATGGTCGGGTCGGGGCCGTCGAGGCCGAACACCGGCTTCAGCGCGGCGAGTTTCTCCACCGTCGAGCCGGGGCGCAGGTTCTGGTCGCGGGCCAGGCCCCGGAAGGGCACCACCAGGTCCTGGAACAGACCGCGTTCGTACGCCGCCGCCAGCCGCTGGTGACTGGTGGCCGCCAGTTCGTCCTGGTCCTCGCGGGTGACGCCCCAGGCGCGTGCGGTGACCGCGGCGTGCTCGCCCATGGACAGGCCCGTGCGCGGTTCGGCGTTGCGCGGGATGTCGGGGACGAGATGGCCGGGGCGCACCTTCGCCAGGGCCTTCAGCCGGCCGCCGGGCGTCTTCGCGCGCCGCGCCTCCAACAGCACCTTGCGCAGGGTGTCGTTGACGCCGAGGGGCGCGTCGCTCGCGGTGTCGGCGCCGCCGGCGATCGCGGCCTCCGTCTGGCCGAGGGCGATCTTGTTGGCGGCGGCGACGACCGCCTGGAGCCCGGTGCCGCAGGCCTGCTGGATGTCGTAGGCGGGGGTGCGGGCGTCGAGCGCCGAGCCGAGGACGGTCTCGCGGGCGAGGTTGAAGTCACGGCTGTGCTTGAGGACCGCCCCGGCGACCAGTTCCCCCACCGCGCCGGGGCCCTGCAGCCCGTACCGCTCGACGAGTCCGTCCAGCGCGGCGGTGAGCATCTCCTGGTTGGAGGCGGTGGCGTAGGGGCCGTCGGAGCGGGCGAAGGGGACGCGGCTGCCGCCGACGACCGCGACGCGCCGGACGGCGGCCGGCCCCGGGGGGTTCGGCTTGAGGGTGCTCATCTCGACCTGCTCCTCACTGTGACATACCCTTACCTTCGGTAACCTTACTCCAGAGTAAGCAAGGCGAGACCACACCGGGAGTCCCCCATGGCCGACCGCTATCTGAGCTTCACCGGCACCGCGCCCGGCCGCTTCCTCACGCGCCGCCTGGGACTCCCCCGGCCGGCGCCGCTGCGGCGCTGGTCACCGGAGCGGCCGGACCTGGACGGCGGCCTGCTCCACCTCACGGCCGGCACGTCCGGCCTCGACCTCGCACCCGTCCTCGCCCGCACCGGACCCGCCCCGGACGACGCCACGGGACGGCCCGCCGCCGTCGTCCTGGACGCCACCGGCGTACGGGACGTCGAAGGGCTCGCCGAGGTGCACGCGGCCCTGCACCCCGTCGTACGGTCGGTCGCCGCGAGCGGCCGGATCGTGGTGCTCGGCGCCCCGCTCGACCCCGCCGACCACCACCAGGCCGCCGCCCAGCAGGCGTTGGAGGGCTTCACCCGCTCCCTCGGCAAGGAGACCGGCCGGGGTATCACCGTGAACCTGGTCCGCCTCACCGACGCCCCCTCCGCCGAGTCCACCCTCCGCTTCCTGCTCTCCCCCAGATCGGCCTACGTCAGCGGCCAGGTGATCGGCGTCGGAGCGCACGAGTCCCCCGCCCCGTACGACGTGGACCGTCCCCTGTCCGGCCGTACCGCCCTGGTGACCGGCGCCGCGCGCGGCATCGGCGAGGCGGTCGCCGAGACGCTGGCGCGGGACGGCGCCAAGGTGGTCGTCCTCGACGTACCGGGGGCCGAGGCGGACGCCCGGCGCGTCGCCGAGCGGCTCGGCGGGAGGGCGCTCCCCCTCGACATCACCGCCGCCGACGCGGGCGCCCGCATCGCCGAAGCCCTCCCCGACGGCCTCGACGTCCTCGTCCACAACGCGGGCATCACCCGTGACCGGCGACTGGTCAACATGCCGGCCGAGCGCTGGAGTCCGGTGCTGGAGGTGAACCTGGCGAGCGTGCTGCGCACGACCGACGCGCTGCTCGCCGCCGGCACCCTGAAGCGCGGTGGACGGATCGTCGCCACGGCGTCCATCGCGGGGATCGCCGGGAACGCCGGCCAGACCAACTACGGGGCGAGCAAGGCGGGCATCACCGGCCTGGTCCGCGCCCTCGCGCCGCACGCGCTCGACGGGCACGGGGTGACGGTGAACGCCGTGGCGCCCGGCTTCATCGAGACGAAGATGACGGCGGCCGTCCCGCTGTTCCTCCGGGAGGCGGGCCGCCGGATGAACTCCCTCGCCCAGGGCGGCCTGCCCGTCGACGTCGCCGAGACCACCGCCTGGCTCGCCCACCCGGCCTCCGGCGCGGTGAACGGGCAGGTCGTACGGGTCTGCGGCCAGAGCCTGCTGGGGGCGTGAGCGTTTCATGACGTCCGCACCGACCGTCGTCCTCCCGCACTCCCCCGCCCTCCCTCCGCTCCTCGCCCGCGGCGCCCTGCTCTCGCCCTTCAAGCGCCCCCGCCCCGAAGCCGCCCACCCCCGCACCCGGCTGGTGCTGCCCGCCCTGCGCGTCGACACCGCCCGGCTCGCCGCGTACGAGCGGGTGTGCGGCTTCCCGACCGGCTCCCCGACCGGCGAGGCCGCGCTGCCGGTGACGTATCCGCACGTGCTGGGCTTCCCGCTCGCCATGCGGCTGATGAGCGGGCCGGACTTCCCGCTCCCGCTCCTCGGCCTGGTCCACACGTCGATACGGATCACCCGGCACCGGGCGACACCGGCCACGGGCGCGTACGGACTGACGGTGTACGTCGACGGACTGGCCCCGCACCGACGCGGCACCCAGGCCGCCGTGGTCACCGAGATGCGGGACGGCGGGGACGTCGTGTGGGAGTCGCGGAGCACGTATCTGGCCCGCCACCGGACCGCCTCCGGACGGCGGAAGGACCAGGAGGAAGAACGCGAGCCCCTGCCCGCCGTCGCCGAGTGGCGGCTGGCCGGGGACGTCGGACGGCGCTACGGTGCCGCGTCCGGCGACCGCAACCCGATCCACCTGCACCCGCTCACCGCCCGGCTCTTCGGCTTCCCCCGCGCCATCGCGCACGGCATGTGGACCGTGGCCCGCTGCCTCGCCGCCCACGGCACCCCGGACGCGGCGGAGGTCCGCGCGGACTTCCGGGCGCCGGTGCCGCTGCCGGGGACGGTGACGTACGCGGCGGAGGGCGGACGCTTCGAACTGCGCGGCGACGGCGACCGGGTCCACGTGACCGGGGAGGTCAGCCCCGTCTGAGCCCCGTCAGGCACCGCTGTCGTCGTCCGGCGGGGTCCAGCGGCGGCCGGCCATCAGGTCGCCGAGGCCCGCCCAGGCGAAGTTCATCAGGGTCCCCGCCGACTGCCGGGCCGTGACACCGGGGGTGGCGTTGGCCCAGTCCGCGAGGGACTCGGCGGCGCCGACCAGGGCTTCCGCGAGCCCGGAGACCTCGCGTTCGGGGAGGTCGGGGTCGCGGTGGGCGTCGCGGGCGGCGACGAGGATGAGCTGCGTCACGAACGCCACGATCTCCGCGCGCATCGCGGCGACCTCGGCGGCGAACACCTCACCGTGGGTGCGGGCCTGGAGGTGCAGCACCGCCCAGCCGTCCGGATGCCGGGCGGTGTGCGTGAAGAACGCCGTCAGACCCGCCCAGAGCTGCCGGTCGGCCGGCAGCTCCGGGCGGGCACCGGCGCGCACGGCCTCGACGAGGGCCTTCGCCTCACGCCGGATGCACGCGGTGAACAGGTCTTCCTTGGAGTTCAGGTACAGGTACACCAACGGCTTGGACACACCCGCCAGTTCGGCGATCTCGTCCATCGACACGGCCATGTAACCCCGTTGACCGAAGGTCCGTACGGCGGCGTCCAGCATCTGCTGTTCACGGACCGCACGCGGCATCCGCTTCGTCTTCACGGCACCCATGGGACACAGCGTACGGTCCGTCTCCTGGCGCGGGTCCCGGCCGCCGTCGCTCCCCGGCCCCGCCAGGTCGCCGAGGACGGGCCGTTCGCCCGCCGTCAGCCGCGGCAGCAGCCGCGCGGTGAACAGCGTGGACAGCGCCGAGGTGCCGGTGCCGCCGTCGGTGCGGACCACCACCGGCTGCGGGACCTTCCCGGCCGGCCCGGCACCCACCCTCCAGGCGCCTGCGGGCCAGTTCGTCCTGGGCCGCCGTGCGCGGATCGGTGCCGGACGCGACCGCCTCGGCGACGTTGCGCGGACTCTGCGCCCGCGTGCGTGCCACGGTCTCCCCCTTCGCGTGTGGTGCTGATCCCTGCCGGATCATCGCTGTGGACCACGTGCGTCATGTGAGGCACGTGGTCCAGGTGATTCCACACCACCGGGCGGACAGGGATAAGGGGCGCTCCCAGCAACGGTCACCTGTCGGTGGTTGCCGGGAAGCGCCCCTCGTCCCGCAGGCCGGCCCCGGAGAGCCCGGGGCCGGCCTGCGGATGTCAGCCGCACAGGCAGGGGTCGGTCTCGTGGCCCAGGCCGATGACGTCGCGGTCACGCAGGGCGCCCGCGTACGCCTGGAGCTCGTCCACCTCGCCCTTCAGGTACTCGCCCCAGCCGTCGGCCGTGCGGGCACGGCCCACCTGGAGCGGGCCGGTGCTCGTCCAGCCGTCGCGGAGGTGGGCGGTGGCCCCGGTGTTCGTGTAGCCGTCGGCGTACAGCTTGACCGTGTCGGTCGCGTCGTCGTAGACGACGGTCAGCTGCGTGCCGTGGCCGCTGCTGCCGTCCGGCCTCGTGACCTGCGAGACGACCTTCTCCGGCGCGCCCGCCTCATCGCGTTCCGGCATGACCAGCTGCCAGGCGAACGCCGACGGGTCGTAGCGCAGCTTGAACGCGTCGGTGTGCTCGCCGGCCTGTGAGAGGACCGTCATCGGCCGGGTGGCTTCGGCCTCCTCGATCCTGGCGACGACTCCGAGGGTGAAGCTGTCACCGGTGTCCACCACGGGGGTGTCGAGGACCGCGTGACCGCCTTCGCCGTCCAGCGCCAAGTGCCCCTCGCCGACCAGCGGGTACGGCTTCCACGGGCAGTCGGGGTCGAGGTCGGGGATGCAGGAGTCGTCCGGACCGCGGTAGATCGACGCGCCCGCTGCGAGCCGCAGAGGCGAACTCCCCTTGTTCTCGGGCGTGCTGCCGTCGTCGGCCGTGCTGAACGACCAGTGGCCGAGCAGGTTCGGCTTGCGGTGGGCCAGCTCGGTCACCTCCTTCGGGACGACGAGACGGTCGTACGCCCGGACGTCGCCGATGTCACCGTGCCAGCGCTGCCGGTAGCCGTTCTTGCCACGGATCCGGCCGATCTGGAACGCGCCGTCCGCCCTGACCGGAGCGGCCTCGGCCTTGGTGCCGACCTCGTGGCCGTTGACGAAGAGCTGGGCGTAACCGGTCTCGGTGTCGTAGACGCCGAGGAGGTAGGCCCATTCGCCGGCCTCCGGGGCGCCGCCGGTGACCTTCGCGTCGCCGAGGGTGAAGGACCAGGAGGCGGTCGCGTCCCGCGGGGCCTCCAGGGCCAGGGCGTAGGCCGTGCCGGACGCGGTGTCCTGGCTCAGCACGGTCATGCGGCGGTCGTCCTCCGCCGGGCGCACCCAGGCGCCGACGGCGAAGGTCCTGCCGCTGTCGACGGCCGGGGCGTCCGTGGTGAGGAAGCCGTGACGGCTGCCGTCGAGGGTGGCCGTGGAGGTGAGCGGGGTGCCCGGGGGCACGGGACCGCCGAAGGTCACACCGCGTCCCGCCCGGGCCGCCTCGCCCGCCTCGGCGGCCGCCGTGGTGGAGCCCGCCTCGTCACCGAGCTTCCAGCGGGAGACGGGCGCGCTCGCCGCCTTCGGGTAGAACGTGTAGTCGGTGCGCCCGCTCATCCGGCCGGAACGGTCGCGGGCCTCGACGCTGAGACGCTGCGGGGCGTTGCTCAGCGGGGCGAAGCGGACGGTGGCCGGGCCGCCGAGCTCGGCGGGGCGGACGGTGCGCTGCGGACCGCCGAGGAAGGTGTACCGGTACTCGACGACGTCCGCCGAGGGGGAGTCCATGGTGAAGCCGCCGTAGACGCCGACCCCGCCGGCCCACCACGTCTCCTCCGGGTACTCCGGTGAGCTCACGACGGGAGCGGCCGGGCTCTCGTCGTCGTGGACGAACCGGCACGCGGCACCGGGCGCCTCCGAACTCCAGGAGGAGCTCGCCGTACCGTCGTTGGCCCGGACGTGCCAGGAGATGACCGTGTCGGACGGGATGTCGGACGGCACGGTGATGCGGTGGACCCGGTCCACGTAGGTCGGCTGGGTGGTGAAGGAGCGGCGCTGTTCAGTGCCGTTCGAGTCCGACCACCAGATCTCGAACTCGGCGGTGACGTACTCCGGGTATCCGATGCGGTCGTCCTCGGCCGGATCGGTCAGCCGGGCCGTGAGGACCGGAGGGCTTCCGACATAGGCCGGCTCGTCGCCCGACGCGCAGTCCTTGAACTCGGTCTGCAGGTCCTGGACGGCGGGCGGCAGATTCGCCTGCTCCGCCGCGTACGCGGTGCCGGGCGTGACCACCCCCGCCACTACTGCCGCAAGGCAACTGCCCAGCAGTAAACCTCTCTTGCCCCATCTCTCCGACATGAACGAATGCCCCTCCCCGGATCACGCCCGATCTTCGAACAGTCGAGCGACAGGAGGCTAACAGCGACCACCGGCATCGGCGATCAAGTTTTCCGACGGGTCGCCGGGAACGGTGCCGTGCGGAGAGGAGACCGCCGAGGCACGAGAGGAGACGGGTGGGTGAGGTCCCCGGGTCCGCCTGTTCGCGATCCCGGGGACGGGGACGGTCAGGCCGCCGCGGGGACCCGCTGGGGCTCGTCCGTCGGGGTCTCGTCGACCGGGTTCTCGTCGACCGGCGAGGCGTGGACCGAGTCGTACGCCTTCCGGTCGAGCAGTCCCTCACGGGCGGAGACGATGACCGGAATCAGGGCTTGGCCCGCGACGTTCGTCGCCGTGCGGATCATGTCCAGGATCGGGTCGATGGCGAGGAGCAGGCCCACGCCCTCCATGGGCAGGCCCAGGGTGGAGAGGGTGAGGGTGAGCATGACCGTCGCGCCGGTGAGGCCGGCCGTGGCGGCGGAGCCCACCACCGAGACGAACGCGATCAGCAGGTAGTCGCCGACGCCGAGCTGGATGTCGAAGATCTGGGCGACGAAGATCGCGGCGATGGCCGGGTAGATCGCGGCGCAGCCGTCCATTTTCGTTGTAGCCCCGAACGGGACGGCGAAGCTCGCGTACTCCTTCGGTACGCCCAGGCGCTCGGTGACCTTCTGCGTCAGCGGCATGGTGCCGACGGAGGAGCGGGAGACGAACGCCAGCTGGATCGCGGGCCAGGCGCCCTTGAAGAACTGCACCGGGTTGGCCTTGGCGACGGTCGCCAGCAGCGCCGGGTAGACGCCGAAGAGGACGAGCGCGCAGCCGACGTAGATGTCGGCGGTGAAGGTGGCGTACTTGCCGATCAGGTCCCAGCCGTAGGTGGCGATGGCGTTGCCGATGAGGCCGACGGTGCCGAGCGGGGCGAGCCGGATGACCCACCACAGGGCCTTCTGGAGGAGTTCGAGGACGGATTCGCTCAGGGTGAGGATCGGCTGGGCCTTCTCGCCGAGCTGGAGGGCGGCGATACCGGCGACGGCGGCCATGAAGACGATCTGGAGCACGTTCAGCTCGGTGAACGGCGTGATGACGTCGGTCGGCACGATGCCGGTCAGGAAGTCGATCCAGGAACCGGTGTGCTCCGGCTCGGCGCCGTCCGCCGGGGTGAGGCCGGTGCCGGCACCCGGGTTGGTGACCAGGCCGATGACCAGGCCGATCGCCACCGCGATCAGCGAGGTGATCATGAACCAGAGGAGGGTGCGCGAGGCCAGCCGGGCCGCGTTGTTGACCTTCCGCAGGTTGGTGATGGAGACCAGGATCGCGAAGAAGACGAGCGGGGCGACGGCCAGCTTCAGCAGGCCGATGAAGGTGCCGCCGACCTTCTCCAGGGTGGTGACCAGCCAGGAGACGTCCTGGCTGCGGGCGAGCCAGCCGAGCAGGACGCCCAGGACCAGGCCGGCGAGTATCTGGGCCCAGAAGGGCGCGCGTATGGGCAGCTTGGACTGCGTGTTCGTGGACACGGACATGCTCCGGTGAGGGGGGACGCGTAAGGAAGGTGACGTGGTACGGGGAACGCGGGTGGCGGCGGAACGTCAGGGACGACAGTTCGCTGCGGTGACCCGGCAGAGGTCCACGTGCAGGCGCGCCACGAGCGGAACACTCCGGGGCGTGGGGAACACGGCTGCTGACTTCACCCGAAGACCGTAACACCTGAGCTTTGAGATCCTCAAAGCCTTGCTTTGAGAGGTGGGAAGCCGAAGGTGCCCATACAACGCAAAGCACCCCGGTTTCCAGGGACGTTCGGAAACCGGGGCGCCCGAGTGCGGTGCGCGGATGTGACGGACGTTACGAGGTCTGGCCCTGCGCCTGCCCCTGCGTGCGGGCGGCCTCGTCGGCCGTGTCCTCCATGTTGCGGTTGGCCTCCAGGTTGGCCTTGGCCCGGTCCACCCGCCGCACGATCCGCTCGGAGGCCCGGTCCCGCTCCTTGCGGAGTACGACGAAGCTGATCGGGGCCGAGACCAGCAGCGCGAGCAGCACGACCCACAGGCCGTTGGAGTCGCCGAGGCCGCGCGGGGCGAGGCCGGAGTAGACGAGGCCCCAGACGACCACGAGGCAGCCCACGAAGATCCCGAGGCGCATCAGCGTGTAGCGGAGCATCTCATCCACTCTTCCCTGCGTACGGTCAGAACGCCCCAAAGGGACAACGTCCAGTGAAGCACGACCGGGCGTGGATCTTTCAGCGGGGTACGGGGCTCAGGTCAGCGGCAGCAGCATGACGACGTCGTCGCGGTCGTCGCCCGGGGCCACGCGGATGGCGTCCGGGACCCGGCCGACCTCCTTGTAGCCGCAGGAGGCGTAGAAGCGCTCCAGGCCGAGGCCGCCGCGGCAGGTGAGCCGTATCGCCTCGATGCCGTCGACGGTGCGGGCGGACCGCTCGGCGGCGGCGAGCAGGTCGCGGCCGTAGCCCTTGCCCTGGTGGCGGGGGTGGACCATCACCGTGTAGAGCCAGAGCCAGTGGGTCATCAGGTGGTGGGTGTTGAAGGTGAGGAACGCCGTCGCGGCCACCCTGCCCTGCTCGTCGTGCCCGACGAGCAGGCGGGAGCGTTCCTCCGCCATCGACACGAGCTGGCGCACCAGGCCGGGGCGGATGTCCTCACGGGTCACGGGCGGTACGAAGCCGACCGCCCCGCCGGCGTTGGTGACGTCGGTCCACAGGTCGAGGATGCCGTCGCGGAGTTCGGGGGTGACGACGGGGTCGAACGTGAAGGTAAGGGGCATGCGGCGATACTAACCATTACCCCAGGGCTTGTGCGGCGACTTTCAGGTCGGACACCAGTCCGCGGTACGCCGTCTCCCTGTCGTCCGCCCGCAGCACCGCCGAGGGATGGACCGTGGGCACCAGCCGCTCGGGGCGCCCGTGGATCTCCTCCTCCAGCACCGTGCCGCGCACCCGGGTGACCCGGAACGAGGAGCCGAGCAGCGCCTTTCCGGCGGTGGCGCCCAGTACGACGACGAGCTCCGGCTCGACGAGGGCCAGCTCGGCGGCGAGCCAGGGGCCGCAGGCGGTCGCCTCGCGCCGGGTGGGGGACTTGTGGATGCGGCGCTTGTGGGGGTCGGCCCGGGTGAACTTGAAGTGTTTGACGGCGTTGGTGAGGTACGCGTCCGCCGGGTTCAGGCCGGCTTCTTCGAGGGCCCGGTCGAGCAGTCTGCCCGCAGGGCCGACGAAGGGTTCGCCCTGGCGGTCCTCCTGGTCACCGGGCTGCTCGCCGACGAGCATGACGCGGGCGTGGGGGTTTCCGGTGCCGAACACTGTTCGCGTGGCGTCCCTGTGCAGGGGGCAGCCCCGGCAGTCGGCGGCTGCCTTGCGCAGGGCGGTGAGACCGCCCCGCGCGGGCACGAAGGGTTCCGCCGTGTAGGCGTCCTCGGAGGCCATGGGGGCCGGGTACCCGCCGTGGGGGTTCGGACTCGTTGTCCAGTGCGGCTGAGTGGGGGCTGGTCGCGCCCACGCGGCGGAGCCGCAGATCGATACAGCTCCGCGCCCCCGGGGGACTTGCGAGGTGCCGAGTCGGGTGGTGGGTGGGCGCAGGGCGGGGGTCCAGGGGGCGGGAGCCCCCTGGCGGGGTCGAAGGGGCGGAGCCCCTTCACCTCACACGCGCATCGGCTGGGGGGACTCCCGACGCGCCGGGTCGGGACCGTCGTACTCCCGGATCACCTCGTACCGGGTGTTCCGTTCCACCGGCCGGAACCCCGCGTCGCGGATGAGGTCCAGCAGGTCCTCACGGGTGAGCTTGTTCGGCGTACCGAAATCGTCCGCGTCGTGCGTGATCTTGTACTCGACCACCGACCCGTCCATGTCGTCCGCCCCGTGCTGCAGCGCGAGCTGCGCCGTCTGCACGCCGTGCATCACCCAGAACACCTTGACGTGCGGCACGTTGTCGAACAGCAGCCGCGACACCGCGAACGTCTTCAGCGCCTCCGCCCCGGTCGCCATCTGCGTCCGCGCCTGGAGCCGGTTGCGTACCTTGCCGTCCTTCATGTCCACGAAGTCGTGCTGGTAGCGCAGCGGGATGAAGACCTGGAAACCGCCGGTCTCGTCCTGGAGTTCACGCAGCCGCAGCACGTGGTCCACGCGGTGGCGGGGCTCCTCGATGTGGCCGTACAGCATGGTGCACGGGGTCTTGAGCCCCTTCTCGTGCGCCAGCCGGTGGATCCTCGACCAGTCCTCCCAGTGGGTCCGGTGGTCGACGATGTGCTGCCGCACCTCCCAGTCGAAGATCTCGGCGCCACCGCCGGTCAGCGACTCGAGGCCCGCGTCGATCAGCTCGTCGAGGATCTCGGAGGCGGACATCCCGGAGATGGTCTCGAAGTGGTGGATCTCGGTGGCGGTGAAGGCCTTCAGCGAGACGTCCGGCAGCGCGGCCTTCAACTCCCTGAGCGAGCGCGGGTAGTAGCGCCACGGCAGATTGGGGTGCAGCCCGTTGACGATGTGCAGCTCGGTGAGGTTCTCCCCCTCCATCGCCTTGGCGAGCTTCACCGCCTCCTCGATGCGCATCGTGTACGCGTCCTTCTCCCCCGGCTTGCGCTGGAAGGAGCAGTACGCGCAGGAGGCGGTGCACACGTTGGTCATGTTGAGGTGGCGGTTGACGTTGAAGTGCACGACGTCGCCGTTCAGCCGCGTCCGCACCTCGTGCGCCAGCCCGCCCAGCCAGGCCAGGTCGTCCGACTCGTACAGCGCGATGCCGTCCTCACGGGTCAGGCGTTCGCCCGCCCCGACCTTCTCCTCCAGCTCGCGCTTGAGCCCGACGTCCATGCCGATTCCTCTTTTCCTCTTCAGACAGACCCGGTCAACCGTACTCCCCCGCCCTTCGGGCGGGGGGACCCCCGAACGGCGCTCCGCGCCCCGGTCACTCCATCTCCTCCGGCAGCTCACCGACGCGGTTCTCCCACTTGGTGGAGAGCACGATGGTCGTACGGGTCCGGGAGACGCCCTTGGTGCCGGACAGCCGGCGGATGATCTTCTCCAGGCCGTCCACGTCGGTCGCCCGCACCTTGAGCATGAAGGAGTCGTCGCCGGCGATGAACCAGCAGTCCTCGATCTCCTTCAGGTCCTTCAGCCGCTGCGCCACGTCCTCGTGGTCGGCGGCGTCGGAGAGCGAGATGCCGATCAGGGCGGTCACGCCGAGGCCGAGCGAGGCGGCGTCCACGGTGGCGCGGTAGCCGGTGATGACACCGGCCGCCTCCAGCCGGTTGATGCGGTCGGTGACGCTGGGGCCCGACAGTCCGACGAGGCGCCCCAGCTCCGCGTAGGAGGCCCGGCCGTTCTCTCTCAGGGCCTGGATGAGCTGCCTGTCCACCGCGTCCATCGAATCGAAGCCTTCCACTGGAACCGAAGAGGTCTGAAAGTTCTGCACGTGCCGGGGTGTTGCGCGAAGTGCTCAGTCCGTGCGGGCTCCGCCGCCGAGTTCGCCCTTCCAGCGGCGGTAGAGCCGGTGCTCGACACCCGCCGCGTCGAGCACGCGTCCGGCGACGAAGTCCACCAGGTCCTGGATGTGCGTCGCGCCCGCGTAGAAGGCCGGCGAGGCGGGCACCACGGTCGCGCCCGCGTCGTCCAGCGTCACCAGGTGCCGCAGCGTCTGGCCGTTCAGCGGGGTCTCCCGTACGGCCACGATCAGCGTGCGTCCCTCCTTCAGGGTGACGCTCGCCGCCCGCTGCAGCAGGTCCTTGGACAGCCCGAGCGCCACCCCGGCCACACAGGCCGTGGAGGCGGGCACGATCAGCATGCCCTTGCTCGGATACGACCCCGAGGACGGCCCGGCCGCGAGGTCACCGGCGGCCCAGTGCCGTACGCCGTCGAGGTCGACGGTGAACGTGTCCGGCTTGCCGTCCGCCCCCCGGGACAGCCATTCCCGCAGGTCGTCCCGCCAGTGGGCGTCCCGGAAGGCGATGCCGGTCTCGTCCAGCAGGGTGAGCCGGGAGGCCCGGCTGACCACGAGGTCGACACTCTCGCCCGCCGCCAGAAGCGCACGCAGCACAGCGGCTGCGTAGGGCGTCCCGGACGCCCCTGACACCCCCACGATCCAAGGCCTGCGCCGCGTTTCTCCTGCGTTCACATCTTGAGCCTACCGGCGGGCGGCAGGCGTCCGTTCTCAGGACCGGCCGAAGGCCTTCGGGCACCCGTCCCGGCACCATGATGGGAGCGTTTCTCCAGGAGTGACGCCGCTCATGCGGTGCTTCGCCTGGAGAAACGCTCCCATAACCGGACGATGACGGGAAGCACCCACAGCATCGGCTGCCGGGCCGTGGGCGGCTAGAGTGCGGAGGCGACGCGGGATGAGGGGGACACGGTGGCCAAGGTCAATATCAGTCTCGACGCCGAACTCGTGGTGGAGGTGATGGTCCTGGCGGGGGTCGGCTCGCCCCAGGACGCGATCGAGGTGGTCGTACGCGACTACATCGCCCGCGGCCACCGCACGGAGGCCCGCACCGAACCCAGGGACCAGGGCCTGCGCGAGGTCGACGCCAAGCCGCAGGAGCCCCAGGGCTGAGTCCCCGGCCGCACGTCGGCGCTCTACACGGTCAGGCCCCGCACCAGCAGATCCAGCAGCGCGCACACGAACAACGCGATGCCGATGAAGCCGTTGACGCTGAAGAACGCCCGGTTCAGGCGGGTCAGGTCGTTCGGGCGGACGATCGTGTGCTCGTAGACGAAGGCCCCGGCCACGATCAGCAGGCCGAGCCAGAAGAACGCGCCGGCGTCGGTGAGGAGCGCGTACCAGACGAAGAGGGCCGTCGTGACGGTGTGGCAGGCGCGGGCGCCCCGGATCGCGGCGGGGACGCCGAAGCGGGCCGGGACCGACTTCACGCCGATCTCGCGGTCGGTGTCGACGTCCTGGCAGGCGTAGATCAGGTCGAAGCCGCCGATCCAGACGCCGACCGCGAGGCCGAGGACGACCGCGTCCCAGGACCACGACCCGGTGATCGCCAGCCAGCCGCCGACCGGTCCCATGGCCTGCGCGAGCCCGAGGATGGCCTGCGGGAAGTCGGTGAACCGCTTGCCGTACGGATACACCACCATCGGGATCACGGCGACCGGTGCGAGGGCGAGGCAGAGCGGGTTGAGCAGGGCCGCCGCGCCCAGGAAGACGACGAGGGCGACGAGCGCGCCGGTCCAGGCGTGCCTGACCGACATCGCGCCGGTGACCAGCTCGCGGTGGGCGGTGCGCGGGTTACGGGCGTCGATCTCGCGGTCGATGATCCGGTTGGCGGCCATGGCGAAGGTGCGCAGGCCGACCATGGCGACGGTGACCAGGAGCAGCCGGCCCCAGTGGATGTTCTCGTCCCACTCGTACATCGCGGTGAGGGCGGCGATGTAGGCGAAGGGGAGGGCGAAGACCGAGTGCTCGATCATCACCAGGCGCAGGAAGGCTTTCGTGCGTCCCGGCTGCTGCGGAAGCGCGGCGGAGGCCGAGGTCACAGTCCGTACTCCTTCCAGCGGCGGTCGACGAGCGCGGCCGTGTCCGGGTCGGACTCGACCATGTCGGGCCAGCCGCCGTCGCGCGTGTACCCCTCCTCGGGCCACTTCCTCGTCGCGTCGATGCCCGCCTTGCCGCCCCAGAACTGCTGGTACGAGGAGTGGTCGAGGTGGTCGACGGGACCTTCGACGACGGTGAGGTCACGGGCGTAGTCGGTGTTGCCGAGGGCCCGCCAGGACACCTCGTGCAGGTCGTGGACGTCGCAGTCGGAGTCGACGACCACGATCAGCTTGGTCAGCGACATCATGTGGGCGCCCCAGACGGCGTGCATGACCTTCTGCGCGTGCTTGGGGTACTTCTTGTCGATCGAGACGATCGCGCAGTTGTGGAAGCCGCCGGACTCGGGGAGGTGGTAGTCCACGATGTCCGGGACGATGATCTTGAGGAGGGGGAGGAAGAAGCGTTCCGTCGCCCGTCCCAGCGGTCCGTCCTCGGTCGGCGGGCGGCCGACGACGATCGACTGGAGCAGCGGGCGCTTCCGCATGGTCACGCAGTCGATCCTCAGTGCGGGGAACGGCTCCTGCGGGGTGTAGAACCCGGTGTGGTCGCCGAACGGCCCCTCGGGCAGCATCTCGCCGGGCTCCAGCCAGCCCTCGACGACGACCTCCGCCTGCGCCGGGACCTGGAGCGGAACGGTCTTGCAGTCGACCATCTCGATCCGCTTGCCCTGCACGAATCCGGCGAACAGGTACTCGTCGATGTCGCCGGGGAGCGGCGCGGTGGACGCGTACGTCACGGCGGGCGGGCAGCCGAAGGCGATCGCGACGGGCAGGCGCTCACCTCGCCGGGCGGCCACCTGGTAGTGGTTGCGGCTGTCCTTGTGGATCTGCCAGTGCATGCCGATGGTGCGCTTGTCGTGGCGCTGGAGGCGGTACAGGCCGAGGTTGCGGATGCCCGTCTCCGGGTCCTTGGTGTGGGTCAGTCCCAGGTTGAAGAAGGAGCCGCCGTCCTTGGGCCAGGTGAACAGCGCGGGGAGCCGGTCGAGGTCCACGTCGTCGCCGGTGAGCACGACCTCGTGCACGGGCGCGTCCTTCACCTTCCTCGGCGGTACGTGCGTCATCGCGCCGAGCTTCCCGAACGCCTCGCGCACCCCGACGAACCCGTGCGGCAGCTCGGGTTTCAGCAGCCCGCCGATCTTCTCGGAGATGTCCGCGTACGACTTCAGGCCGAGCGCCTTCAGCAGGCGGCGGTCGGTGCCGTACACGTTCATCGCGAGGGGCATGTCCGAGCCGCGCACGTTCTCGAAGAGCAGTGCGGGACCGCCGGCCTTCTGCACCCGGTCGACGATCTCACCGACCTCCAGATACGGGTCGACCTCGGCCTTGATGCGCTTGAGGTCACCCTCGCGCTCCAGCGCCCTGAGCAGGGAGCGAAGATCGTCGTAAGCCATGCGGTCAAGTATCCCCGAGCGGTTACGCTGGCCCTGTACCACCCACCGCTTTCGCTGGAGAGGCCCCATGCTGCGGGTGCTGATGTTCCTCGTGCCACTGGCCCTGAGCGTGTACGCGTTCATCGACTGCATCAGTACGAAGGACGACGACATCCGCCACATGCCCAAGCCGCTGTGGGCGATCCTCGTCCTGCTGTTCCCGCTGGTCGGCTCGATCTCGTGGCTGATCGCCGGCAAGAAGCGGCACCCCGCGGGCGGCGCCGCCGGCTCCGCCCGGGGCCGGGGCGGCGGCCGGCAGCAGTGGGTGGCCCCGGACGACAACCCGGACTTCCTCAAGTCGCTGGACGAGGAGAAGGACAAGGACGACAGGCCGGGGGACGGCGAGCGCGGCGGGGCGGGCTGACCGCCTCCGTCCGCGTCAGCTCCTGGTCCAGCTCTGGGTCGCCGTCCCCTCGCACACCCGCACCATGACCAGGCCGCTCGGCCGGGAGTGTTCCAGGCACCTGCCGGTGTTCGTGAGGATCACGGTGCCGCCGGAACCGAGACGCCATTCCTGAGCCGTGTCCGCACCGCAGGTCGCGCTGTGCATCGAACCGTAGCCGGACAGGCAGTTGCCGGACGCCTGGTGGACGATCCGGTAGGTGCCGGACGAGACGCTCCGCAGGCTCCAGTCGGCCGCCCCGGCGGTGCAGGCGCCCATGGAGACGTTGCCGTAACCGGCTCCTCCGGAGGCGGTGAGGCACAGTCCGCTCGACCCGTTGCGCAGGGTGGAACCGCCTGTCGACGGGGCCTCGGTCACCGCACCCGTGTCCGTGCCCGTGTCCGGGTCGGAGTCGTCCCCGCCGCTGCCGCCGCCCTTCGCGTCTTTGGCGTCGGTGTCCGGGGCGGCGCCCTCCGCCCCGGCCGCGGTCGGCGCCCCCTGGGAGCCGGACGATCCCGGCTTCTTCGCGTCCTTCGCGTCCTTCGAGGAGGACGCGCCGGCGGACGGCGACGGCTTCGCGGACCCGCCGGCCGTCCCCGAGGGCGTCGCGGTGGCGGAGACCGTGACCGACGCGGAGGGGGCGGGTCCCGCCTCGTCGTCGGTGTCGAAGGTGTACGGCAGGAGCGTGAAGGCGAGGGTGGCACCCGTCGTGACCACGACGACGGGGACGACCACGGGGATCACCCGGGTCCGGCGGCCACGCTTCTCCCGCGCCGGCCCGGACGCCCCGGGCGCCTGCGGTTCCTCGGGCTTCGCCGGTGCTGCCGGCTCCTCCGGCTCCTCCGGGACGTCCGGGACGGTCGGCGTCCGTTCCGCGAACACGGCCCGTTCGGTCAGCTGCGCGGTGACGGCCTCCGGCCACCGGGGCGGGGTGAACGGGCCGTGCCGGTCGGCGAGTCCGACCAGTTCGGCGGCGGTGGGCCGGCCCTCGTGGTCCTTGTCCAGGCAGGCCGCGACGACCTCGGCGAGCTCGGGGTCGAGGGCCCGTACGGCGTCGAGGTCGGGTTCCTCGTGCACGATCCGGTACAGCACGCCGTGCCCGGACTCGTCACCGAAGGGCGGCCGGCCGCTCGCCGCGTACGCGAGGACCGAGCCGAGCGCGAAGACGTCGACGGCCCCGGTCGAGCTGCGCGCCCCCGAGGCCTGTTCGGGGGACATGTAGGCGGGAGTGCCCACCACCATGCCGCTGAGGGTGATGTTGCTCTGCTCGGCGGCTCGGGCCACGCCGAAGTCGATGAGGGTGAGGCCGTCGAGGGTGAGCATGACGTTGGACGGCTTGATGTCCCGGTGCACCATGTCCAGCGCGTGCACCTCGGCGAGCCCCGCCGCGGCCTCGCGCAGCAGCAGCCACAGGGCGGCGGCGGGCAGCGGCCCCTCGTGGGCCTCGAGGGCCTCGCGCAGGGTGAGACCGGGGACGTAGGCGGTGGCGAACCACGGGGGCCGGGCGGTGCGGTCGCCCGCGAGCAGCGGGGCGGTGGCGTGCTCGGGCAGTCGGGCCAGGTTGTCCAGCTCGTGTCCGAAGCGGCGCAGGAAGTCCTTGTCCTCGGCGACGACCGACGGCAGCAGTTGCTTGACCGCGGCGTACCGTCCCTCGTGCACACCGAGGTAGACACGGCCCATGCCGCCGGCTCCGAGCCGTCCAACGAGCGGGATCGGTCCGATCCGTCGCGGGTCCTCGTCCTCCAGCGGCTCGGCGCCGCTTCCGCCCAGCTCGATCACGCCTGCCCCGTTGTCGTGTTCCGTCACCGCGCCGCTGATGGCGGCCCGCCCGCTCCCCCACGCCGGGCGGACCGCACGTCGGCACGGGTCAGTCTGGACCAGCGCGGGCTAGAATTGGAAGGGAATTCTAGAAATTCACTCCAGAAGCGCCCGGAAGGTACGACGACCCTGCGATGAGCCCCAAGCAGCACCGTGGTGAGGTCACCGCCGAACAGCTTCTGGACGCGGCGCTGCGCGTCTACGCGGAGTCGGGCGAGCAGGGCCTCACCGTCAGCGCGGTGACGGCGGCGAGTGGCATCAGTCCGGGCAGCCTCTACCACCACTTCGGCAGCATGGACGGTCTGCTGACCGCCCTGCTGATGCGCTGGCTGGAACGGCTGCTGGTCCGGATGGTCACGGCCCTGGAGCAGTCGGACTCCGCCCGGGCCGGCGTCCACGCCCTCGTGGAGGCGTATCTCACGTTCATCCGCGACCACCGGGACGCGGGCCTCCTCCTGCACTCCTCCCGCGCCGACGAGATCGGGATGCGCCAGGCGAAGCAGTTGCGGGACGCCCAGGAGGCCCGGCTGTCACCGCTGTCCGCGTGGGTGAGCCGGCACGTCGAGTCGGGCGAGGTCGCACCCCTGTCGGTGCCCCTGCTCGAGTCCATGGTCCTGGGGCCGGTCGTCGGCGTCAGCCGCCGCTGGCTGACCCTCGGCGACGTCGACCTCGACGAGGCGGCAGCCGTCCTGCCGGACCGGATCTGGCGGTCGATCGGCGCGGATCCGGGGTGAGCGCGGGCGGGGCGCCGGGGCGGGTCAGCCGACGAGGTTCTTGACCCGGGCGGCGGTGAGGGCCCGGTCGAAGACCCGTACGTCCCGGACGGCGCCGGGGAAGAAGTCGACGGCCTGACCGCCGTACGACGCCCGGCCGATGATGAAGGGGCCGGTGGCGGACAACGGGTTGGTGTCCTCGGCCTCCGCCTCCTGTGCGCCGTTGACGTACAGCCGCAGTGCGCGTGCCTGGCCGTCGCAGACGCCTGCGAGGTGGGTCCAGACGTTCACGGCGGGCTCGCTGCGGCCGGCGGCGCGCAGGCCGGGGCGGGAGAGGGCCCAGCGGTTCTCGTCGACGGCGTACTGGAGGTAGAAGGCGCTGGCGTCCCCGGCGTCCTGGCTGACGGCGGTGGCCCAGCCCCCCGGTGCGGCGGAGAGCCGGACCCAGGCGGCGATCGTGAAGCTTTGGCCCTCCCCGGTCTCCACCACCGGTCCCCCGGTCATGATCTGGCCGCCCTGCCCGTCGAAGACGGCTCCGCCTCCGCCGGGCGCCCAGGTGACGCCGGTCGCGGTGCCGTCGTGGCCTCCCGAGGTGTCCCGCGCGACCGTGCCCGAGGTCTCGTCGAGGGGCCAGTGCCCGACGGGCTGGACGGGCCGGGGGGCGGCGGAGGACGAGGACGGGGCCGAGGGCGTGGCCGAGGAGGGGGGCGTGGCCCGGTCCCGGTCCGCGGCGGCCGACCGGTTGAGCCAGAACCCCGCCCCGACACCGGCCGCGGCGACCGCGCCCCCGCCGATGCCGAGGAGCAGGAAGGCCCGCCGGCTGCCGCCGCGTTCCCGGCCCGCCCGGCGGCCGGTGGGCTCCGTCGCGGCGGGGGCGGGCTCCGGGGTGGCGCCCACCCTGGTGGCCTGGTCGTGGAAGCGCGGCGCCACCGTGGTCGCCTGCCGCGGGAGGGCGCCGGGTCCGGCATCGCGCGGCAGTACGTTCGTGAGGGCCCCGGGGTCCGTGGCACGGGCGCCCGGGAGGGGCGTCCCGGCAGGAGTCGGGGACCCGGGCGCGTTGCCCTGCTGCGACCAGGGGCCGGGGGGCCGCAGGGCCATCGTGCTCTCGTTGCCCAGCGCGCCGACCCTGGCGAGGATCTCCTGCGGGGTGGGACGGCGGGCCGGGTCCTTGGCGAGGCAGTCGCCGATGAGGGCGTGCAGGGCCGGGTCGGTGACGGCGCTGGTGTCGGGGGTGTTGTGCACCACGCGGTAGAGCAGCGCGGGGGTCGGTCCCTCCCCGAAGGGATTGGCGCCGGTCGCCGCGAAGGCGAGCACCGCGCCCAGGCAGAAGACATCGCTGGCCGGGGTGATCGTGTCGCCGTTGACCTGCTCGGGCGACATGAATCCGGGCGAGCCGGCCACGAGGCCGGTGCCGGTGATCGAGTCGGCCTCGACACTGCGGACGATCCCGAAGTCGATGACGCGGGGCCCGTCCTCGGCGAGCAGCACGTTGGAGGGCTTGAGGTCGCGGTGGACGAGGTTCGCGGCGTGGATCGACACCAGCGCCTCGGCCAGCCCGGCCGCCAGCGCCAGTACGGCGCCCGCCTCGAACGGCCCCCGCTCGACGACCGCCTGCTCCAGCGAAGGACCGGCGATGTAGCTGGTCACCAGCCACGGCAGGGGCGCGTCGGGGTCCGCGTCGACGACCGGGGCGGTGAAGGCGCCGCTGACCTTCCGGGCCGCCTCGACCTCACGGCGGAACCGGTCCCGGAACTCGGGCCTGCGCACCAGCTCGGCGTGCACCACCTTGACCGCGACGAGCCGTCCGCCCGGGGAACGGCCGAGGAAGACCTGGCCCATGCCGCCCGCCCCCAGCCGGCTCAGCAACCGGTACGCCCCGACGGAGTGCGGGTCGTCCGGCTCCAGCGCTGACACAAATGCCTCCCGGCGTGCGATCTCGGCCCATGGGGGCAGGGCCAAGCATAAAGCCATTCGCACCCGTGTTCGCCGAAGTGCCGTACCACGTACGGCACTTCGACCGTCGCTCCCCTCCCGCACGCCGTGCCGTGCCGCTGCGCGGAGTCGGGCGGACGGAGGGTCACGTCATGCGGAGATCCCCTCAGCACGGCCCTCGGCACGGGTTCCCCGGCCGAGGACGGGGAGGCGTCGGTCAGCGCAGGCGGGACGAGGACAGGATCGACAGCAGGTGGGCCGGGACCATCACCCAGGTGATGACGGCGAGTGCGCCCAGGGCCCAGCGGGTCGGTTCGACGCCGCCGGTGACCGTGTCGGCCACCGCCGCGACGAGGAGGACGAGGGACGCCTCGATGCCGTTGGTGACCCGGTGGATCCTGAACGCGGCGGCGATGCGGCGCACCGTGGCGACGCCCTCCGAGCGCAAGCGGGTCGACTCGTCGTCGGCGACGGTCAGGCCGCGGCGGGCGCGGGCCACGTCCACCAGGTCGGTGGAGGCCTTGAGCAGGACGACGCCGAGGGCGGTGGCGATACCGATCGACAGCCAGCCGCCGACGCCGGACTCGGCGGCGCGGTAGCCGGCGCCCGCCATCAGCGCCGCGTCGGCGAGGTAGGCGCCGAGCCGGTCGACGTAGATGCCGGCCGCGCTGTTCTGGCCCTTCCAGCGGGCGACCTCGCCGTCCACGCAGTCGAAGAGCAGGAACAACTGCATGAGGATCACGGCGAGGACCGCGCCGGTCGGGCCGGGGATCATCAGCGCGGCGCCGGAGGCCACTCCGCACACCACCATGGTCCAGGTGAGCTGGTCGGGGGTGACCGGGGTGCGGACCAGGTGGCGGGTGGTGCGCAGGGAGACCCTCCGCATGTAGAGGCGGCCGGCCCAGTGCTCGCCGTTGCGGCTGTCCATCTTGGCCCGCGGCTGGCAGACCTCCCGCAGCTCCTCCAGTACCGGAGCACCCATGACGTTCCTCCCAGCCCCAACTGCCGCCCGCGCGGCGGCGATCGGGACAGCGTACAGAGCGTGTACGGCGGGTTGCCGACAGGGGACAGGGGACACTGGCCCCATGGAATCGATCGATCCGGTCACCGCCCGCGCCTGGCTCGCCACCGCCCTCGCGGAGGCCCGCGCCGGGCTGGAGGAGGGCGGCGTCCCCGTCGGCGCCGCGCTGTACGGCGCCGACGGGAACCTGCTCGGCCGTGGCCGCAACCGCCGCGTACAGGACGGCGACCCGTCGGCGCACGCGGAGACCGCCGCCTTCCGCGCGGCGGGACGGCAGCGGTCGTACCGCGGTACGACGATGGTGACGACGCTCTCCCCGTGCTGGTACTGCTCGGGGCTCGTCCGGCAGTTCGGCATCTCCCGGGTGGTGATCGGCGAGGCGGTCACCTTCCACGGCGGGCACGACTGGCTGGCCGGGCACGGCGTGGAGATCGTGCTGCTGGACGATCCGGAGTGCGCCGCGATGATGCGGGAGTTCGTCGCCTCTCATCCACGGTTGTGGAACGAGGACATCGGGGACTGAACGACGGAGGCCGGTTCCCGTGACGCGGGTCACGGGAACCGGCCTTCGTGGTGTCCGGGTTCAGAACCCCACGGACCCCAGCGCGCCCAGGCCGACATCCGCGTACGAGTGCTTGCCGGAGACGAAGATGTTGACGCCGTAGTAGTTGAACAGCCAGCAGCCGAAGGCGAGCAGGGCCAGGTAGGCGGCCTTGCGGCCCTTCCAGCCGGCCGTCGCGCGGGCGTGCAGGTAGCCGGCGTAGGCGACCCAGGTGATGAAGGACCAGACCTCCTTGGGGTCCCAGCCCCAGTAGCGGCCCCAGGCGTCGCCGGCCCAGATGGCGCCCGCGATGATCGTGAACGTCCACAGCGGGAAGACGGCCGCGTTGACCCGGTAGGAGAACTTGTCGAGGGACGCGGCCGCGGGCAGGCGCTCCAGGACGGAGGTGGCGAAGCTGCCGGGCTTGCCGCCGCCGGCGAGCTTGTTCTCGTACGCGTCCTTGAACAGGTAGAGGATCACGCCGACCGCGCCGACGTAGAAGACCGCGCCGCACAGGATCGCCGTGGAGACGTGGATGTACAGCCAGTACGAGTGGAGGGCGGGGACGAGCTGGTCGCTCTCGGTGTAGAGCCAGGTGACGGCGATACCGAGGTCGAGGAGGACCGAGGTGGTGAGGAACAGGCCGAGCCAGCGGACGTTCTTCCTCAGCGCCAGCAGCAGGAGGTACACGCCGACGGCGGTGGTGGAGAAGGTGATGTTGAACTCGTACATGTTGCCCCACGGCGCCCGCTCCACGGACAGCGCGCGGGTGAGCACGCCGCCGAAGGAGAGCAGGAAGGCGAGCACGGTGAGGGAGATGGCGATCCGTCCGTAGAGGTCGCCCTTCTCGTCGCCGCCGTGCGCTCCGGGCCCGTCGGGCACGTCGCGGGAGCCGGTGGCGGCGCGTACGACGACCTTCGGCCGCTCCAGTACCGCGGTGCCGCCGGCCTGGTTGACGGTGACGACCGGTGCCTTCTTCGCCCGGTCCGCCGTCTTCGGGGTGAGGGCGGCGGCGGTACGGGCGACCTTGCTGCGGCTGCCGAAGGTCCACTCCGCGATGTACGCGAAGAAGGCGAGGGTGTAGACCGCCATCGCGGAGTAGACCAGCACGTTGCTGATCTCCGCGAGGTTCTCGTTGGCCGCGGCGGCCAGATCTGTTGCGGCGGCGAGAGTCATTTCTCAGCCCCTTCGGCAGGTACGGCTTCGGGATCGGTGTCGGTGTCGGTGTCGGTGTCGGTGGGATCGGTCGGGTCCGGGGAGGGGTCGGGCGCGCCCGGTGCCCGGTCGTAGAGGATTCCGGCGAGGTCGCCGAGTTCCTCGGGGACCTTCGCGGACTCGCTGCGGCCGAGGCCGGCCATCTCGACGACGGTCACGCCGTCGTCGCCGCGCACCGCGCGCACCCACACGCGGCGGCGCTGGATGAACAGGGAGCCGGCGAGACCGGCGATCGCGGCGACGGCACCGCCGAGCGCCCAGCCGCCGCCCGGCTCCTGGACGACCTGGAAGCCGGCCCACTCCTTGACGTCCTTCTCGAAGGTGACCGAGCCGGCGCCGTCCGGGAGCGTCATGGTCTCGCCGGGCGTGAGCAGCTTCTTGAACAGCTCGCCGTCGGAGTCCTTGAACTCCTTCATCTTGGTCTTGTCCATCTGGTACACGCTCTGCGGAATGCCGGAGTCGGCCTTCAGGTCGCCGTGGTAGGCGGAGAGCGCGAGCACCGGATAGTCCAGCGCGGGGAACTGGGAGAGCATCGTGCCGGTGGCGGAACCGCCGAAGGTGGGCACGAAGAAGGCGTTGAAGCCGAGCTGCTCCTTCTTGCCGTCCGTGTCGCGGTAGCCGTCGAGGACCTTGACCACGCCGGAGGAGGTGACGTTGGCGTCGAGCGGCAGCAGCGGCACGGCGTCCCGGTAGACGATCTTGCCCTTGCCGTCGCGGACGGTGACGACGGGCGCGTAGCCGTGGCTGACGAGATAGACCTTGGCGTCGCCGATCTCCAGCGGCTCGTTCACCTTGATGACGGCCGTCTTCTCCTCGCCGTCGGCTCCCTCGGCGTAGGTGACCTCGGACTGGTACGTGCGCGGGGTGCCCTTGTTGGGTCCGGTGCGCTCGTAGGTGCCGGTGAACTCCTTGACGTCGAAGCTGAACGGCACCAGGTCGTCGTTGGTGAAGAGGTTGCCGGACTTGAAGTCGTCGTACTGGGTGAGCGTGTTGGCGAAGCCGTCGCCCTCGACGATCAGCTTGTTGCCCTCGGACTTGAACAGCTGGCCCCAGCCGAAGGCGATCAGCATCACGATCAGCGCGATGTGGAAGAGCAGGTTGCCGACCTCGCGCAGGTAGCCCTTCTCGGCGGCGACGGCGTCACCGGCGAGGTGGGCGCGGAAGCGGCGCTTCCGCAGCAGGGCGAGCGCGGCCTCGCGGACCTGCTCGGGCTCGGCCCCGGTGCGCCAGGTGGTGTGGGCGGGCAGCCGGGTCAGCCGGCGGGGCGCGCCCGGCGGGCGGCCGCGCAGCTGGCCCACGAACTGCCAGGTGCGGGGCACGATGCAGCCGATGAGGGAGATGAACAGCAGGATGTAGATCGCGGAGAACCACACCGAGCTGTAGACGTGGAACAGGCCGAGCTTGTCGTAGATCGGCGCGAGGACGTCGTGGCGCTCGCGGAAGTCGGCGACCCGCGTCTCGTCGACCCCGGTCTGCGGGATGAGCGAGCCGGGGATCGCGCCGAGCGACAGCAGCAGGAGCAGCAGCAGCGCGACCCGCATGGAGGTGAGCTGCCGCCAGAACCAGCGGGCCCAGCCGATGACTCCGAGGGAGGGCAGGTTCGGCGCGTCCTCGCTGGGCGCGGTGGACAGCTGGGAGCCGGCGGCGCCGAGCTCCTGGTCGTCGGTGGCCCCGGGGGTGTCGTCGTCGGTTGTCGTCTTGCTCATCGGGTCAGATCCCCACAGTGAAGCCGTTGGACCAGG
This sequence comes from Streptomyces sp. NPDC051740, assembly GCF_044453165.1. NCBI lineage: Bacteria > Bacillati > Actinomycetota > Actinomycetes > Kitasatosporales > Streptomycetaceae > Streptomyces > Streptomyces sp. NPDC051740. The sequence continues at coordinate 12,825 of NZ_JBITCL010000001.1, read as the reverse complement.
TCTGCATCTCCGCCACGAGACTGTTCCACGCGCCGGTCAGCAGGAGCACGCCGGTCACGATCATCATCGTGCCGCCGATGCGCATCACCCAGGTGTAGTGGCGCTTGACCCAGGCGAACGCGCCGAGCGCCTTGCGGAAGGCGACGGCGGCGAGCACGAAGGGCACGCCCAGTCCCAGGCAGTACGCGATGGTCAGTATGGCGCCGCGTCCGGCGCTCTCCTGCTGCGCGGAGAGCGTGAGCACGGAGGCGAGCGTCGGGCCGATGCAGGGGGTCCAGCCGATGCCGAACAGGGCGCCGAGGACGGGGGCGCCGACCAGTCCGGTCGCCGGCCGCTTGTGGAAGCGGAACTCGCGCTGGGTGAGCCAGGGCATCAGGCCCATGAAGAAGACGCCCATGAGGATCATGAGGACGCCGAGCACCTTGGACAGGACGCCCGACTGTTCCTGGAGCGTCTGTCCGAAGTAGCCGAAGAAGGCGCCGCCGGAGACGAACACGGCGGTGAAGCCGAGGACGAAGAGGGAGGCGCCGGCGACCATGCGTCCGCGCCGGGCCTCGGCCAGGTCGGTGCCGGAGACGCCGGTGACGTAGGAGAGGTAGCCGGGGACCAGCGGCAGCACGCAGGGCGAGAAGAAGGAGACCAGTCCGCCGAGCAGGGCGATGGGCAGGGCGACCAGGAGGGCGCCGTTGAGCACCGTGCCGTTGTAGCCCGTCTCCGCGGCGAGCGTGTGCAGGGCCGTCACGTCACTTCTCCGCGACGACCGGCTTGAGCATCTTCAGCAGGCGTTCCTCGCTGAGCGAGGTCAGCGAGCGGGCCGCGATCCTCCCCTCCCGGTCCAGGACCAGGGTGGAGGGGACGGCCTGCGGGTTGAGGGTGCCCTTCTCGAAGCGGAGCATCAGCTTGCCCGTGGGGTCGTACAGGCTCGGGTAGGGGATGCCGAAGTCCTTCTCGAAGGCGAGGGCGGCCGTGGTGCTGCCGTCCCGTGTGTTGATGCCGACGAACTGCACGTCCTGGTCGGCGTACTCCCCGGCCACCTTGGCGAAGTACTTGGCCTCCGCGCGGCACGGGTTGCACCAGGAGCCCCAGATGTTGAGGACGACGACCTTGCCCTTGTAGTCGGCGACGTCGAGCTGCTGGTCGTCGATGGTCTTCCCGGACAGTTCGGGTGCGGCGACCCGCTTGCCCTCGGGGACCGTGGAGATGCCGTCGGTGCCGGCGACGAAGTTGGTGTTGCCGCCACCGCCGGACGTCCCGCCCGAGCCGCACGCGGAGACGAGCAGTGCGGCCGCGGCGGCACCGGCGGCCAGGGTGGCGCGACGGCGGACGCGGAGGGCGCGGTCCGAGCGGGGAACGACCCGGTTCGAGCGCTGGGGGGCGCGGCTGGCGGCACTCATGTGAAAAGTTTCGCATGCCCGTTCCGGGGATCTTGAGCACCCCCCTTGCGGGCGGAAACCCGCATATCAGGCGGCGTTGCCGGGGCCCGTTCCGGTGGTGGTGCCGGTGTCCCCGGCGAACGCCTTCCAGCCACCGGCCGGTTCCTGGCCGACGTCCAGGGTGCGGAACCGCTCCAGCACCTCCGGCTTCTGCACGTCCAGCCAGTCGGTGAACTGCCGGAAGGAGACGAGCCTCACGTCGCCGCCCTTCTCCTTCTCCCGCGCGATGTGCTTGAGGGCTTCCTCCACGGCGTCCATGTAGATGCCGCCGTTCCACTGCTCGAAGTGGTTGCCGACGAAGAAGGGTGCGCGGTTCGACTCGTACGCCCGCCTGAAGCCGGATATGTACGCCCGGGTCGCCTGCCGTCGCCAGCCGGGGTGGTGGTGGGCGGGCGCGTTGGTCGAGTTGACCGACTGGTTGGCGAGGATGTTGTAGTCCATCGACAGGACCTCGAAGGAGTGGCCGGGGAACGGTATCTGCTGCAGGGGGAGGTCCCATACGCCCTGCTTCTTCGACGGCCAGACCTGGCGTCCGCCGGGCGAGGAGGCGTCGTAGCGCCAGCCGAGCTCGCGGGCGGTGGGCAGCAGCTTGTCCTGGCCGAGCAGACAGGGCGTACGGGCGCCGACGAGCTCCTTGTCGTAGTCGAAGGGGAGCGGCTCCAGGTCGGTCCAGCCGGAGTTGGTCCGCCACTCCTTGACGAAGGACTTGGCCTGCTCGATCTCGCTGCGCCACTGCTGCGGGGTCCAGTTGCCGACGCTGCCGGAGCCGCCGCAGAAGTGGCCGTTGAAGTGGGTGCCGATCTCGTGCCCTTCGAGCCAGGCACGGCGGACGTTCTTCAGTGTGTCCTTGATGTGGCCGTCGGTGAGGTAGCCGATGTCGGAGGCGCCGCGCGGGTTGTTCGGGGGGTCGTAGAGCCGCTTCTTCGACTCGGGGAGCAGGTAGAGGCCCGAGAGGAAGAAGGTCATGGACGCGCCGTGCTCCTCGGCGAGGTCCAGGAAGCGCGGGAAGAGGCCGTTGCCGACCTCGCCGGCACCGTCCCAGGAGAAGACGACGAACTGCGGCGGGGTCTGGCCCGGCTCCAGCGGCACCGGCGCCTCGGGCTGGTGGGGCTGCCCGCCGGTGAAGGAGGTGGAGCCGTCACCGATCGGGCGGGCCGTCTTCGTCGGCTTCGGGTCCGGTTCCGGTGTGCCGGGCCGGTCCCCGGAAGGACGGGAACCGCCGGGGCCGTCCGCGTCCTTGTGGCCGCCGCAGCCGGCCAGCGAGGCGGCGGCAGCGGCTCCCGCCCCGAGCCCGAGCATTCCCCTGCGGGTGAGACTGCGCATGGCAACCCCGTTCGTCACGTCCTCTGGTGGTCACTCACTCAGAGGACGCGACACAGCCGGGGGTTCCCGGCCGGATGCGGGGGTTTCGCAACGGTTTTCGAAAGCGTGGTTCCGTCGGGTGTCGTACCGGTCCCGGGACCGGTACGACGCCCGTCCGGGGCGGGCGTCACGCCCCGAATGCCCTGCTCTTCCCCTTCACCGGCTTGGCACCGGCCAGCAGATGGGCGGGGACGAGGTCGCGGGCCGGCTCGCTGTAGCCGACGGAGACGATCCTGTCGCCCCGGTAGGTGAAGGTGGTCAGCGAGGCGAGCGTGCACTGCCGCTTGCGCGGGTCGTGCCACAGCCGCCGCTTCTCGACGTAGGACCGCACGACCCAGATCGGCAGCTGGTGGCTGACCAGCACCGCCTCGTGTCCGCGCGCCGCGTCCTTCGCCGCGTTCAGCGCGCCCGTCATGCGGATGACCTGCTCGATGTACGGCTCGCCCCAGGACGGCTTGAACGGGTTGACGACGTGCCTCCAGTTGGCCGGGCGGCGCAGCGCGCCGTCGCCGATGCCGAAGGTCTTGCCCTGGAAGACGTTCTCCGCCTCGATCAGCCGCTCGTCGGAGGCGATGTCCAGACCGTGCGCCTTGGCGATGGGCTCGGCCGTCTCCTGCGCCCGCTCCAGCGGGGAGGCGACGACGTACGTGATGTCACGGGAGGCGAGGTGCTCGCCGACCCGGTCGGCCATGCGCCGGCCCAGCTCGGAGAGGTGGTAGCCGGCGAGACGGCCGTAGAGGACGCCGTCCGGGTTCTCGACCTCGCCGTGCCGCATCAGGTGGACGACGGTGACGTCGTCGTCCTTCTTCGGGGTGCTCACGCGGTCGCCTCCGCCGCCGCTCGGGCCGCCGCCGGAAGGGCGTCGGCGATCCGCTGGACGGCCCGCTCGTCGTGCGCGGCGGACACGAACCAGGACTCGAAGGACGACGGCGGCAGGTAGACGCCGTTCGCGAGGAGGGAGTGGAAGAACGCGGTGAAGCGGAACGACTCCTGCGTCTTCGCCTCCTCGTAGTTGCGCACCGGGCGGTCGGTGAAGAACACGGAGAACATGTTGGAGGCGTTCTGCAGCGTGTGCGCGACGCCCTCCTTGGTCAGCGCCTCGGTGACGAGCGACTGGATCCGCGCCGAGACGGCGTTCACCTTCTCGTACGCGGCGTCGTCGAGCAGCCGCAGCTGGGCGAGCCCGGCGGCGGTGGCGACGGGGTTCCCGGAGAGGGTGCCGGCCTGGTAGACGGGCCCGGCGGGGGCGAGGTGGCCCATCACGTCGGCGCGCCCGCCGAAGGCCGCGGCCGGGAAGCCGCCGCCCATCACCTTCCCGAAGGTCATCAGGTCGGGCCGCACGCCGTCGACGCCGTACCACCCTTCCCGGCTGGTACGGAACCCCGTCATGACCTCGTCGGAGATGTACAGCGCGCCGTTCGCGGCGCACGCGTCCTTCAGCCCCTGGTTGAACCCGGGCAGCGGCGGTACGACGCCCATGTTGCCCGGCGACGCCTCGGTGATCACGCAGGCGATCTCACCGGGGTGCGCGGCGAAGGCGGCGTGCACGGCGTCGAGGTCGTTGTACGGCAGGACGATGGTGTCGCCGGCCTGGGCGCCGGTGACGCCGGGCGTGTCGGGGAGCGCGAAGGTGGCCACCCCGGAGCCGGCGGAGGCGAGCAGCGAGTCGACGTGCCCGTGGTAGCAGCCGGCGAACTTGACCACCTTGGCGCGCCGCGTGAACCCGCGGGCGAGCCGGATCGCCGACATGGTGGCCTCGGTCCCGCTGGACACGAGCCGCACCTGCTCCAGCGGTTCGATCCGGGCGGTCATCTCCTCGGCGAGCGCGACCTCGCCCTCACCGGGCGTGCCGAAGGACGTACCGCGCGCGACGGCCTCCTGCACGGCGGCGATCACCTCGGGGTGCGCGTGCCCGAGGATCATCGGTCCCCAGGAGCAGACCAGGTCGACGTACTCGCGTCCGTCGGCGTCGGTCAGGTACGGGCCGGTGCCCGACACCATGAACCGGGGCGTGCCGCCGACGGCGCGGAAGGCGCGCACCGGCGAGTTCACGCCGCCGGGCGTGACGGCCGCGGCACGGTCGAACAGCGCCTGCGAGGCTTGGGCTTCGTATGAATATGGCAGTTCGCTCATGACCTGCGACTTCTCCGACCTTCTCCGACATTCCGGGGGCTTCCCGGCTCCGGGTGCGTATGACGTGTCCAGGGTAGGCCAGGGGCGGCCTGCGGCATCCGGCCCCCGTTCGGCCGTGATCTGCGAAACTGACGTCTGATACACACAGCTCACACGGCCGGGGCCGGCCGGAGGCTGCGGACACCCCGCGGGCAGATGTCCCACCGTACGTTTCGGCGGGCGGCCGTGGGGGAGGTCACTGACACGATGATCGGGTTGCGCGGCGGGGGCCACGCGTCCTAGAAAAGCAGTCGGGTGGAGATATGCATCGCGGTGGCGGACTGGGCGAGGGGACTGATGACCTGGGTCCTCGACGTGCCCGGCGGGGAAGGCACCGACGCGAGGCGGAGGACACCGAGCAGACGCGGCGGACACGCGGCGAACCGGAGCGGATCGGCCCTCCGAGGGGGGCGGGGAGCGGGAATGGTGGTCGGGTGGGGGTGACGTACAAGTACTTCGGCGCGCCGGACGGCGCCACCGCGGCCCGCGTCCCGATATCGATGCGCCCCGAGGAACTCGGCGGCGACGAGCTCGGCATGAACGGCATGTTCACCAAGATCAAGCCGGAGACCATGGCCGCGATGGTCCTCACGGGCATCGAGGGCGTCCCCCTGCACAAGGTCCCACCCCTGGAACTGGTCGTCCTGCACCCCGACTACGCGGTCGTGAAACTCCCCATGACGGTCGTCGACCCCCTGCGCGGCATAGGCGAGGAGGCGGTCGGCGCGGCGGCCTTCATCTGGTCGACGGTCCCGGACCGCGGCGGCCCGCGGGACGCGTTCAACGTGTACCAGTTGCTGCACGAGTGGCAGGACTTCTCGCACCGGCTGCACGAGGCGGGGCATCAGGCCTACTGCCTGGTGTGGCCCTGAGCCGGGGTTCCGCGAGGGCGGGCGGGGTCTTCGGGCCTCGCCCCTTTGCTTGCCGGGAAGGGGCCGTCAGGCGGCCCGGGCACATCGGCTTTGCCGGGGGTGGTGATGTGCCCTGCCCCCTCTCCCCCGCCCTGCGGCTCCGCGTCCGTGAAGGCGTCGTCGACCGCCTTGCGGGGCGGGTCTCGCTGGACGGCAGCAGGTGCGTGTACGTCCGCAGCGTGAGCCCGAAAGGACACCACAGCCCAGCACGCCGGTCCACGAGACATCTGCGGTGTCGCCCTCACGACCGCCGCAAGCACGAAGGCGCTGATCACGACCGCGGGGACAGCCTGGGGGCGAGCAGCTCCACCACTTCCTCCCAGCGGTAGCGGTCGGCCCCGCCGCCCGCCTTCGGCCGGTGAGGCTCGTAGGAGCCGATCAGGACACCCATCTCGCGCAGCAGGTCCAGACTCCGTCGGTATGCAGGATGGGCGGCCTGGGCGGAGTTCAGGTACGGCAGCACGGCGACCGGTACCCCCATGGCGGGCGCCTCGCACAGGATGCCCAGCGCGAGATTGTCCGAGATCCCGGCGGCCCACTTGTTGACCGTGTTGAAGGTGGCCGGGGCGACCGCGATCGCATCCGCAGGCCGGCTCGGGCGTGGCTCACCCGGTGACCGCCAGGCCGAGCGGATGGGACGGCCGGTCCGGGCCTCGACCGCCTCGGCATCGAGGAAGCCGACTCCTTGCGGGGTGGCTACGACGCCGACGTCCCAGTGCCGTTCCTGTGCTGCCGTGATCAGCCGGCCGACGTCGGCGGCGACCCCGGCCGCGCAGACCACGATCTGGAGGAACGGCTTGTCGTGCTGGTCACTCACGCGGGCACTCCCGGTCGGCGGCTGAAGTGGTGGAGCTCGGGCAGCGCCCGGCGACGGTCACGGGCTGCCATGTCGGCGACCAGTTCGCGTACGGCCGGGCGGCGGACGTCCTGTGCCGCGCAGCTCTCGGCGATGCGCAGGGCCCGGTAGCCGTCGGCGAGTCCGCCCTGCTGGCTGTAGGCGCGGGCGGCCTCCACCCAGAGCGCGGCCCGTCGCTCGGGGACGGGGATGTGCCGCCGCATGAGGGGGCGAGCGGTTTGGAGGGCGATTCCGGCGTCGCCGAATGAGACAGCCGCGCTGATCTCGTGCAGGGCTACGTTGGTCGGGCTGAAGTTCGCCCAGGCGTCCGGCCTGTCGAATGCGACGTAGCGGGCCACCTCTTTGGCCTCGGTGAGGAAGTCGTGGGTGGTTTCGCGGTCGCCGTTTCTGCTGGCGGCGGTTGCTCCGCGGAGCAGCAACAGGCCGACCGCCGCCAGATATCGGGGCGAGCGTTGGTCGTAGGAGCCGCTGAGCTGGTCGACGGCGTGGCGCACCATGTTCACGGCCTGGGCTGTGTGTTTCTCCCGTACGAGCACGTGAGCGTGAACGCGGACGCCGGCGGCGAGGACGACAGGGTCCCCGGACCTTTCCGCCTCGGCCATGGCCCGGCCGGCCGCGAGCCAGGCGTTGCCCTGGTCGGCTCGCTTCAGCAACAGGCTCACCGACGTCTGGTAGGCGGTCGCGAGCAACCCGGACGCCTCCGCCGAACCGGAGGAGCCGCCGGCGGCCTGGCGCAGGTCGGCGATCAGGCCCGGCAGGGCCTGCTCCAGTTTCGCGTAGTCGCACGTGCAGAACAGCCGGCACAGATGGGGCTGGTTCACTCGCTGCGCGCGGTGACCGTGGAATTCGACCTGCCCGGCGCCGAGTTCGCCGCGCGCCACGGGCTGCATCCCACCGATGTGCGCGCACTGATCCACCTGCTGGACGCGGCACGGGCCGGCACCCGTGCCACGCCCGGCCGGCTCGGCGGGCAACTGCGCCTGAACTCGTCCGGGACCACCGCCCTGGTGGACCGGCTGGAGCGGCTCGGCTGGGTCCGGCGCAGCAGGGACACGGCCGATCGGCGACGCGTGCTGCTGGAGGTGGAGGAGGAGGCCATACAGCTCGGGTGGACCTTCTTCGGGCCGGTGATCGGCGAGGTGGTGACGGCCGCGGAAGGTTTCCAGGAGGGCGAGTTGGAGACGGTACGCCGCTTCCCGGCCTCGGTGCTGGAGTCCACCCGGCGGGCGCTTTCGGCCTGACCGGGCCCCGCCCCGCCGGCCGGCCGCTCCTCGAGCGCCGTACCGGATGCGGTGCGGGACGCCGGAGAGGGGAGGCGTCTCAGCTCGTGGCCCTGAAGCCGCGCAGGCGCAGGGAGTTGCCGACGACGAAGACCGAGGAGAAGGCCATGGCGGCTCCGGCGATCATCGGGTTGAGGAGTCCGGCGGCGGCGAGCGGCAGGGCGGCGATGTTGTAGGCGAAGGCCCAGAAGAGGTTGGACCTGATGGTGCCGAGGGTCTTGCGGGCGAGGCGGATGGCGTCGGCGGCGGCGCGCAGGTCGCCGCGGACGAGGGTGAGGTCGCCGGCCTCGATGGCGGCGTCGGTGCCGGTGCCCATGGCCAGTCCCAGGTCGGCCTGGGCGAGCGCGGCGGCGTCGTTGACGCCGTCGCCGACCATCGCGACCGAACGGCCCTCGTTCTGGAGGCGCTTGACGACGTCGGCCTTGTCCTCGGGCATGACGTCGGCGATGACGTGCTCGGGAGCGATGCCGACCTCCGCGGCCACCGACTCGGCGACGGCCTTGTTGTCCCCGGTGAGGAGGATCGGGGTCAGGCCCAGGGCGCGCAGCCGGGTGACGGCTTCGGCGCTGGTGTCCTTGACGGCGTCGGCGACCTCGATGACCGCCCGCGCCTCGCCGTCCCAGGCGACCGCGATCGCCGTACGGCCCGCCGCCTCGGCATCGGCCTTGGCGCGTGCCAGACCGGCCGGCAGGTCCATGGCCCACTCGGCGAGCAGCTTCTCGCGGCCGACGAGGACGGCGTGGCCGTCGACGACGCCCTGCACGCCGAGACCGGGGAGGTTGGCGAAGTCCTCGGGTACGGGCAGGGTGCCCACGCGGTCGGCGGCGCCCGCCGCCACCGCCCGGGCGATCGGGTGCTCGGAGGCGTGTTCCAGGGCGCCCGCGAGGCGCAGCACCTCGGTCTCGTCGGTGCCGTCGGCGGTGTGCACGGCGAGCAGGGTCATGCGGCCGGTGGTGACGGTGCCGGTCTTGTCGAGGACGACGGTGTCGACGCGGCGGGTGGACTCCAGGACCTCGGGGCCCTTGATGAGGATGCCGAGCTGGGCGCCGCGCCCGGTACCGACCATCAGCGCGGTCGGCGTGGCGAGCCCGAGGGCGCAGGGGCAGGCGATGATCAGGACGGCGACGGCGGCGGTGAACGCGGCCGTCAGGCCCGCGCCGTTGCCGAGCCAGAAGCCCAGGGTGCCCAGCGCCAGGGCGATGACCACGGGAACGAAGACCCCGGAGATCCGGTCGGCGAGCCGCTGGGCGGCGGCCTTGCCGTTCTGCGCGTCCTCGACCAGCTTCGCCATCCGCGCGAGCTGGGTGTCCGCGCCGACCCGCGTCGCCTCGACCACGAGCCGGCCGCCCGCGTTCACGGTCGCGCCGGTGACCGTGTCCCCGACGCCGACCTCGACCGGCACCGACTCGCCGGTGAGCATCGACGCGTCGACGGCCGAGGTGCCCTCGACGACCGTGCCGTCGGTCGCGATCTTCTCGCCGGGACGGACCAGGAAACGGTCCCCGGCCTTCAGCTCCCCGACCGGCACCTGCTCCTCACGGCCCTCCCGCAGCACCGTGACGTCCTTGGCGCCCAGTTCCAGCAGGGCCTTCAGCGCGGCCCCGGCCTTGCGCTTGGAGCGGGCCTCGAAGTAGCGGCCGGCGAGGATGAAGGCGGTCACCCCGGCGGCGGCCTCCAGGTAGATGTTCCCGGCGCCGTCGCTGCGGGCGATGGTCAGCTCGAAGGGGTGGGTCATGCCGGGCGTGCCGGCGGTGCCGAAGAACAGCGCCCACAGCGACCACAGGAACGCCGCCGACGTGCCGACCGAGATCAGCGTGTCCATGGTGGCCGCGCCGTGCCGGGCGTTGGTGAGGGCGGCCTTGTGGAACGGCCAGGCTGCGTACGTCACCACGGGCGCCGCCAGCGTCAGCGACAGCCACTGCCAGTACTCGAACTGCAGCGCCGGCACCATCGCCATCGCGACGACCGGGACGGCCAGCAGTACGGCGGTGACCAGCCGCTCCCTCAAGGGCCGCAGTTCGTCGGCGGGTTCGGCGCTCTCCGGGCCGGTCTCGGGCCCGGTACGTACCGGCTCGGGTTCGCGGGCGGTGTACCCGGTCGCCTCGACCGTGGCGATCAGCTCCGGGACGGACACGTCACCGCTGTAGTGGACCTTGGCCTTCTCCGTCGCGTAGTTGACGGTGGCGGTGACCCCGTCCATCCGGTTGAGCTTCTTCTCGATCCGGGCGGCGCACGAGGCGCAGGTCATGCCGCCGATGGCGAGTTCGACCTCGGCTGTGTCGGGGACCGTGGTGGCCATTGCTGCTCCTCGGGCTGATCAGGACAGAGGGGACGTGGGGAGGAGGGGGCCGGGTCCTCGGGCGGACCCGGCCGGTGTGCGGGCCCTTCAGGCCGCGCGGCCGGTGAGTTCGTAGCCGGCGTCGTCGACGACCTCGGCCAGCAGCGCGTCGTCGGGCTCGCCCGCCGTGGTGACGGTGACCCGGCCGGCCTCGAGGTCGACGTCGACCGCCAGGACACCGTCCAGGGCGCCGATCTCCTTGGTGAGCATGGCCCTGCAGTGCCCGCAGGTCATTCCGGAGACGTCGTAGACGGTGGCGGTGCCCTCGGTCGCCGTGGCGGTGGCGGTGCCGGTGGAGCAGCTGCCGTCGGGGGTGCAGCAGGACATGGTTCCTCCTAGACGAGACAAGACGAGACGATGGCGTACCCCTGGGGGGTACCGCCGACGCCCACCAGATATACCCCCTCGGGGTATGTTTGGCAAACGTCGACGCCCCGCTTGCACATACCCCCCAGGGGTATATAGTCGGAGTTCAGTCCAGCAGAAGCGGCGACACGACACCCACACGAGAGGGCACGTCATGAACACCGGCATGAAGATCACTGCTTTCGCCGCCGCGCTCGCGGCCACCTTCGGCACCGCCTACGGCGTCGGCGCGGCGGTCGACCCCGCCGCCCCGGACCAGGAGCCCGCGGCCCACGCGGAACACGAGAGCCCGGCGCCCTCCGGCCACGGCGGACACACGGACACGACCCCCGCGGGCCTGCAGATCTCCCAGGCGGGATACACCCTGGACCTCGGGACACCCCGCGTGACCGCGGGAGAGAAGAGCGAACTCCGCTTCACCGTCCGCGACCGGGACGGACGGCGGGTGACCTCCTACCGGCGCGAGCACGGCAAGGAGCTCCACCTCGTCCTCGCCTCGCGCGACCTGGTCACCTACCGGCACCTGCACCCCACACGGGCGGCCGACGGCACCTGGAGCACCCCCGTCGACCTGCCCGCAGCCGGCACCTACCGGGTCTTCGCCGACTTCACCCCGGCCACCGAAGACGCCGGCAACCTCGTCCTGGGCGCGGACCTCGCCGCCTCCGGCACGTACGAGGCCCCCGCCCTGCCCGAACCCGCCGCCACCGCCTCGGTCGACGGCTACACCGTCACGCTCCGCGGTGACCTGCGCCCCGGCGAGGCCTCCGAGCTGACCCTGGGCGTCAGCCGCGACGGCCGCCCGGTCACCGACCTGGAGCCCTACCTCGGCGCCTACGGCCACCTGGTCGCCCTGCGCTCCGGCGACCTCGCCTACCTCCACGTCCACCCGAACGGCGAACCCGGCGACGGCACCACCGAGCCCGGCCCCGACGTCTCCTTCACCGCCACCGCGCCCACCGCCGGGACGTACCGCCTCTTCCTCGACTTCCGGCACGACGGCACCGTCCGCACCGCGGCCTTCACCGTCCACACCGGGAAGACCGCCCCCGCCGGCACACCGGAGCCGGCGACCGGTGAGGAGCACGGCGACGGCGACCACCGGCACTGACCCCACGAGAAGTACCGGAAGAATCACGGGATCCAGTGGTCCGAGCGCACGTCCATGGGCAATCGACCGCTTTGCGGGGCATTGACTCGGATTTCCACAGGGTCCGGGCGGGATCTCCGGGTCCGCCCCCGTCATCCGTGGCGTTCCCTGCTGCAGAAGGGCTGCCTCACCCGGGCAGCGGCCGGTTCGAGCCGCACTCCTCCCAGGTGTCCGCCGCCGGCCTGGCCGTGGACCGGAGCCGCCGCGGGGCGGCAGCGCGCTCTAGCCGGTCCTCTCCCCCAGGCCCCGGGCGGTCGTTCGCTCGCGTCCCCAGGCGGCCAGTGGCCGGAGTGCGTCGTTGAGGTGCCCGCCGTCCTCGGTCAGCGAGTACTCGACGCGGGGCGGCACCTCGTCGTAGGAGACGCGGTGCACGACGCCGTCCGCCTCCATCTCGCGCAGGTGGGAGGCGAGCACCTTCTCGGTGATCCCCGGGAGCAGCCGGCGCAGTTCGCCGAAGCGGCGGCGGGGGTGCTCGTGGAGCGCCCAGAGGATCAGCACCTTCCACTTGCCGCCGATCACCTCCATCGCGGTGTCGATCCCGCAGACGTGTCCGTCCGGTGCGCCCGGCCGGTTCAGTGTCGTCATGCCCCACCCCTCTGACGTGCTCGCTCACTCCGGGGTAACCACCCACTCCGAAGTACGTACTTGATCATCTCCGGGCCTGCTCCCAGCCTAGTCGGCATGACACAGAGCACTGTCGAGAAGACGTCCGTCACGCTGCTGGGCCTCGGCGCGATGGGCACCGCGCTGGCCCGTACCTGGCTCGCCGCCGGCCACCCGGTCACCGTCTGGAACCGCACTCCGGCCCGCTGCGCACCGCTCGCCGCCGAGGGGGCGAGGGGGCGAGGGTCGCGGACGGCGCCGCCGCCGCCGCCGTCGCGGCGAACACGCTGGTCGTCGTCTGCCTGCTGGACGACGCCTCGGTCGAGGAGACACTGGCCGGCACCGACCTGGCCG